>JAZOUW010000016.1:0-6738 GCA_045658385.1 Faecousia sp.
ATTCCTTGTCTATCATTTCTTACCCTTCTTTCTTCTCCGGGCAGAGATGGCATTCAGCCGATCTGCCATAGCTTTGCAGTCGTGATTGCGGTTGATGATGTTAAACATCTGCTTTTCAAGTTGATCCATTGTTATTCCTCCTTTTTACACACCTTCCGGTGCTGGGTGTCCATACTTCTCTAAGTACCACGCCTGGAAAGCTGCCTCGTGTTCTGGATCTTTGTAGTAGTCTATAATGGCATCCGCCATACGAGCTAACGGCCAGGCTAGGGATTCGATTTGCTGATCGGTTAACTTTGTGTTCACGCTGTTTGTACCTCCTTTTTGCCCAGTTTATGAGATTGTGTTAGTTTGTACTAGGAGAAGAAATCAAGCTATCCACAGTCACGCCGAAGAAATCTGCAATTTTCTTGACATTTTCCACATTAGGGGAAGATTTCTTCCATCTTCCGATTGTTCCGTTCCCAATACCAGTCTCAATTTCTAGTCGGGCAATGCTGATACGTGCTCTTTTGCACAAGGAAACAACATTTTCGTAAATCAAATAAACACCTCCTATTAGTTTTTTAGAGGAATTTAGAGAAAAACATTGACAAATATTAGAGAATATTCTAAAATGTGAATTACCACAAACCCATTTGAGAACTCTTTATGTATTTAGGCTTTTCTCTAAATCCTTAACGCCATTATATAGGGTGTTCTCTAAAATGTCAACACAATTTTTAGGCTTTTCTCTAATTTATTTTGGAGGTCACTCTATGAACTGCGTAGAACGAATCAAAACCATATGTAAGGAAAGAAAAATACCAATTTCAAAGCTCGAAAGGGATTTAGGTTTTGCTAATGGTTATATTGGTCAATTGCGTAAGGGCGTGCTACCGTCTAACCGTCTTGTACAGGTAGCAGAATATTTATCAGTTTCTGTAAACTTTTTAATGACCGGCGAAGATAAAAAAACAGCACCCACCCTTACAGGGAAGGATGAGCGCGATATTGCTCGGGATTTAGAGCGCATTATGTCCCAGCTCGACAACAGCGGAGATCTGATGTTTGATGGAGACCCAATGAGTGACGAGGCCAGAGAGAGTATCCGGTCTGCTATGAAGTTGGGGCTGGAGGCTGCTAAGCTTAAAAACAAGGAAAGATTTACACCTAAGAAGTACAGGAAGGGATAAACGCCCATGGAGTTGAAACGCATGGCGGAGTCTCTGGTGCAGAAATACAAGACCCGCGATCCATTTGAGATTGCCAAGGCATTGGGATATGTGGTGATTCTAACACCATTAAAAGGTGTACGCGGCTTTTATCAGTTCGTTAAACGCTGCACGATCATCTACATAGACAGCGCCCTGGACGAATGGGAATCGCGCTTTGTATGCGGTCATGAGATCGGTCATGTACTGCTGCATCGAGGGTATAACCGCATTTTTTTGGATACACACACATATTTTAAGGTCAATACATACGAGATTGAGGCAGACCGCTTTGCGATCAATCTGTTGTACTCCGATGATGATATAACAATGTTTTTCGGCTTTCCAGTGCAGATCTTGGCAGACAGCATTGGTGTAAGCGTGGAGCTGGCAGAGTACCGGCTAAATACAGTAGATCTACCGACAACGGATGAATGTCCCTGAAATTAAAATGACCTCCCGGTGCTACCAACACCGGGAGGTCGTGAGAAAATCACCCAACCCACTACGATAGGGGATTTCTACCTGATAATGGTATCATATCCCCTTCGCAAAAGCAAGGAGAATTCTATGCCAAATATACCATACAACACACTTTCCACCGAGGCACTGAGCGATTATTTCCCGGTGGTAATATATGCCCGGTATTCCAGCCAAGGGCAGCGTGAAGAGTCCATAGAGGGTCAGCTACGGGAGTGCAGAGCATTTGCGGAACGGAACGGCTGGACAGTCGTAGGTGAATACATTGACCGAGCATTGTCCGGCAAGACTGATAAGCGCGATGATTTCCAGAGAATGATAAAGGACAGCGAGAAAGGGCACTTCCGTGGTGTCTTGATGTACACCCTGGACCGTTTCGCCCGGAACAGGTACGATTCTGCCATGTACAAGGCACGGCTGAAAAAGAACGGTGTCCGGGTGTTCTATGCCAAGCAGTCAATCCCAGACGGACCTGAAGGCATTATTTTGGAATCCGTACTAGAAGGCTATGCTGAATACTACTCCGAAAATCTATCCAGAAATGTGAGGCGAGGAATGATGGAGAACGCATTACAGTGCAAGACCACCGGTGGGCTTTGCCTGGGCTATCAGAAGGGCAAAGACGATAAGTGGGAGGTAGAGCCTGTTGGCGCAAAAGTGGTCCAGGAGATCTTCCAGCTTTATGCAGACGGCACCTCCGCCACGCAGGTGATTGCCTATTGCAACGAAAAAGGCTATAAGACTGCAAGGGGGAAAGACTTCCCCCGGAACAGCCTGCACACGATCCTGCGGAACAGAAAGTATATCGGCATATATGAGTATGAGGATGTGTGCGTGGAGGGTGGCATACCGGCGATTATCAGCACAGAACTATTTGACCGGGTGCAGGCCCGGCTGAAGCACAACTATTCCGCAAGAGCTAAAGCAAAGGCTACCACAGACTACCTGCTCACAACAAAGGTATTCTGTGGTCACTGTGGATCTCCCATGATTGGTGAGAGCGGTACTTCCCGGCACGGCACCACATATCACTATTACAAATGCGCCTGTCGTAAACGCAGTGCTAATGCCTGTCAGAAGAAAACAGAAAAGAAAGAGTGGCTGGAAGCCTTTGTGGTGAAGCATATAGTGGAGAAGGCGCTCACTGATGAAAATATCGAAGAGATCTCCACCAAGGCCGCAGCCCTATACGAGAAGGAACGTGCCGATACACGGCTGCTAGTGAGCTTAGAGCAATCTTTGGATGATACTACCACCCGGCTGAAGAACATTCTGGATCTGATGGAACAGGGCATTGCCACCGCAAGCACCAAGGACAGGCTGCTGGAGCTGGAGGAACAGAAACAGGATCTGGAATGCAAGATTGACCGGGAGCGCAGAAAAAAGCCGACCCTGACCAAAGAACGCATTGCACATTGGCTGCTGTCTTTCCGGGGCGGCGATATCCATGATCCGGAGTATCAGCGAAAGGTAATTGATACCCTGTTGAATTCCGTATACATTTATGACACGAACGGCGGCAATGGTCGGCGCTTCGTAATGACATTCAATCTGTCCAAGAATAACACCGCCACACTGACCCTGTCCGACATTTCGGATATTGTGTGTTCCGGCGTACCAACAAAAAAGGCAGACACCCTTTTGGGTGTCTGCTTTTTTGTTCGCTACGCGAAGGGACTTGAACCCATCTAAATGCAAGTGTCCTGTGGACACTTGCTGACACCAGTGCAAACACTGGTGGCTACCTTAATTTTTGCTCTATAGGAGCAAAAATGCATATCGAGTCCCTTCCAGCGTACCAATAAAAAGGCAGATACCCGGGTGGGTATCTGCTTTCTTGTTTTACATTTCTCCTGCAAAGGGCAGTTTCAATCGCTGTCTGCACATCAGTGCCTTTGCCATCCTTGATAAAAATTCATCGTTGCTGGGGCAGTAAGTTTCTGCATCTGCTTTCGGCGCAAAATAGAGTTTCCAAAGGCTTTGATTGCTGGCCGCCCAAGCTGCGTGAATTGCGTCCCGGATTGCCTTTTCCACTTGCTTCGCATTACCGCCATGTTTCTTTGCAACCGCCGGATACAGTTCTTTCGTCGTACCGCAATAGAAGTGTTCATACTTCATACACAATGCATCAAAAGTGCATTGATAGGCAGTTCTTCCCATACGAAACCCCAGAGAAAGCAGCAACCGGTCTGCTTCGCTTTCCAAATCCCATCCTTCAGCGCGGCAAATCTGTCTACCCAAATCCCGGATGCAACATACTACAGCGCCCAGATCGCAAGGCTTGGAAAATACATATTCAACGCCCATCGATTCCAAAGCAGACAACACATATTCTCCGGTATAGCCGGACATGACTACCACCTTGGTGTTTCTTCCGGAGGACCGCAGGCTTCGAATCACCGTCAGACTGTCCGCACCAGGAAGCCGTAAATCAATGAGCAAAATATCGGGATCAAAATCGCTGATTTTATCCAGTGCCGCGGTTCCGTCACAGCACGTTTGAATCAAATACCGACCCTGAAGCTGCTTTTTCAGCGCATTGCCGAAAACTTCAGTTGCATCGGCAATCAGCAATCTGTGCATTTCCCTGCCCCCTTATGATTATCTGTAAGTATACGATACCACAACGAACGCCACATTGCAATCCTTTGACCGGTATATTTTTTCGACATTTTTCGACAAAAGCGCAACCTACGAATGCAGGTTGCGCTTAATCATTTTATTAACCGCCGAATCCAAAGAACGGGAACATGCCGCCCCAGCTACCCGATTGCTGTTCTTGCTGCTGTTGTTGCTGTTGCTGCGGTTGGGTCTCCTGTTCGGTAGTATCGCTGGGCTTCGGTTTTTCGTCCAGCGTGATTTCGAAATCGATCTGCTTGCCGCTGCGGTATACTGTAATCGTAGTCTCCTGTCCTGCTTCAAGCTTACGCAATGACTTGGTCAAATCAGACATACCGGGTGTATCGTAGCCACCGATATTGATGATAATATCTTTTGCTTGAATGCCCGCTTTCTGTGCGCAGCTGCCTTCGGTCACTTCTACAACATATGCGCCGGTGGGAAATCCGTACATCTGCGCTGCTTCCGCATTTACATCCTGCACCATAACGCCCAGATATGCGCCGGTGATATAACCGTGATCTTTTAAATCCGTGATCATAGTCGCAACATCGTCAATGGGCATGGCAAAGCCAATGCCCTCAATGGTTGCGCCGGAAGTGCTGGTTCCGGAATACTTGGCAGTGGTAATGCCAATTACCTCTCCGCGCATATTAAACAACGGACCACCGGAGTTGCCGGAGTTGATTGCCGCATCTGTTTGGAGCATATTGATATAAGTGCCGTCAGTATTTACCGCCCGGTCTGTTGCGCTGATATAGCCTACCGTCAAGGTGGACGTCAGCTCACCCAGAGGATTACCGATTGCGGCTACGCGGTCACCTACTGCCATAGCATTACTGTTGCCAAGAGTAGCATAATCAAAATTGTCACCCTCGATTTTCAAAACAGCCAAGTCATTGCCGGCATCACCGCCTACCAGCGTTGCGTTGTGTTCCTGGCTATCCCAGGTAATGACCTTCAAGGTTGTTGCGCCGGATACCACATGGTAATTGGTTACGATATAGCCGTCGGAAGAAATAAGGAAACCTGAACCGGAAGATGCCGTTTCAGAAACCTGCCCGAACAAATTGGTAGTCAACGACTGGTTGGAAATGGCCACTACAGCCTTCATGTTCCGGTCATATACCTCGCCAGGTGTCAGACCTTCCTCCGGAATTTCACCTTGAGAACCGGATGCGCCATTATTTGTTTGCACCTGTTGCACGTTGAACTTGTTTTCCATTGCCTGACGGAATACATCCAACTGCCGACTAAGGTTAAGACTTACGCAAACAGAAAAAATACTGCAAGCTACTGCAACCACAGTCAACAACAGCAAAGCAGCAGTCAAGGCCTTGCCTTTTTTCTTTTTTTCCTTTTTCTTGGGCAGTTCCGGCTCTACCGCCTGATAAGGAGAGTTGGCATACGGGGAAACAAAGGTTTCCTCATTTTTGCTTGTTTGATCCTCAAAATAAACATTTTCATTATCCATAATACAGCCTCCACAAGGTCTTTCTAACTAGCATAAAATATATTTATGACAAATTTATGTATTTATCATAACATTTTCCTGAATTTGGTCAAGTAGAAAATCGCGGCAGATCCACCTGCCGCGATCAAATTTACATTATTTCTTGCGGAAGGACATGCAGTCGGTACACTGGTCCTGGGTGGGATTTGCTTCATGGGTACCCACCATAATGCGCTCCAGAGAGCAGAAATTTGCATCATCGCAATGGAAAGCGCACTGATGCACTGTGCATTCGATACTCTTATTGGCATTGCAGTTCATAGCTTTTTCCTCCTTTTTTTCATGATGTTGTTAGTATAAACAAAATTGAAAAAACCATGCGGTTAAATTTCAATTTCCTTTCGCTGTTTTTTTCTGTGAATCATTGACATTTGCACAGCTTATCTGTATAATATTTGTGGAAATTTTGGGCTTTTTTTATTAAAAAGCCAATTCAATAACAGAAAGGAAATTTGCCATGATTTATAGTGCAGAAGTACAGCATATGTGCTCCGTGGCCAAGGGTGCCTACCACGGCCCCGCTCCCATTCCCGAAGAGGGCAAGTGGGTACAGGTCAAGGAGATTAAGGATGTCAGCGGTTTTACCCACGGCATCGGCTGGTGCGCTCCCCAGCAGGGCTGCTGCAAGCTGACCCTAAACGTTAAGGAGGGCATCATTGAGGAGGCTCTGGTGGAAACTCTGGGTTGCTCCGGCATGACCCACTCCGCAGCTATGGCTTCCGAGATTCTGATCGGTAAGACTCTGCTGGAGGCTCTGAATACTGACTTGGTGTGTGATGCTATCAACACCGCAATGCGTGAATTGTTCCTGCAGATCGTTTATGGCCGTACTCAGTCCGCTTTCTCCGAAGACGGTCTGGCTGTTGGCGCTTCCCTGGAAGACCTGGGTAAGGGTCTGCGTAGCCAGGTTGGTACCATGTTCGCCACCAAGGC
>JAZOUW010000017.1:0-15496 GCA_045658385.1 Faecousia sp.
GCCAGAGAGATAATCCTGTACCGCTTGTTGCTTTAATTCTGGGCTATATTTCTTTAATTTCCTTGCCATAAAAATAATCCCCTTAGCGTAGTCTCGAAAATTTTGTTATTTCGAGTGTCTACTCTAAGGGGACTATATCAGCTGTATTCCGGGGCGTTGCTTGCATTTTGCCGATGCTTGTGATAGGATAAAACAAAGATTCCGGCTGTTTAAGAAGGTGACATTGTGAAAATTGTTTTTTTAGGTTCCAGTCACGGCTTTCCCGAACCGGGAAGACGCTGTTCCTGCGCAATGATACAAGTGGAAAGCAATTTCTATTTCATTGACATGGGTTGTCAGGCTATTGAGGACCTGCCGGTGCGCAATATTCCGGTGGAGTCGGTGAAGGCGATCTTTATCACGCACATGCACGGTGACCATACCGACGGGTTGATTTCTTTTATTGACCATTGCAATTGGTACTATAAAGCTGCCCAGCCGATTATTTATTTACCCAACCGTTTGAAACAGACAAAGGCTGCCATCGAAGCTTGGCTGCAGTGCAACGGAAGCAGCTTGCGGGAATTTGAATACCGTCCCGTAAGGGAGGGCGTTGTGTTTGATGACGGCGCGCTGCGGGTAACGGCGTTTACGACCAAGCATATCGAAATGTCCTTTGGCTATCTGGTGGAGGCAGAGGGGAAACGGGTGTACTTCAGTGGCGATCTTACCAGTAAAGCGCCGGGAACCGACTTTCCGGTGTCGGTTTTGGAACAACCACTGGATTTGGCTATCTGCGAGGCGGCGCATTTTGATGCCACGGCGTATGTGCCTTTGTTTGCGGGCAACAGCAATCTGAAGCGGCTGTGCTTTCAGCATTATTCCGACAAGTTTCTGGAGTCGGTGATGACGGCAACCCGAATGCTCGCGCCACTTCCGGTTTTGCGGGCTGTGGATAATATGGAAATTGAACTGTAAAAAAGCCCTCATTCTGTAAAAATGAGGACTTCTTACGGCACTACGGTTGGTGCAGCTTGCGGTATTTTAATGGTGGGAGAGAATACTTTTCCTTGAATCGCCGGGAGAAATAGAACTGGTCGTAAAAACCCAGCCTTTCACTGATGACAGACAGCGGAAGGTCAGTATTGATGAGCATGCTTTCTGCCTGACGCATTACCAAACCGTCAATATATTTGCCGATGGGAATGCCCATTTCTGCCCGGAACTTCCGGGAGAGGGTGGTGGGGGAAATGGAAAGCTGCGCGCAAATGGTTTCGGTGGTTATGGATGCAGAGAGATGCTCCTCAATAAAAAGCTTTGCTTTTTGAATCGGTTCGGACAGATGGTTGTTCTGCACCTGAATATGATTATCCTGCAGCAGGGAAAAGATATCTGTGTGGAGCAGCGCCTTTAAGAAACCTCTGCTGACGATGCTGTCTTCGTTAAACAGCTTTAGCAGCGATTCTATATGCGCTCCGGATACTTTTTTAGAAAGAACCGTGTGGATGCCACGCAAAATATCTGCTCCATAAGTGTTGGTCAATGTGATGTGAAAATAAAGCTGCTGCATTTTGTCATTACAACTGTAGGAAAAGGAAATGCCTGTGGGAAGCACATATAAATTACCGGCTACAAGGTCTTGCGGACCTTGGGCGGTTTCAATTTTTGCGCGGCCGCTGACAATGTAATACACACGGGTATAAGACGGGGTAATTTCCGTGGCTTGCCAGTTGTGGTCGCAAAAAGCATTTCCTGCCGAAATAACGGAAAAGGTGAAATTTTCCGATGGAAGGCACAAGGCGGTGTTCTTCTCAATAATCATACCAAAAACTCCATATTTTAAGCACAAATATACATTGTTTTTCATGTTCTTATTTGATAAAGTGAAACCATAATATACATATCTTAACTTGGAGGTAGAAAAATGTCAAGCTATAAAAGAAGACCCTCTCCCGGCAATACAGAGTGGTTCGTTCAGGACCGGTTCGGTATGTTCATCCATTTTGGCCTGTACTCCGTTGCCGGCCGCCACGAGTGGCTTCAGATGCGGGAGGAGATCCCCCCGGAGGAATACCAAAAGTATTTCGACCATTTTGACCCGGATATGTTCGACGCCAGACAGTGGGCAAAAAAAGCCAAGGCCGCCGGTATGAAATATGCGGTGTTTACCACCAAGCACCACGAGGGTTTCTGTCTCTTTGACAGCAAGTATACCGACTACAAGGTTACCAACACTGCCTGCGGCAGAGATCTGGTCAAGGAATATGTGGAGGCCTTCCGGGCGGAGGGCCTGCGGATCGGTCTTTACTATTCTCTGATTGATTGGCACCATCCGGACTTTTTGCTGGACGGCACCCATCCCCTGCGCAGACACCCGGACGCAGAGGCCATTAACGGCAATCGGGATATGAAAAAATACGCCCAGTATATGCGTGATCAGCTGACGGAGCTGTTTACCAACTATGGTAAGATCGACATTCTGTGGATGGACTTTTCCTATAAGGCAGAGGATATGACCTATTCCGCCCCCTGGATGGGCGGCAAGGGCAAGGACGAGTGGGAGTCGGAAAAGCTCATTGAAACCGTCCGCAATCTGCAGCCGGAGGTCATTATTAACAACCGCACCGGCATCGACCAGGACATCTGGACACCGGAGCAGTTACAGGTGGAGGAGTGGGTCAAGCATCCCGAAACAAAAGAACTGGTTACCTGGGAGGCCTGCAACACCTTCTCCGGCAGCTGGGGTTACTATCGGGACGAGCAGACCTGGAAAAGCCCGGAGCAGCTGATTGCTTTGCTGATTAAGTCTGTTTCATTTGGCGGCAACCTGATTATGAATGTAGGCCCTACCGGCAGAGGTTGCTTTGACCACCGGGCGGATAAGGCTTTGGAAGTCTATGAACAGTGGATGAAATATAACAGTCGCTCCATTTACGGCTGTACTATGGCAGAGCCGGAGTTCGTTACCCCCAACGGCTGCCGCCTGACCCAAAGTGTAGATGGCAAGCGGCTTTACATCCACCTTTTGGAGTACCCTTATCAGACCCTGTATATGCCCTGCCTTGTGGACAAGGTGGAATACGCCCAGTTCCTCCACGACGGCAGTGAGGTTAAGTTCAACCCGGCAGACGGTTTTGTTTGCAGCAAAATGGACAACATCTTCCTGCTGCCTACGGTAAAACCGGATACACTGGTTCCTGTTATCGAAGTATTCTTGAAATAAGCGCAAAAGGACATCGCTCGGGCAACGCGCCCCATAAGGAAGCAATGCCTGAAAATGGCGGAAAATTCCGCCATAGTTCAGAAAAAAATACTGGAAATACACAAAGTATTTCTGCGCTTTTTCCTTATCTGGCAGAAACTATCGCCCATTTCAGGAGCGAAGCAGTTTTGAAGTAGTAACTTTTTTCATTAACAAATAACAAAATTGCCGGAATGCTGACGCATTTCGGCAATTTTTTATGCGGTTAAAGGGAAAAGGGACTGTTCAAAACAAATACGTTCTTATGGAGTGTTGCCCTTGGGGTGTCCTTTTTCTGGAAAACAGATTTTTCCCTTGCTTGCGCGACGGTTTCATAGTATGATATAGAAAAATGAAAATCGCACGAAAAGGAGAAACTTCCATGCAGATATATGATTTGATTGTGATCGGTGGCGGCCCCGGCGGCTATCTGGCAGCAGAAAGAGCAGCCCACGCGGGGTTGAAAACCCTGCTCTTTGAAAAACGCAGCCTGGGCGGTGTGTGTCTGAACGAGGGGTGCATTCCCTCCAAGGCACTGCTGAATTCTGCCAAGCATTATGATCATGCGCTCCATGGGGCGGCATACGGCGTCAGCTGTAACGATGTAAAGATCGATCAGAAGGCAGTCATTGCCAGAAAAGCCAAGGTTGTCCGGACGCTGGTTTCCGGAGTTAAGGCCAAAATGAAGGCCCATGGCGTTACGGTTGTTATGGAAACGGCAGCCATTACCGGCAAGGCAGCCGATGGCTTCACGGTCAGTGCCGCAGGCAATACCTACACCGGCAGGAAGTTGATCATTGCTACCGGTTCTTCCGCGGTTGTACCGCCTATTCCCGGCGTAAAGGAAAATCTGGGTGACTTTGTGCTGACGAACCGGGAGGTGCTGGACTTAACGGAAATTCCGGAAAAACTGGCAATTATCGGTGGCGGTGTCATCGGTTTGGAAATGGCGGCTTACTATGCAACTGTCGGCTCCAAAGTAACAGTTATTGAAATGCTGGATCACATTGCCGGCGCCACAGACCGGGAGATTTCCGGCAGACTCCAAAAAGAACTGGAAGCCAAGGGCATTACCTTCCTGCTGGGGCATAAGTGCTTGTCCATGGAGCCGGGAACGGTTGTAGCAGAAGCACCGGACGGCGCGAAGGTTTCTGTGGCGGCGGACAAGGTCCTGCTGTCCATTGGCCGCCGGGCCAACATCGCTGACATCGGTCTGGAGATCATCGGTGTCAAGTGCGAGCGACCCGGCATTGTGACAGACACTTTTTGCCGTACCAATGTGCCTGACGTATACGCCATCGGCGATGTCAACGGCAAGTATATGCTGGCCCACACCGCATACCGGGAAGCGGAAGTGGCGGTCAACCACATTTTGGGCAAGGTGGACGCGATGCGCTACCATGCCAATCCTTCTGTAATCTACACCCAGCCGGAAATTGCCTCTGTGGGCAAGACCGAGGAAGATTGCAAGGCGCGGAACATTGATTATGAAGTCAAGAAGCTGTCCATGATGTACTCCGGTCGGTTCGTGGCGGAAAATGAGGGCGCAGACGGTCTGTGTAAGATCATCATTGACAAAAAACGGCGTAACATTCTAGGCGTGCATATGATTGGCGCGTATACCGGCGAAATGGTCTGGGGCGCGGCAGAAATGATCGAAATGCAAATGCGGGTTACCGACGCCCGGCAGATCATCTTCCCCCATCCCACAGTCAGCGAGATCATCCGGGAAGTCCTCTGGGAGTTTAACGATTGATTACAAGACAAAATCCCCGAGCCATGAGGCTCGGGGATTTGTCATGTTCTTGCATTTACAGAAAGCAGGAAGTAGTCGGTGATTTGCTCCGGGGTTTGCACCATTTTGTTTGCTACCCACCAGCGAATGGTCTGCACAAAAGCGGCAGCAATATGGTTAACCCAAAAATCCCGGGGGAGTGCTTCCGCTTTGCTTGCTTCAAAAAGGGCGTATTGTTTTTCAATCAGACCCACCAGACCAATTTTGAAATATTGCAGGAATACATCACTGCTTTGGCAGGAGAGCAGGTCTAAAATATGATGATCGTTTTTATACACGTGTTGAAACAGATGCGCAAACACCGAGTCCGGCGCATCGCAGTCAAAAATGTGTTTGTGTCCGGTATGATGCCCGGCGGCATCGAAGATGTGACAAAACAACTCCTCACACAAGGCCTTCAGAAGATACTCCTTGGTTTCAAAATGGGCGTAGAAGGTAGCCCTGCCAATATCTGCCCGGTCAATGATTTCACCGACAGTAATCTGATTGACACTCTTTTCTGACAGCAATTGGGTAAATGCCTCAAAAATCGCCTGTCTTGTTTTTCTTTGCCGTCTGTCCATAAAAGCCTCCATACATTTTTTTGAATTTTGTTCCGTTTCGAACAAAATGGAAAAGTCGCATGTTGTGTTTTGGATATTACCAAGCCTATAATAAAAGCGAACAAAATGTTCGTTAACGAATATATTATACTATGAAACTTCTTGGAATGTCAACAAAGGAGGCTTTATGAAAGCGCAGAAGAATATTTTGGTGGCATTTATTTTGAATCTGGCTTTTTCTGTATTTGAATTTATTGGCGGCACGATTACCGGCAGCGTGGCCATTGTATCTGACGCGGTGCATGATTTGGGGGATGCTGCCGCCATTGGCGTTTCCTATTTTCTGGAGCGTAAAAGCAAACGCAGCCCCGATGAGACCCATACTTACGGCTACGGCCGCTATGGTGTTATGGGCAGCGTGTTTATTACGCTGATCTTGCTGCTTGGCTCGGTGGTCGTGATTTACAACGCCATTGACCGGATCCTTCACCCGGTGCAGATCAACTATGATGGCATGATTCTTTTTGCCATTGTTGGTGCGGCGGTAAATTTCTGCGCCGCGTGGTTTACCAGAGACGGCGATTCGCTGAATCAAAAGGCGGTGAATCTGCACATGCTGGAGGATGTGCTGGGGTGGATCGTGGTGCTGATTGGCGCGCTGGTTATGCGTTTTGTGGATATTTCCTTACTGGATCCCATTATGTCCATTGGCGTGGCGGTGTTCATACTGATTCATGCTATTAAGAATTTGAAAGAGGCGCTGGACATTTTTCTGGAAAAATCACCAAAAGGTGTTTGTCCGAAGGAAGTAACAGCCCACCTTTTGGAAATTCCGGAAGTGGTGGATGTGCACCATCTGCATCTTTGGACTATGGACGGTCAAAGCCATTATGCCACCATGCACATCGTGTACCATGGGGATGCCTACGAAGTCAAGGCTGCGGTTCGGGAGGAACTGAATGAACACGGCATCATCCATGCTACCTTGGAGATGGAAACAGAACATGAGGACTGCCACGAAAAGCATTGCTGTATAAAAGCGCCCGTTAACCACGGCTGCCATCATCACCATCATCATTAAAAGAAGAACCCGGAAGCGACGGCTTCCGGGTTTTCAATTATTGCATGCCAAGGAAAACAGCTAAAAGCGCAAACAGGATGATAGTAACCAATGTTAAGGCGGAAATTGCAGAGGAAGCCTGCACCCGTTCTTCCGGTTTGTTGGCGAATACGGGAATGACATACGGTGGCGGCAAAATCACCATCAGCAGCAAACCGGCCTCAAACAGCGCGCCATTTAGTACAGTGCGGTTCAGAGCGATGGCAAGAACAAAACAAATTGCCACAATACACAGCCGCATAGCAATCAAGAAGAAGGTCTCTTTCCAAGAGACTTCCTTCAGCACCAGGTCATAGCCTACGGCCAGCAATATAATCATGCCCGTAGGCGCTCCCAGAAAGTCTGTTATGCCGTTAAAAATGCCCAGAATGCCCCAATCTCCCATTTTTCCGTAAAGGCCGGTGACGCTGATCAAAACGCCTGCGGCAATGGCCCATAGGATGGGGGTGGTTGCCATGTCCCGGGCGATGGCTTTCAGGTCTGTCTTTCCGGAAAGTAAAATTTTGAATATGGTAAAGACAAACAAAGTGTGTCCAATATCCAGCAACGCAAGTTTGGACAGACTTTCTGTGGGAAACAGCAGAGCAAACAAAGCGTAACCCAGCATGCCTACTTCAAAGCCAGAGGCAAAGAAAGGCGCGCTGCGGCTTTTGATTTTAAATAAACGCACCGCTAAAAAACCCAGCGCCAGCGCCACGAAGCAGAGAATAAACGTGGTGACCGGCTGCAGAAGCGTCCGGGGGGAATATTCTGCAGAAGCAAAAGCATTCAGCAAAACAAAGGGCAGCGTAATGTCAATAACGGTTTTTTTCAGATTTTCGACGCCTTCCCGGGATAATAATTTTCTGCTCCGGCAAAGCATACCCAGCCCCAGCGCCAAAAAAACCGGCAAAACAATTTCCAGAATGGATAAAAGCTTATTCATAATTATTTGATAACACCTTTTTGCACGATTACATTGGCATAAATGGCGGACTCGCCGGTCTGCAAAATGCAGTAGCAGTCCTTGGCTTCGTCATAAAAATCAAAGCGGTCAATGTTGCCAACGGCACCTGCGCCGCGGCTATCATACTTGGAGACGATTTGCTTGTAGGTTTCCCATACGGGAATCTCCAGATCCTTGTCGCACTCCATTTTCTCCATCAGCACTACGGGCTTTTCCACATAGGTGTCGGTGGGGATCACCTGCAAAATAGCGTCCAGAATTTCCGGCACGCCGTGGCCGTCTGCCCGCAGGAAGATCGCGCCCTTGGCCTTTGCCATGGAAGCGCCGGGGAAGTTGCCATCGCCGATGCAAATGCGGTCGCTGTGACCCATTTCTGCCAAAACCTTAAGTAGCTCCGGGGAGAGAATGGAAGGGATGTTTTTTAACATAATGAGTACCTCCAGATGATTTGGAAAAGCGGCGGTCGGTGGACCGCCGCTTTATTGGGTTATTATTTATACATAGGACCGTAGGTAGCGCAGGCGCGGTAGTCCTGGCCTTCCTTGTCCATGCCGAATGCGTTCCAGCAAGCGGGACGGTAAATCTCGTCCTCGGGAACGTTGTGCATACATACGGGGATGCGCAGCATAGAGCACATAGTGATCAGGTCAGCGCCGATGTGACCGTAGGAGATAGCGCCGTGGTTAGCGCCCCAGTTCATCATAACCTCATAAGCGGTCTTGAAGGGGGAGCCTTCCTTGCCGTCGCAGCGAGGTGCAAACCAGGTGCAGGGCCAGGTGGGGTTGGTGCGCTCCATCAGTGTGTCGGAGACCTTTTCGGGCAGGTTGACAGTCCAGCCTTCTGCAATCTGCAGAACGGGACCCAGACCCTTGACCAGATTCAAACGGATCATGGTGCAGGGCATTTCGGCCTGGGTGGTGTAGTGGCTGGAGAACCCGCCGCCACGGAAGTTGTCGAAGCCGGCCTCACACCATACGGTAGCGTCGGTCATCTTCTTGATGTCCTCGTCGGTAACTTCCCACCACTTCTTCATTGTGGCGTTGCCGTTTTCGTCGGTGCAAACACCGGAAGCGTCCAGGCAGGCTGCGCCGGAGTTGAGCAGGTGGATGATGCCATTACTTTCTGCGGCCTTGCCCTCCAGCTTGTAGCCGGTAACACGCTCAGTAGCTTCGCCGGACCAGTAGGTACGCACATCAGCAAAAATCTGCGCCCGATGGGTCAGCAGACGCATCATCAGCATGCCCATACCATTGAGAATGTCGTTCTCGGTAGCCAGAGTGTAGGGCTCACGGGCACCTTCGTAATCAAAGGTGGAGGAGAGCAGTGCTTCGGGATAGTCACAGTTGGGCCAGTGGTCGGTCCACTGACGCTGACCCTGGAAACCACCGGCAATGGCGTTATGACCAACCTTTTCTTCCTCGAACTGATCGGGCAGATTCTTGTTGCCGGCCATCAGGTCCTTAATGATGCAGTACATCTTAACAGTGAACTCCCACTGCTTTTCTTTTTCTTCGGGAGTGAACTTAATGCGGCGCTCCTCACCCAGGAAATTAACAGACTCAGGATTGTCGTCCCGACCTTCCTTGCAGTGTTCCTTGGTCCAGGCCAGTGCCTTCTGATATTCTTCTTCGTTGTAGATGCCTTCTTCCATACGGCGCAGGATCTCAACCTCGTCTACGGACTCAACACGCATACCGAAGTAGGTCTCCAGCATATCCTGGTCCATAATGGAGCCGGCGATACCCATACACTGGGAGCCGATCTGCAGGTAGCTCTTGCCACGCATAGTAGCAACCGCCACAGCAGCGCGGCCGAAGCGCAGCAGCTTTTCCTTAACATCCTCGGGGATCTCGGTGATCTGGTCCCGATCCTGAACCTCGTGACCGTAGATGCCGAAAGCGGGCAGTCCCTTCTGGGCGTGACCGGCCAGAACAGCAGCCAGATAAACAGCACCGGGACGCTCTGTGCCGTTGAAGCCCCAGACACCCTTAATGGTATGAGGATCCATATCCATAGTCTCGGAGCCGTAGCACCAGCAGGGTGTAACGGACAGAGTGATGCTGACGCCTTCCTTCTTAAACTTGTCAGCACAGGCAGCAGCTTCGGGAACACGGCCAATGGTGGTGTCGGCCATAACGACCTTCACGGGCTCACCGTTGGAATAGAACAGGTTCTCCTCGAACAGCTTTTTTGCTGCCTCAGCCATAGACCACACCAGGGGGTCCAGGGATTCACGAAGCATCATCGGTCCACGGCGACCGTCGACGATGGGGCGGATACCAATTACAGGGTAATCGCCAATGTATCTGTTTTTTGCCATAAGTATTTCCTCCTGATTCTCGCCCAATAGGCGTACATTACATATATAAAAGCAAAATGCTTCTATACGGATTTAGCCTGCAAAGAAACTGCAGGGGAATCGGATCTGCCGGGCCTCACCGCTGTAGCCGTTTAACCGTTCCATTAAGTAGGCAGCAGCGGCTTGTCCGATTTGCGACTCCGGTTGATAAATTACCGGCAGAGGCGGCTTCATCATGGTGCAGACCTCCACGCAGTCAAAACCTACCGCGTCAATATCCTCCGGGAAGTGCAGCCCCCGCTCCTGCAGCAGGGTGATCATACCCAAAGTGATATTATAGTTGGTAGCAATAATGGCGGTGGGGGGATCAGACAGCGTCAGCAGCGCTTCACTGCCTTGATAGCCGGTTGTAAAGGTGTTTTCGCCGGTTACGAAATAATCGTCTATATATAATATGTTATGATCTGTCAGCGCCCGCAAGTAGCCGATCTGCCGTTCTTTTGCGGAAAAGACCGATTTCGGACCGGAAATGATGCCGATTTTCTGATGACCTTTTTGGGCCAGCTGGGAAACAGCGTTATAAACCGCTTCAGCGTTGTCCACCAGTACGGCGTCTGCATCTACCCCCGGAATCATCCGGTCCACCTGGACGGTGGGGACGTTGTATTTAGCTGTCAGCTCGTGGTATTCTTCTGCGGAAAGATCCTCCGGAACATAAATCAGTCCGTCAATGCCGTTACTGATTAAAAATTTCAGGTTGTCCCGCTCCATACCGTGGTTGGCATCGTAGCAGGAGATTAACGTGTGATAACCGTTTTCCCGCAGTACCTTGTCCAGAGCAGTCAGCAACGCGCCGAAGAAGGGGGCGCTGATATCCGGAAACAGAACGCCAACGGTGGGATTGCGTTGGGCTTTTAAGCTCCGGGCGAAGGGATTGACCCGATATTCCAGCACCTCAATAGCGTGTCGGATCGCGTCCAGATTATCTCCCCGGACGTTGCCGCCGTTTATGTATTTGGAGACGGTGGATATAGACACACCGGCCATTTTGGCAACATCTTTAATCGTCGACATAGCACCCTCACACGATAACCCTAAAAGCGAATCGTTTCGCGTTTTTTCACGGAATACAGAGATTTTAACTAATAATATAATATAAAAACAATTTTGCGCTGTCAATACAAAAAATGAAAAAAGTGCTTGATTTTTTTGTAAAAATTTATTATAGTATAGAAAAGACCAAGACAAAAGATTGGCGTGTTGTGCAGAGTGCACAAAACCCGACGATTTGTTTTTGCAGATTAATCGAGCGTTTGTTAGGGATATACAGACGAAACGTTTCGATTATGTGCAATATTTCTAAATGACTTGGATCTGGGTTTGATTTTACAGGAAAGGTGATGTTGGAATGGGCGAAACAATTCTGAAAATGCAGGGCATTCAGAAGTATTTTTCCGGTGTGCATGCGCTGAAGGGCGTCGATTTTGAGTTGAAGGCCGGCGAGGTTCATGCGCTGATGGGAGAAAACGGTGCCGGTAAATCCACACTGATCAAAGTTCTTTGCGGCATACATAAAAGTGACGGCGGAACGATTTCATATTTTGGCGAGGAAGTCAGTTTTCACAACATTGCGGAATCCCAGGCTGCCGGTATCAGTGTCATCCATCAGGAGCTGAACATGATGAACCACCTGACGGTGGCGCAGAACATGTTCATCGGCCGGGAATTTATGAAGGCTGCTTTTATTAGTGACAGGGAAATGGAAGAGCAGGCCCAGCATCTGTTTGACAAGATGGGTGTCCAGATCGATCCTTCCGTGAAATTGGGCGATCTGACGGTTGGTAAGCAGCAGATGGTGGAAATTGCCAAGGCGGTTTCCCGGGATTGCAAGCTGCTGGTTCTGGACGAACCCACAGCAGCGCTGACCCAGCCGGAAGTGGAAGAGCTGTTTAAGATTATGCGCGACCTGCAGGCAAAGGGTATCGGCATGATCTACATTTCTCACCGCATGGATGAGATCAACCGCATTTCCGATCGGGTTACGGTTATGCGTGACGGCGAATATGTTGGCACGGTAAACACTGCTGAGGTCACCAAGGATGATATCGTTAAGATGATGGTCGGCCGTGTGATCATGGGCGAGCAGAAAGAATGCAGCACAGTTCCGGCAGATGCACCGGTGATTTTGGAAGTCAAGCACCTTAATGCCGGCAAGGAGGTCAAGGACGTCAGCTTCACCCTGCGCAAGGGAGAAATTCTGGGTCTGGCAGGTCTGATGGGCGCCGGTCGTACGGAAGTTGCCCGCGCATTGTACGGCGCAGATCCCCGGCAGACCGGTGAAATTATTCTGGGCGGCAGGAAAGTCAAGATCAAGACGCCGGAGCAGGCAGTAAGAAACGGCATTTGCTACTTGTCTGAAGACCGGAAGCGTTACGGCTTGATGCTGGATAAGTCTGTTACGGAAAATACCACCATTTCCTCTGTGGACAGTTTTATTACCGCCGGAATTATCAGCGACGCAAAAATGCGCGCTGCCTCTGCAGAGTATAATGAGAAACTTCGCACCAAGACACCTTCTATGGAGCAGCTGCTGAAGAACCTGTCCGGAGGCAACCAGCAAAAGGTGATCATCGCCCGCTGGCTGATGAAAAATGCTGACATCTTTATCTTTGACGAGCCTACCCGCGGTATTGACGTGGGCGCCAAGAGTGAAATCTACCGTTTGATGGAAGAATTGGTAGCCGAGGGCAAATCCATTATCATGATTTCTTCGGAGCTGGCAGAAATCCTGCGTATGAGCGACCGGATTATGGTTATGTGCGAAGGCCGCAAGACCGGCGAACTGGACATCGCGGAAGCAACTCAGGAAAACATTATGCAACTTGCTACTATGCGGGAGGAGAATTGAAATGAACAATAAGAAAAATACGCTGACAGCGGTTAAGGGCCTGCTGTCCAGCGGCAAGCAGAACTTCGTGATTATTCTTGCTGCTGTTGTACTGTTTATCGTATTTTACCTGATCAATCCTGGCTTTGCTACCCAGGGCAACCTGCTGACGATGGCCAAATCCTTTGTGCCTTATGCAATTTTGGCGCTGGGCGTTACCTTCGTTATCGCCACCGGCGGCATTGACCTGTCTATCGGTACAGTTTGTATCGGCTCTGCCGTTCTGGCAGGCGCCATTTGCAAGACCGGCGTTTCTTTGGAAGACGGTGTACTGTGGCTGACCATTCCCATTATTTTGGCAACCGGTCTGGCTTTTGGCCTGATTAACGGTCTGCTGGTTGCAAAGTGCAAGATTGCACCCTTTATCGCGACTCTCGGTACTATGCTGGTATCCCGCGGCTTGACTGCCGTTGTTGCAGAAGCTGTCCGTGAGACATCTTCCGCTGTGAAGTACCCCACCACCGGTTGGTTCCAGAAGGTATTTACAAACCTGGACGGCTTCCCCATCGGTTTGGTTTGGGTTTTGGCTCTGACCATCATCTGCATGGTGGTTATGTATAAGACCAAGGTTGGCCGCTATATCCTGGCCATTGGCTCCAATGAAGAAGCTGCCCGTCTGTCCGGTATTAACACCGACAAGTATAAGATTATTGCCTACGCAATCGGCGGTACATTTGCAAGTATGGCGGCTTTGTTCTATGTGGCATCCAACCCCTCTTTGACCATTGCAGCAGGCAACGGTATGGAACTGGATGCGATCGCAGGCGTTTACATTGGCGGCACCAGCACCACCGGCGGCGCAGCATCTGTAGCCGGCACGATTCTGGGCTCCATGATCCTGGTTATCATTCGTCAGGGCCTGAACATTGCCCTTAGCAGCGGCAGCGTTGTTTCTGCAACCAATATCACCTACGCTGTTACCGGCGTGATCGTTGTGGGCGCTGTTCTGTTGGATGTTCTGAAGAAAAAGAATGCCGCAAAGGTTAAGATTCCTGTTGCTACGGGAAAGAAAGACGAAACAAAGACAAAATCCTGATAAAGGAACTTAAATCGTATTAAAACCGAAAAGGTTTTATATAAAATTTTAGGAGGAACTATCTATGAAGAAACTTATCGCAATGCTTCTGGTTGTTGTTTTGGTTCTGGGTCTGGCTGCATGTGCAGGCACACAGAACGGCGACAAGGACACCGCTAGCAAGGGCACGATTGCTGTCGTTGCAAAGGGTGAAACCCACGCATTTTGGCAGGCCGTTAAGGCCGGCGCACAGGATGCCGGTAAGGCTGCCGGTTACGAAGTAACCTTCCGTGGCCCCACCGCAGAGTCCGAAGAGTACGTTAATGCACAGCGCGAAATGGTTCAGGCTGCTCTGAACAATGCCGACACCAAGGCTATCGTTCTGGCTACCATCGGCTTGGGCTTCGCTGATGAGCTGACCTCTGCTTACGACAAGGGTCTGCCTGTTGTCGAGTTCGACTCCGGTCTGTACTCCGGCGGCGCTGACATCACTGAGGGCAAGGATCCCACCATCGGCTCTGTTGCTACTGACAACAAGGCTGCTGCAGGTGTTGTTGCTGACAACTTCTATGCATACCTGAAGGAAAACAAGCTGGCTGTTGACGGCTACAAGGTTGGCATCATTCAGCACGACTCCACCTCCACCGGCATCGACCGCGCTGGCGGCTTCAAGGAGAAGATTGAAGCTCTGGCTAAGGCTGACGGCATCACTCTGGACATCAACGTTCAGGTTAAGGCCAACAACGCCGGCGAGTACAAGCTGGGCCTGTCTGCTCTGAAGGATTGGGGCGCACAGTCCATCTTCATGACCAACGAAGGTGTTGTTAACGAAGTATTCCCCGAAATCTCCGACAATGCTGCTAACTACAAGGAAATCCTGTTCTGCGGCTTTGACGCCGGTACTAACCAGTACGACTGGATGAAGGACAACGGCAAGACCTACGCTCTGTTGGTTGGCTCCGTTGCACAGGACTCCTACAACATCGGCTACAAGTCCGTTGAGCTGGCCATTAAGAAGCTGGCTGGCGAGGCTGTTGAAGATGTAGGTATCGCCGGTGTTTGGTACAACGCTGAGAACATCGACGAGCAGAAGGAAAAGAACATTTTCTACATGGGCTAATTCTTTGTAGCAAAATAGTTTAACGGCTGAAACCGACCGGCACCACTTCGGTGGTGCCGGTTTTTCGTCACAGCTGAACGGTGCGCAGAGTTTCCTGCGCAGCTTTGAACTGTGATTCAAAAATTACGCATATTATAGGAGGAATGCATTATGAATACAAAAGCAGTACGCATCCATGGCAAAGAAGATCTGCGCCTGGACGAGATCACATTGCCGGAAATTAACGCCGACGGCGTTCGTATCCGCATTACCTGTGACAGCTTATGCATGTCCAGCTACAAGGCAGCCATTGAAGGCGGCGACCATAAGCGTGTGCCGGACAGATGTGATGAGACCCCCACCGTTCTGGGGCACGAGTTCTGCGGCGATATCGTAGAGGTTGGCGACAACTGGAAGCATAAGTATAAGGTGGGCGACAAGTTCGTCATTCAGCCTGCCCACTATCATAAGGGCAGCCAGATGGCTCCCGGCTATTCCTACCAGTTCTGCGGC
>JAZOUW010000018.1:0-9901 GCA_045658385.1 Faecousia sp.
GGATCTCCACATAGCGGCGGTATTCATCGGTGGTCAGCAAGGATACGGCACGCTCCACCTGGCCGTAGTCCTTCAGGCCGTCGTCCGATGTCAGATCCACAGTATGCGGCACGACATTCTCACTACCAACGATGGAAAACAGCTCTACCGCAAAGTCGCAGCAGGCCAGATCAACATTGGAACCATCATACTTGTTGTCGATTTTGCCAAAGGTAGTCGTGTCCGGCAACAGGCCCTTCAGGATCACCGCAGTCGTGTCCTCACTCTGCTGCAGCACAACGAATTCGTGGGCACCAAGCTTGAATTCGTCTCCTACACCAATTTCAGAAAGTTTTGTTCCAGCAATACCCGCTGCCGCCGTGATTTTCTTAACCTGCTCCTCTGTCAGGTCAATCTGCTGATCGTTGATAACAATGTAATTCTTCATTGGTTTCCTCCTAAGTTTTGGTTTCAATTTTGCGGATGTTGCAAAGCGGAATGGTACACGGGGTGTCCTCCAGCGGCCATATCCGTAAAACACTATTGCTGATGTGAAGACCGCCAAAATATTGCTCGGTGGTGTCATCCATATAGTGGACAGTAATTGTGCAGTAGCTAGGCATTGTTTTCATCTCCTTCGTCTGGGATAGGATACCAACGGACACATTCAGCATCGATGGTAGCACCGTTTTTGTTGAATTTCCAATGTAAGCCATTCCAGTGAGCCAGCTTCCGCAATGTCAAGCCCTCAGTGACAAATTCAGCAACGGCATCTGTGGCTTGAGCAGGGTTTACACTACCCTGCATCCACTGTTGGACGCAGGAAGCCGCAGGTGAAGGGGTAGCATCGTTCATAACAGGGTTTGGCGTTCTGCAGAGCAGGTAGTCTAAGGATACACACAGCAGATCTGCGACCCTAATCAGATTATTGATGCAGCGCAAGGAGACATCAAGGCCATAAGGCAGGTTTGTGGAGGGAGTCATTGTCTGCAGACACTGCTCGCGCTCACTGTATATCTCATCGTCATAGGAAGAGTGGAAGCGACCAAGTGCTTCAGAAACATCCTTGACGGTCTTCTTAGCATCCCGACGTGCAGTACCAAAGCGCGTCCAAAGGTTTTCAACCTGCTGGATTAGTGGACGCTGCCGTTCTTCCTCGGCAATCTTCTCCTGCTGTTTTTGAGCCTTAGCATCTGCTTTCAGCTGTGCTTTGTGGGTAGCACAATTGGGACAAGAGTATTTGCATTTTGCAAGGTCCGGGCATCTTCCACAGCACCGGTCGCAGTAGATACCCATATAGTTATCCACCGACGCTGCCTTCATGCGCTTTTGCTCAAGATTCTTACAGCCGCCCACGCAAGAGCTCTTTTCGGTACCCTCAGCAATTTGTTTAAACCGCGCTGAGATTCTGGTGATCAGATATTCGTATATCTGGCGAAAATCCTTCCCTCTTTCCGTAAAGGAAGACCAGATTGTCAGTTGGTCTTCCACTGGGAGCTGAGACAAGGCATAGGCCACGCTCTCGTTCAGCTTTCCTTCATGGTATGCCGGCTGCCAGTTTTCATGGAGCTTTTCCCGGATCATCTTCAACCGGGCCAGTTTAGTCTTGCTGACCTTACAGACCTCGGCTACATGGTCGCGCATTCTGCCGGGGAACTCGTAGCCCTCTTCCTTCAGCTGATACAGAAGCTTTTCGATGCGTTCAGCCTGCTTGCTGATGTCTGCAGACTTCATAACCCGGGTATCGCTGTTGGCGTAAATCAGACGCAGCTCCTGCAGAGCGGCAGAGCCTGTGGCCTTATCCAGGATACAAGGCACATCTCGCAGATCTTCCCGGCCATCATCGACCAGCTTGCGCAGCGCAGCCATACGGCGGTGGCCGGACACAACGATCACAGTAGACTCATCGTCCGGATTTTGACGGACACGAAGGGGCTGTTGCAGACCAATAAGCTCAATGTTTTCCGCCAACGCGTCAATTGCGGACAGCTCATAGAAGTTTGCCGGATCCGAAATAATCAGGTCGATGGATATGTACTTAATCTGCTCTCTGTTATCGGCGGAAAATGTGACCAATTCGGACACATCATTCAAAACCGCTGCTAGGTCAAAGCCTTTTTTAGGTGCATTCATCTCCTAAATCCTCCATTCACGTATTTGTGTACAAATCGATTGTAGTCTACAGCTGCGGCACTGCGGGGGCTGGTGATCAGCAAGGGATCCTGGGCGAAGGTCATTTCGTCGACCTTGTCGCTTCTCCGAATGTGCGGAAATATGGGAAGCTTGCTGTCCCGGAGGGTATCTTCTGCCTGCTGAACGTTAGGGCTTTTGTACCACATGGTAGGAAGACAACCTGCCAGATGCAGCTTGGGGTTGATTTTCCGCATATTGGTGATCTGCCGGAGCAGGCAGGTCATGCCCCGCAAGGAGAAGGCGTCCAATTTAATGGGGATGATTACATCGTCGGCGGCGATCAGAGCTGCTGCGGAGGCAGCATTGAAAGCCGGTGGACAGTCTATAAGGCAGTAGTCGTAGACGTTTTCTTTTTCCAGGTATCGGGCCAGATCCCGAAGGACCGTTGGCCGAACACCGTTGGTTTCAACTTTCGTCAAGTCTAAATCCATCAAAGACGGATCACCTGGCAGCAGGTCAATGTTTGGGAAGGCGGTGCGCTGGATGCTCTGGACAGCGATCTTTAGGCCACCCTCTTTTGCCCGGAGGGCATCGGCCAGGCTGCCGTCAGCAGGATCTCCATCAAAGAACTCTGTGGTGTTGCATTGGCTGTCGGCATCGGCGATTAAAACCCGCTTGCAGTGCTTTTGTGCTAAAAGTGCGGCCATATTGACGACAGTGGTCGTCTTGGCAACGCCGCCCTTCATGTTGAGGATTATGGTTGTTCTCATGTGTTATCGACTTCCTTTCCGACCGTTATTTAAACGGCACTTCAGTGTCTTCCGGCAGCATGGAGAACTGATTTTTGTCTCTTACTGCCTCACGGCTCTGTCGACGTGCTTTTTTGCCGGCAGCAACATATTTACTGACAACATTACCTGTCTGCTGAGCCTTTGTAAATGTTTGATGCTTGCCGTCAAAGGCAAGCGGGATCATGGGGCAGGTTCCCTCCTTATTCTTGGTAATGTACATAAGCCGTTTCCCATCCGGGTCGTCCTTTTTCTCAAGCTTGAGCATCATAATGATGTCGGCATCCTGCTCCAGCTGGCCGGACTCTCTCAAATCAGAACTCTCCGGGGTAGAATCGTCACCTTTGCGCTTCAGTTGCGACAGGGCAACAATCGTAACCTGCATATCCTGTGCCATGCGGTGCAGGGCAAGAGAAATGTTGGTAACCTGCTCGGTGCGGTTGGCACCGGTAGACTGTAGCAGCTGCACATAGTCGATGATAATGACCTTGTAGCCGTGCATCATGGTGGTAGAGCGGATATCAGCCGGAGTCATGCCGGCGGCAGGGATCAGCTCCAGATTATGACCGACGATCTCCGTGGTCATGGCGCAGATCTTGTCCCATTGCGTCTGTGGGATGCTATTGCGTTTGATATCATCCATAGTTAGCTCCGTAATAGAAGACATCATCCGGTCAAACAGCTTTTCGGAGCTTGTTTCCAAGGAGAAAAAGCCAACCTTTGTATTCCGTGCCCAATGGCGTGCGCACTGTAGCGACCATGCAGATTTGCCAGTTGAAGGAAATCCACCCATAAGGATGAAGTCGCCGGCCTCGGCGTATAGGCGGTCATTTAGTTCATGAATCGGCCAGGTCATATAATTGGTCTGCCCGGTGTGCCGCTCCATAAAGGACTTGAGTGCTTCTGCCATAGTGGTGATCCGTAAGGTTGGCTTGTCCACCATAAGACCGTTGGCTTCGTCCAACAACTTCCGTATCTCTTCGCTGCTCTGCGCCGAGGTCAGCCTTGCAGCAAGATTGCGTACTGAGATAACCTTTGCTTGTTCACGGCAGAGTTGTATGTAGCTGTCAACGTTGGCCGTTGTAGGCGTGATCTCCATAAGCTGCACAAGATATTCGCGGTATTCGTTGCCCAGTGCATTTGCCAAGGAAATAACATCTACCGGCGAGCCGTCCTGAAACAGTTTGCGCATGGTGTTGTATATCGTCTGGCAGGGCCCGGAGAAGTCCGTACTGCGGGTCTGTTGGATCACCTTAGGAACAAGACTAGGTTCGATCAGAGCGGCGCCGATAACACTATTCTGCGCCTGTAGCCAATCAGTTCCTGTTATAGACATTCGTAGACCCTCCCTCCTTGGGTAGTTGATCTATCCTGAGCCTGTTTCGGCGGATAGATGGACTGCCAGTTGTTGGAGGTCGCATCATCCAGTAGATCTACCATACCCATCAGCTGATCCTGGGAATCCTGCGTATAACGCAAGAGACGGTTGCAAAGGGCAGTGATAGCGCTCTTCGACCGAAAAGGCTTTTTAATAGCTATACGATTTTCGGCAAATCGCTGCATGGCAAAATACAGGACGTTCTTTCTGGCAGCCTCTTCCTGCGGGAAGGTATCTCTGATCCAGGTAACGAACAGAGGTAATGGATCAAAGAGCGTCCCCGGCGAACTGTCGCCGGATTTATTTTTTGAGTTTCTTTCTTTTTTACTTTCTTTCTCTATATTGGTATTACTTGTATTGGTATACTGGAAATTATTTTCTATACCCTCCCGAAAATATTTTCTAGGGGTATGGAAAATATTTTCTACTGGATGTCCGTCTGGGATGGACGCTGAAAGGAATAATTTCCTGGCAGTGATTTGCCCGGCATCATCCCGTTCAAGGTCAATAACGATATACCCCGCATCTTTCAGCTTTGACACAAGTCCGGTGATAGTCCGTTCAGACACCTTGTATAGATTAGCAAAGTAGGAATTACTGGCATAGCAAAAGCCTTCGGCGTTGATCAGAGCACTGATCTCTCCGTACAGTAGCTTTGCGTTCGCCGGGATGGTATCATCATAGCGAACAGATGCGGGGATCACTGCATAGTAGCTTGGTTTTCTTTCGTCCATAGGCTCACCTCACTATGTACCACATAGCCAAAACAAGCCTTGCCAGAGGCAAACCGCACCAACAATAACATAGCGTAAAAATTCATAGTTCATGGCATATTCTCCATGTCGTATGTATTACATGACCTGCCGGCTCAACACCAGCGGCGCATTATTCGTTTGCGTAGGATTACGCATACTGGGTGGGATCCTGGTCTCCAGCCAAGCATCAAAGTCTACCCGGAATATCTCCAAGGTCCTGCGGCCAGTCTCTCCTTCCTGGACGACCCGGCCAAACGGATAAGCTCCCGACGCAATGCCGGCAGATATCATTTTCTCGTTACAGGGGATTCCCGCCTCACGCATTGCGTAATAGGTCTCCCGAAGGGTCATAGTTAATTTTTGCGCAGGCATCTTCATAGAATTACCTCCTTTTAAAATGTTGTGGTGACTTGGGGTTCTGTATCTTGCTGTCCGGGTGTTGGTAGCACCGAGGTCAGCGACGATAGGTCTCGTCGCTATCACCGTTTTCGTAATACGTATTGATTCGACACCAGTTATTGCTTTGGGCGGTTGTAACCCGAAAGAACCGCCCACTGCAGGAACGGCCGCCTTCGATCGTGACCGCCTCGCCATGCTCGTTGCGTCCTGCCACAGGAAGACTTTTACCAGCAACTATGCCGGCAATCTTTTTGTAGGACATATGGTTGGCCTCCTCTCAATGTTTTAGTAATTTGGGCTGGTGTCGCATACTACGCGACTGTTTGAGCAAAAAAAATAGCGATACAGTCAGAGTGAGGGAGATTCAAAATTTCAGAGATTTTTAATGCTTCGCCAATGGTAAAGCTTTCAGGTGCAGCGATGCGCCTGTACAAAGTAGCTTTGTCGATATTCATTGCTGTAGCAATATCGGAAACCGACATATTCTGTTTGTTGATTTTCTCCCGGAGCAAAGCTGTATTAACCAAATCAATCACACCTTTCTTGCTTTATTGTCGCATATCTGCGACAACTGTATAATACAGCAGAAGAAATGCGTTGTCAAGATGTTTTTCGCACACTGTGCAAAAATTTTTCGCAAAAATGCAATTTAGGGGTTGCAAATTTGCGAAAACCACAATATAATACAGCTACAAACAAAGTAGCGAGGTGTTTGACTATGCAAATAGGAGAGAGAATTAAGCGGCGAAGGGAAGCGCTTGGATTATCTGCAGATCAGGTGGCTGACAAGATTGGAAAAAATCGTGCGACCGTGTATAGATATGAGAGCAACGACATAAAGAATTTCCCCATAGAAGTTTTGATCCCTCTGGCAGAGGTCCTCCACACAACGCCGGCCTATTTGATGGGCTGGGATGTTGCTGATGGTTCTATTCCGGAGAACATTATCCCGATGCCTGAAATGCGAAAAATTCCGTTGATCGGTTCCATTGCCTGCGGCGCGCCGATTCTTGCAGAGGAGCATATTGAGGAATACATTGACATCCCAAAGCATATAAATGCAGATTTTGCTCTGACCTGCAAGGGCGACAGTATGATCAACGCCAGAATATTTGATGGCGATGTGGTGTACATCCGGCAGCAGGACACCGTAGACAATGGCGAGATCGCTGCCGTCCTGATCGATGGGGAGGCAACCTTAAAGCGTGTGCAACTCTTTGAGGATCACATCTCGCTGGAGCCGGAGAACCCCCAGTACCGCCCCTTGGTCTTCTGGGGTGAGGAAATGAACACCATCCACATTCTGGGTAAGACGGTCGCTTTCACCAGCGCTGTTAGATAGGAGAGTTATATGAAGATAAAGATGTCTGCGCTGGCCTTAACAATATGTTTTCTTTTAACCGGTTGCATCAATATAGAAATTTCTGTCCCCGGGCCAAATAAAGCAAGTGAGGCATCCACGCAGCCTACAGAGGATATAACAACTGAAGTTCTGGATTATCCGGATACTATTGGTAGCGACGAGGAAAAGCTTTTAACGCCTCTGCTGCCAGATGAGATTTTTGACACCACTGCTGAGGACAATGGATTAGATGGTACGCTATATAAAATATATGGAACAGTGGAGGATATTTCCGCTAACTCAGACGGTGTATTAGACACAATTCATTTAAGTACTCACAAAGGAAATATAGTGATTACCAACCTTGCTCCTGCAATGGAGGCTGATTCGAGTTTCAATGAGCTTGGGACGGTTGATTGGAATATGGTAAACGCACTCTGTCCTATGCCCAAGATCGGTGAGTTCTGTTGTATCTTTGCAGAGTACCAAGGATATAGCGAAACATATAAGGCTCCATACTTCTCCTATGGCAGCAGCGATTTTTTGAGTGATATTATAATTTCAGCAACATCACTGGGATAAAGAAACCGTCCGGGTGCTACCAACACCCGGACGGAAGATTAGATTGTCAGTTGAGACCAATTTGCGATTTTAAAGCATCTTGCAGGACTTGAGAAAAATTGATATTGCGCTCCAGCGCGGCAGCATTTAGCCAGGCTGGTAGTGTTACAGTGCGGTTTACGGATTTATTGTTCTGCGCCATGCGGACGGAGGGCATATAAACATCAACCAATACGCCCCGCTCATTCTCTGCAAGCTGCAGCGCGCTCAATGCCGTAGGTGCGGGGATCTTTTCACCGTCTTCCTCCAATCCGAACATCACGCAGCCCAGTAGCTCGCGTGCAGACAAAAGAGCATCATCCTCATTGACGCCGCTGGTGGCGACATCCAGGTCGGGAAACACAACGGCAATTTCCTGACCTTCCTCGTAAGTGAAAACAGCGGGATAAAAATAGCGCTCAACCTTTGCCATGTGATCTACCTCCAGTAATGATTTGCCAGGGGGTCGGGTCACCGAAACCGGAGACCCGACTGCCGTTCGATGCTATCCAAAGTTTTTCGGGGAATGTCTTTATCGGGATGTTTCACCGTTACTCGTCCCGGCTTGGTGGGATGCTTGAATTGGTGATGACTCCCAACGGTATTGACTAAGTACCAACCGTCTTCTTTGAGTAGCTTGATAACTTCTCTTGACGAGTAGCTTTTCATATTGGCTTTCCCTCCTGACATGATTAGTATAACACATATAATAATATTTGTCAACACCTAATTGCAAATATTTTTGTATTTGTTTATAAAAATTATAAAAATCGTCCGGGTGCTACCAACACCCGGACGGCAAGATGCAGAACCCCAAGTCACCACAACAGGAGTAGTCTGCCCTTTTATAATATCACGACAGCCTACTCCTTGTCAACATTGTGTCCAAACTGGACACAATTCCAGCACAAGAAAGGAGTACCCTATGGATTGCATCAAATGTAAAGCTACCCTCCCGGAGGGGGCGCTATTCTGTCCGCTCTGTGGAAAGAAACAAACCCCCGAACAACGCAAACGGCGAAAGCGGGCCAACGGCTCCGGTACGATCTACAAGATGCCCGGCAACCGCGCCAAGCCTTGGGCAGCTCAGCGGAGCGGTGTTTTTATTGGCTGCTTTAAGACCTACGCTGCGGCGCAGAAAGCTCTGGAGCGCATCACCGACGTAGATATTAACGACAAGTATAATCTGACCTTCTCGCAGATCTACGACCTTTGGAAGCCGGTACACGCCCGCACAGTCACCAAGGGGCAGATGGCCTGCTATGAAGCTGCCTATAAAAGCTGCGGTGATCTTCACTCTCAAAAATTCCGTCTATTGCGGAAATCTGACTATCAAGCAGTTATTTTGAGGCTGGAAGAAAAGAACAAAGCCAAATCCACCTGTGAAAAGGTCATGCAGCTTTTTGGCCAGCTATCCAAATGGGCAATGGACGAAGGCATTGTGAATCAGAACCACGCAAAGAATGTCTCCATTGCCGCCAAACAAAAGTCGCGGAAGACCCCCTTCACAGACGTGCAGATCCAGGCAATTGAAGCATCGGAGAAGAGAGCTGCCGATATTGTCTTGATCCTGATTGCTACCGGCGCCCGGATTAACGAGCTGTTTAAGGTGCCGGTTTCAGATTGCCGGGACGCTTATTTCATTGGCGGATCCAAGACTGAAGCAGGGGAGCGCCGCGTGATCGCCGTCTCTCCGATTGGTCTGAAGGCGTATCAAGCTTTGCTGCAGCAAGCGAAAGAAAAAAAGTGCAAGCTGCTGATCGACGCCTACAAGGGGAATAGAGATACGACAAATTTCCGGAAAAGAGATTTTAAGGATCTGATGAACGAAATAGGCGCCGTCGGTATGACTCCGCACACCTGCCGTCATACCTTTTCCACGCTGGCCGTGCGAAATGGTGTTACAGCTCCGGTCCTGCGCCGCATGATGGGTCATGCCGATATAAAAACCACCGACAAGATCTACACACATTTGGATACGGAAGACATTCTCGCTGAGATCGGAAAAGTTGCGACTTCTCTCACGGTTGCAAGCAAATTACAAGCAAGTCAAAACGCGTCCTAAAAATCTACCCATAAAAGTTAGAAAAACGCCCCTAAACGATGTGTTTAGGGGCGTTTTGTTGGTGACCCGCTGGAGATTCGAACTCCAGACCCATTGCTTAAAAGGCAATTGCTCTGCCTGCTGAGCTAGCGGGTCATAATTCAAATAAAAAAGAATCGGAGCAAAGACAGCTTTGCTCCGACACACTTGCATGGCTGGGATGGCAGGATTTGAACCTACGAGTGCCAGAGTCAAAGTCTGGTGCCTTACCGCTTGGCGACATCCCAATATAGGGGTCCCAAGATGGGAAAATGGGGTGAGTGGAGGGACTCGAACCCTCGATCTTCAGAGCCACAATCTGACGCGTTAACCAACTACGCTACACCCACCATATTCTTCCCTGCTGAAGTTCTGACGCACAGCGTCTGGTACGCCGGAAGGGACTCGAACCCCCCACCTACTGCTTAGAAGGCAGTTGCTCTA
>JAZOUW010000019.1:0-9305 GCA_045658385.1 Faecousia sp.
AGGCAGACGAGCTGCTGTACTGCGACTACACCCATGCAGGCCCGGGCTTTGGCCGGCTGCTGACAAGCTACGTGTGGTACGCAAGCCTCACAGGGCAAACGTCCATTTCGGAGCTGAAGGTGACCAAGAATCTGGACCAAAAGCAGCAGGCGCTGCTGATTGATGCAGTCAATTACGCTTTGGCAAATGTGGATACCCTGAAATAAACAAAGAAACAGCCACTGAGGCGCACTCCGTAAGGAAGTGCGCCTCGAGTGGCTGTTTTCTTTCCGGGCGAATGCTTTGGGATAAGAAATCCAACTTCTTGCCGACGGTCCGGAGGATAAGAGGTATCAACATTGTTCGTAGGGACGCACCTCCGGGGCATCCGCAGAGAGCCGATTCGATAGCGGGGGAATTCGGGACGGTGTGAGCATCATCCCCTACAATCCCGGATTGGGATGCATCCGTGTTGGCGATGATTTTTATTATTGGCATTCTGCAGTGTTGATTTTTATCCAAAAACTAGCCCAAAAATCTTGACTATCGTATTTTTTGAAACTATACTAGAGGTGTTGTTTTCTATAAAACATGTTCAACAAAAGTAGTTCCGGAGGAAGCATTATGCAGACAAAAAAGTATCCAAATAAGGAAACCTTACGCTTTCTTTGTATTGGCAACAGCCATACAATTGACTCCTCTCATATGCTGTTTGAGGTGTTCGCAAAGGAAATGCCGGAGCAAAAAATCGAAATCGGCAGCATGTATCACAGCGGTTGCTCTGTGGAGCAGCATTTGCAATTTGCCGCCGAAAAAGCCAACGCCTACTGGTATTGCAAGAATGTTGACGGCACTTGGAACATTAAAAAGGAAGAACCCCTCACCGCCTGTTTTGATGATCAGCAGTGGGATGAAGTGTTGCTTTATCAAATGAACAGCAGTTCTGTAATCGAGGGAACCTACGCCGAAAATAACATTCAAAAGCTGATGGATTATGTGGTGGAAAAGAACGGCAAGACCCCTGTGTTTTACTGGAACTTCGGTTGGGCAAACCCCACCTGCGACGAGCTGCTTCCGGACACGGAATTTATTGCAGGATGGAAAAAGTGGTATAAGCTGCGATCCGACTTGAATCATGAGCTTATGGCATCCCAGCTGGCAAACAACACGAAAAAGTATATTGTGGGGAAATATCCCTTTAAAGACATTGTGCCCATCGGCACAGCCTTCTATTATGCCAGAAATGTGCTGGGTCTGCATGAAACGGTAATCTACCGGGACTACACCCACGCATCGGAATTTGGCAGACTGATTGCTGCTTATGTATGGTATGCCACCTTGACCGGCAAAAAGGAAATCACCGATGTAAAGGTCAATGAAATTCCTGCCCATTTGCGGGTGCAGGTTGCAGACCGGGATAAAGCCCTGCCTATCACCCGGCAGCAGAAGGACATCTTAATGAAATGTGTAAATTATGCCCTGCAAAATCCCATGACCCTTCCACAGAAGAATTAAAAAAGGAGAATGCATTAATTATGAAAAAGTTTCTAGCGATTCTTTTGGCAGCGTTGATGCTGCTGGGCATGCTGACAGCTTGCCAGAACGAGGAAAACCCGGTACAGACTACCACCGAGGCGACTGAAGCAACTAAGCCGGAACAGCCAGCAGAAGAAAAGGAATATCTGCGTGTCCTTACCCTTGGCAACAGCCATACCGTGGACGCAAATCTGCTGCTGTATGCTGTGTTCAAGAAGGAAATGCCAGAGCAGAAGCTCCTGCTTGGCAATATGTACTACAGCGGCTGCTCGGTTGGCCAACATGTGAACCATTATGAAAACAATAAAGCTGTCTATGTGTATTACAAAAACAATGGCGGCGGCTGGGAGCAAAAGCGGGAAACCACCCTGGAATACGCACTGCAGGAACAGGCTTGGGACATTATCATTCTTCATGAGATGAACACCGCTACCGCTACAGAAAGTGTATACAATAATGATAACTATCAGAAACTGATCGATTACGTCAAGGAAAAGACCGTATATGCGCCGAAATTTATCTATAATTTAGGCTGGGCAAACCCCACCTCCCAGACTTTGTGGGATCAGGGTTACCCCGGCAACTGGGTCGGCAGCTATGAAGAGAACTGGAATGCTGACTATGTAACCATGTTTACCAAGATGACGGAGCTGGTGCAGAAGTATGTTACCCCTATGAAGGACATTTCCGGTATGATCCCCACCGGCACGGCCTTCTGCTATGCCAGAAACGAGCTGGGAAAGACAGATGAGGAACTGTATCGGGATTACACCCATGTGACGGATTACGGCAGCTTGCTGGCTGCATATGTCTGGTATGCAGTTATTACGGAGCAGACTGAACTTTCTGCGGTGAATATAGATGTTATTCCTGCCCGGCAACGCTATGAGAAGAACTGGGGCAAGGGTGACTGGCATATTGAGCAGAATGTAAAAGACGAAATTCTGAAGTCTGTGAACTTTGCGCTGAAGAACCCCGTTACAGTAACACCTGTAAAATAAGAGAAAAGACCGACGGCGGCATCTCCGAAAAGAGGTGCCGCCCCTTTACCTTTTCTCCCTTTTGTGCTATTATAAAAGGTAATAGAAAATGTTGGGAGGACGCGTATGCTGGAAAAAGGCAAAATTTACGAGGCGGTGATTTCTGATTACACCGCCCAGGGACACGGTGTTGCCAAAATTGAAGGCTGCGCCGTGTTCATTCCCAACGCGGTTGCCGGTGAACGGTGTCTGGTGCGTATCGAAAAGGCCCAAAAAACCTGGGCGGCAGGAAAAATCACAGAAATTCTGGAGAAATCCCCCCACCGGGTCAACCGGGAATGCCCCGTCGCAAAGCTGTGCGGTGGCTGTGATTTTTGGCATATGGACTATGAAGAAGAAACCCGTCTGAAAGCGGACCGGGTGCGGCAGGCCCTTTGCCATATCGGTGGCGAGCAATTGGAAGAAGTACCGATTCTTGCCGCGCCGACCTGCTATGGCTACCGCAATAAGGCCCAATATCCGGTTGCCAGCCAAAAAGGGCGGGTATATGCCGGCTTTTTCCGGGCAGGCACCCATAGCGTGGTGGAAAACAACGGCTGTCTGATTCTACCGAAGGAGGCAGACCTTGTCAAAAAGCAAGTTATAGATTATGTAAACCACTATCGCATTGCCGCTTACGATGAGGAAACCGGAAAGGGTCTTTTGCGGCACATTTATGTCCGCCGGGGCGCGGTTTCCGGTCAGGTGCTGGTGTGTGTTGTGGTCAACGGCAGAAAGCTGCCCCACACAGAGGATTTCATCGAGCGATTAAAGAAGGTTCCGGGCTTTACCAGTCTGGTGCTTTCCGTAAACACAAAACCGGGCAATACCGTTTTGGGTGATGAAATGATCACCCTGTACGGACCGGGATATATTGAAGATACCCTCTGCGGTCTTAATTTCCGGTTGTCGCCCCGGTCTTTCTACCAAGTCAACCATCATCAGGCGGAAAGATTGTATGCTGCTGCCATTGAACAGGCGCAAATTACCAAACAAGATCTGGTTTTGGATTTATATTGCGGCGTCGGCACCATTACCCTGGCGATGGCAAAGGCGGCAGGCAAGGTCATCGGCGTGGAAGTGGTGGAGCAGGCGGTGCAGGATGCCCGGGAAAATGCCCTGCGAAACGGCATCGAAAATGCAGATTTTTTCTGCGGTGATGCGGGAAAAGCAGCGTTGGAACTGGAAGCAAAGGGCATACGTCCGGACGTGGTGGTGGTTGACCCGCCCCGCAAAGGCTTAAATGGGGACGCCATTGAGGCGATTTGCCGGATATCTCCCCGACGTCTTGTCTATGTCTCCTGCGACCCGGCGACACTTTCCCGGGATGTGGCGCTTTTGAAAGACCGCGGCTACCGATTGCAATCCGCCCAAGCGGCAGATTTATTTCCCCGCTGCGCCCATGTAGAATCCGTCGTTTGTTTAACCAGAAAAGCCACGCAAAGGGATTTCAGAATTGCCCGGCAGGAGGATGCAGCGCAGATATGTTCCCTTTACGAAAGCGCCAAAAAGGGTGAATTTTGCGTATGGAATGACAGCTATCCTACCATGCAAGAAATTCAGCACGATTTAGATACAAATAACCTATATGTGATGACCGATAGCAGCAAAATTATAGGCGCGATATCTGTTGTTCCGGAAAATGAATTGGATGGATTTGGTTGCTGGTCATGTAAAGATTGCAAAGAAATTGCCAGAGTTGTGGTTAGCGCAGATAATCAAGGACAGGGTTTGGCCTTTGAAATGGTGCAAAACGTTGTGTCTGTTTTGCGGAAAAATGGTTGCAGGTCGATGCATTTATCTGTGGCAAAGAGCAATATTCCTGCCTATAAAACATACATAAAGGCGGGCTTTACCGTTGCCGGAGAAGCCGAAATATACGAAAACAGCTATTATCTTATGGAGAAAGCCATTTCCGGCTGATTGTTTTTGACAAATAAAGGGGTAAATTATGGAAACATTTGTAGTAATGCTGAAGAATGTAATTATTTTTGTACTGCTGGCGATACCCGGCTATCTGCTGGTAAAAAGCAAACTGATGAAGGCCAAGGATTCGGGACTGCTTTCCACGCTGCTGATGTATGTGGGCATGCCGGCGCTGATTTTAGGCAACACCCTCTCTTTGGAACTGACCGGCAAGTTTGCTTTGTCGCTGATTATTATGGCGCTCATTAGTGTGATGGCGCATCTTTTGATGTTTTTTACTACGAAATGGCTGTGCAGTCACGAGGAAGATGCCGGGGCGCGGGCAATGATGCGTTTTGGCGCAACCTTTGCCAACAGCGGCTTTGTTGGAATTCCTCTGGCAATGGCGGTATTCCCCGGGGATGCTGTTTTGCTGGCCTATCTGACTGTTTGCAACATTGTGATGAACGTGACCATGTCCACTTTGGGCGCGTATCTGCTTACCGGGGATAAAAGCGTTATTCGCTCCAAAAAAGCTTTGCTCAGCCCAATTATGCTTTCGTTTTTGGCGGGTATTGTGCTGAACTGTTTGGGCGTAGCAAAGGCGGTGCCGGAGGTCAGCACCCTTACAAACCATTTAAAAGGTTTGGTTACGCCCTTGGCAATGGTGGTGTTGGGCATGAAGCTGGCAGATGTTTCCTTTAAGCAGATGATGACCTCCCAACGGATGTACTATGTATCCCTTTTGCGACTGGTGCTGTATCCCATCGTGGCAACAGCGGTGATTTTGCTTTTGCAAAAGATTTCCTTTCTGGAAATCAGCCGTTCCGGGGTCATGGGTTTTTTCATGAGCATGGCAATGCCTACGGCAACCCTGGCGGTGGTGTTTGCAGACCAATATCGGGCAGACGGCAAAAACGCGGCGTTTTTTGCCTTGGGAACAACGATTCTGTCCGTTTTGACTATTCCGGTACTGTATGCGCTTCTGATTTACGTTCAGAGATATTAATTTTTGCAAATATTATGACAAAGTGTTGCTAATGTGCTATGATTGAAATAATCTATTGTAAGATGGGAGTTGTTTTTCGGTGAAATTGAAAAAAGGCGTACCGATACTTCTGATTGTGGCGTTGGCAATAGGTATATATGTGCAGGCGCAGACTACCGGCAGCTATATGGCAACCGATGCGATAACCGGTCTAACGACCTAAGCAAATACTTTTGCGCAAATCACATCCGGTCTTGCAGAAGGCTCAATTGTTACACTGCGAAATGATGTTGCGGAAGATATTACTGTCAGCAAGAATCTGCAGTTGGAGCTTGACGGCAACACAATCACCGGCACGGTGGAAGTTGCCGAGGGCGTAACATTACAGGTGTCCGATGCTGCAACGGCTGACTACGATGTGACCGACGGAAATTACGGTATGATCAAGGTCACCGGCGCTGGAACAGTGAAGGGCGCAGCAGCGACGGAAAACAGCGACGTTTATTTGCAGGTAGAGGAAGAAGACGGTTATGTTTCCTTCCATGCTGCCAAACTGAATATTGATCAAATGATGTTAAGACCGGAACAGCAGGGTCTTTATTTTAACCACCAATTTGGCGGTGATGAAAAAGTAAAAGCGCAGGTTGCTTCCTACGGCATTGCGCTAAGTCTTGCCGGCGCGCACTACTACCTTTCCGGAAATGTAACCAGAGAGAAAAATCTGTTCTCCTACTACGGACCTGCTTGTGTGTTCCTCAATGGCTATACCCTGGCAAGCAGCAACACATCCACGGTCTTTACCGGAACATCCACCAATAGCTCCGTCATTACGATTATGGGTACCGGTAATGTTACCAATACCGGTGGCGGCTACGCAATCAACGTCAACAGCGGCGCTGTCAATATTTACGGTGGTGTCTACAGCACCAACGGCAAGCGGGTTATTTCCTCGCTGAAATCTACGGATGTTGTGAACATCTACGGCGGTGAGATCGCAGACGCAACAGAATACGCAATCTTTGCAACCGATGGCGCTACCATTAACATGTACGGCGGCAAGATCACCAAAAAGGGTGTCTGGCTGAACCCCAGCACAAGCAAGGCTACGTTTGTCTTCAATGGCGGTACCATTGAAACCAGCCTGGGCGGTTCTGACGGCAGTATCTACCTTAACGGCGGCACCATAGGAAAGGACGCTGTGGTCTACGCAGGCGGAAGTGAAGCAGACGGCACTTCCATGGAGCTGTATTTGGGCAACACCACCTTCGCAGAAGGCGCCACGATTAACAATATGACAGCGGTCTCCAATGTGATTGTAACCAAGGACTTTACTGGCACAGCCACCGTGAATCTGAACGCAGAAGGCACCCAGTGGGGCGATGATTACTTCGGTATTCGCACCGTCGGTATCACAGCGCCCGAGGGTTACACCGGCCGGTTGTACGGCAAGGTCATCAATGACCCCATCGCCTATGGACTGCTTCCGTCCAAGACAGATGATTCTGTGGTTGTTGGTAAAACTTCTGTTATTGACGGCGGCATTGAAACGTGGTATCATGATAATGCAGATGCAGTTGCTGCCTATACCGGCGGCACGTTGAAGCTGCATGTTGTTGAGCCGCTTGTTATGGACAAGGATATAACTGTGGACCTGAACGGCTTGCAGAATCTTTCCATTACCGGTACCGGCGTACTCACCGGACTGGACAGCAGCACAAGGGAAAACTATACCGGCACACCTGCCTATGCGGTAGTTTCCGTTGACGGCATTCAGAGCATCGCCCCGGAAACTGCAAAGGACGGCACAGTAAAGGGTTATCTGAATATCACAGACGATAATGGCGTGACGACCTTTACTTATTATGAAATGAAGCTCAGCGGCGTTGCCCTGAAGGCCAACACCCAAAAGGTGGGTATGTACTATAAGGGTATCTGGTCCTTCCATCAGATGCTGCCGGGGGGCTTTGTTGATGCGGGTATTATGGTCAGCGTGAAGGAAAGACCTGCTGCGGGTTTTGCAGAAACCACCGGTAACGGCTGGCATAGCTGGAATGCAGCAGTCATCACCAACGGCAAACCGCTGACCGGCGTGCTGGTTGACGGCATTATGAAGGCAGGCAATTCGCCTACCGACAACAAAAACAATAGCGAGACAAAAATTCACGCTGCAGCGTTTATTTCTGTCGATAACGGCGACGGTACAATAACGGACATTCTCACTGACGTTAAGTCTTTGAGCATTTTCGATGTGCTGAAGCACATTGAAGAAAACACAACCGCCTATGAGGAAAACGAGACCAAGCTGGCAAATTTCTACACAGCCTGGAAAGATCTTGCACTGCTGGATGTGTGGAATTTTACAAAGATTGGTAAAACAGCCTGATTTGTAAGGAGGGAAAGACAATGAAGGAAATTTATGAGACTCCGGAGTGCAACTTGATTAGTTACGTATCTTCTGAAAATTTGGCAACTTCCTTTAGTTTCGATGAGATGCTCCTTGGCAGTGGAAACAAGGGGGCGGCACCCGTCGAAAGTAGTGACATCAGCTTTGATTTCTGATTGGCTGACTGACGTAATCTGTAAAAATCCTGCGGACTTTGTCCGCAGGATTTTTGTATAGAAAAAGTGCTTGACAATCCCTCGCGGGTATGTTATCATGTGCAGGTAATAAAGAAGGCAAAGTATCCGCCTCACCGTACGCGGCAAGCAAAACGGTTAATATTCCACCTTCCCGAAAAGGATTTTGTGCGAGTATGCGATGCGGATGGATTGCCATTCGCATTTTTTGTTTTTATGGAGGTGCTTACCATAGCTAAGTTAGATCATCAGCTCAACGAAGAAATCCAGGATAAAGAAGTTCGCTTGATTGGCGCTGACGGTGCCCAGCTGGGCATTGTGTCTGCTGCCGAGGCCAATGAAATGGCCGAAGAGCAGGGCCTCGATCTGGTAAAGATTTCCCCCAACGCTGTTCCTCCCGTCTGTAAGATCATGGACTACTCCAAATTCTGCTTCGACCAGAAGAAGCGGGAAAAGGAAGCCAAGAAAAATCAGAAGGTTGTGGAAATCAAGGAAATCCGTATGAGCCCCAGTATCGACACGAATGACCTGAATACCAAGATCAAAAGCGCACTGAAGTTTTTGGGCGACGGTAACCGGGTTAAGGTAAGCGTGCGCTTCCGTGGTCGTGAGATGGCCCACACCGATATTGGTGAGAAACTCCTGATGGACTTTGCTGCTGCTTGCGCAGAGATTGCTACCATGGAGAAGAATCCCAAGCTGGAAGGTCGTTTTATGGCGATATTCCTCGCCCCGAAAAAACAGTAAAATCGTTTGGATTACCAAAGATATGGAAGGAGAAATCGACTATGCCCAAACTGAAAACCCACAGCGGTGCAAAGAAAAGATTCAACCTGACCAAGTCCGGTAAGGTTAAGAGAGCCCGCGCATACAAGAGCCACATCCTCACCAAGAAGGATACCAAGCGTACCCGTCGTCTTCGTACTACCGCTTATGCGGATGCTACCAACGTAGCAGCAGTCAAGAAGATGATCCCGTACAAATAAGAGAAGGAGGATGTAACAAATGGCTAGAGTAAAAGGCGCGATGATGACGCGCAAGAGAAGAAATGCTACCCTGAAGCTGGCTAAGGGCTACTGGGGTTCCAAGTCCAGACATTTCAAGATGGCCAAGCAGGCTGTCATGAAGTCCGGCAACTACGCATTCGTCGGTCGTAAGCTGAAGAAGCGCGACTACCGCAGACTGTGGATCACTCGTATCTCCGCTGCTGTTAAGCCCTACGGCCTGAACTACTCCACCTTCATGAACGGTGTGAAGAAGGCTGGCATCGAGATGAACCGCAAGAGCCTGTCCGAGATGGC
>JAZOUW010000020.1:0-45725 GCA_045658385.1 Faecousia sp.
CAAACCCGGTGAGTTTTTCGCTATGACCGTTGCGCAAGCAGAAGCCGCTGGGTTCCGACGTGCATTCAAGTGGTATAACTAAAAAAACCGCCTCCGGTGCTGGAACACCGGAAGCGGCAAAAGTGCAAACCCACCACACTCTCCTGTTGCGGTACCCGATAAAATCTTCAGGCTTCGCATTCCTTCGATTTTATCGACCGCAGCCACTCATTCAACGCCCTGCATCCGCCACCGACGGCGGGCGTTTCATTCCCCACAAGTAGGAGCAGTCTGCCCATTTATATTACCACATCAGACTGCTCCTTGTCAATCATTCACATTTTCCTGAAAATTCACGAAAGGAGCATTTTATTATGGCACGAAGATCCGCCGCCGGTACCGGTACGATCCGCAAGAGAACCGTTACGCGTGCCGGCAAACAGTACACATATTGGGAGGCGCGGTATACTACCGGCTATGATCCCGGCACCGGCAAGCAGATTCAGCGCACCATTAACGGCAAAACGCAAAAAGAGGTTGCCCAGAAACTAAAGGCCGCCACCACTGCCATTGACGAGGGCACCTATACAACGCCCAGCAAAATGACCGTCAGTCAATGGTTAGACATTTGGACCGAGCAATACCTGGGTGGCGTCAAGCCCGCCACCGTTGTATCCTACAAGGCCACTGTCCGGACGCACCTGAAGCCTGGCATAGGCGCCATCCGCCTTGAGAACCTGGCGGCCCACACCGTGCAGGAGCTATATAACAACCTAGTGAAAAAAGAGCTATCTCCAAAAACCATAAAGAATGTGCACGGTGTTCTGCACAAAGCACTGCAGCAGGCTGTGGCAAACGGATACATTCGCTTTAATCCCACTGACGCCTGTGTGCTTCCGAAGGTGATCAAGCAAGAGATCCGCCCCCTGGATGAGGAACAGATCTCCGCTTTTCTAAAGGCGATTCAGGGCAATCCTCTGGAATCCCTGTTTATCACTACCCTGTTCACCGGTATGCGTGAAGGTGAGGTATGCGGTCTGCTTTGGGACTGTGTTGATCTGATCAAAGGAACTATGACGATCAATAAGCAGCTGCAGCTGGTGCGAAACACCAACGGAGAGCATCAGCTCCTGCCCACCAAGAATAGCAAAGGCCGCACAATCACCCTGGCGCCCACAGTCGTTGGCATTCTCCACGATGTAAAAAAAGCACAGCTGCGCAACCGCCTGCGCTATGGGGAATGCCAGCAGGACAGCGACTTTGTATTTACCGACGAACTTGGCAACTATCGAAAGCCGCAAGCCGTCCGCCGGGAGTTTAAAAAAATCGTTGCAGAGATTGGCCGCCCTGACGCCCGTTTCCACGATCTGCGACACTCCTATGCCGTAGCAGCCATCAAATCCGGCGATGATATAAAGACGGTCCAGGAGAATCTCGGCCACGCCACAGCCTCTTTCACCCTGGATATTTACGGTCATGTAACCGAGAAAATGAAGAGTGATAGCGCAAACCGTATGGAGCAATTTATCAAAATTGTAAGCGCTTAAGGGGAAAAATAAGGGGAAAAGCCTTTTCCATTTCTGTAACTCCAAACTTTTCCGCGATGAAAACTTAATAAAACACACAAAAAAACCCGGTATTCAAAAGCATACCGGGTTTTTCTTTTGGCAGAGGATGAGGGATTCGAACCCCCGCGAACGGAGTCAGAGTCCGGTGTGCTACCGTTACACTAATCCTCTGTGTGTCGAGCACGGGTATTATTATACCCAAAGGCAGGAAAATGTCAAGTAGTTTTTTCCAATTTCTCGCATATTTTTAACCCCGGATATAAATAGGATATCCGGGGTTTTTGTGTTTATTCAGTTATCTTTATTCTTCCTGTTCCCAAGGGAAGGGTTTTCCTTTCAATACATCGTTTCGCAAATACCGGAACGTCCTTTCCTCCCCTTTTTCCTTGAGCATCGTCAAAATATAGTTCAGCTGCTTCAGCGTTTCCTGATTGATGAACATCCGTTCCCGGCTTCGCTCCAGATACTCCAGTTCCGAACCGGGGTGATAATTCTTTCCCTGGTACACTTTGCAGGCTGCCCGGCGGTCCATGACCATCTCTACCAGATACTTCCGGGGCATAGGTACATACTCATAGTGCCGGGTCTGCAAACTCAAATCTGACCAGTATTCATAATGGTGCCGGTTGCGGCCTTTATGGTGCATCCAGGCCTGGCTGTAGCCGTTGGCTTCCCGTTCCGCGGAGTTAGGACTTCTGGTGCCCTGGAAATAGCGAATACCGCTGAAAAACTCCGTAGGAGAATACTTGCTTAAATCGTGGGTCAGTCCCTGCCAGTAAAGGCCCACCCGGAAGCAACCTTCCCGTACCAGCCAGCGGTGATATGTAATGGTTTTAAAATGTTTCCAAATTTCCATAACGCTCACACTTTCTTGTTACTGCACTTTCATTATAGTATATACAATCCTAAAATACAAGTCAGATCTGTTTATACTGTGTAGGCGTCAAACCGGTCTTCTGCTTAAAAAAACGGCACAAATGGCCGGTATCGCAAAAAGAAAGTTTTGCTGCAATCTGTTCCAGTGAATGCTCATTTTTACCCAGAAGAATTTTAATCGCACTAACCCGCCGGGCATCCAGATACTCCTTGGGTGATACACCGGCATAGGCCTTGAAAAGCTTTTCAAAATAACGCAGGCTTACATTGCACATTTTGGCCAGGTCGCCCACCTGTAAATCAAACTGTTCGGTATTTTCCAAATAAGAAATACCCTTTTCAATAATCTTAAAATCCTCTTTCCGCTTCTCGCTGCGATGCTCTTTGCCGATTTGGACAAATATCTCATGGATCGTGGAATACAACTCCATGGGCAATTGTGCAGGGCTGTGAAACTGACTGTGCAGTTTTTCAAACAAGCCTTGATAAGCGGCAGTATGACCATCGCTTACCGGTGCGACCTCGTTAGAAAAATACAACCTTTCCCCGGTGGGTATGGGTGAAATGGCTCTCTTAACCGTTTCGCATCGGGAAATGTCCATTTTCTCCAAATTGAATTCAAACAAGATCCGTTGCTGCAATCCGGAAGCTGCAGGCAGCATGTCCCAAACATAGCGACTGCCCTTTGGCATATACATCAGCGTTCCCTGGGAAACGAAATAAGGCTCTCTTCCCTCCTGGTAACAAATCGCCGTACCGGAGGTAAACAGCAAAAGCGCGTCGGTTGACCGAGGCTCTGCGCACATATCGATAGATGTTTTTTCTTTGGAAAACTGTTTGGACACAAAAATATCCGATACCAAAAAATACTGCGCTGAAAGTGCGCAAAAGTCTGTAAGCATCTGCTCGCCCCCTTTATTTCATTGTATCACGGTTATACAAATTATTCAAGCTTTAGTTCGTGTTTATTCAATTTTAGGGCGGATACTTCTATTGTTTCCTTAAGCTGCCGGTATATAATGGTCTCAAATACAAAAAAAGGAGAACGGATATGAATAAGACATTTACAATGGCAATTCTTGGATGCGGCAACCGGGGTACGGTCTACGCCCAAAACATGATGGCTCAGGAGCCGAGAAAATTCACGCTGGTGTCCGTTTGCGACCGCAATCCCCAGCAGTTGGTGAAAATCAGCCAGATGTATCCCCTGGAGGAGAAGAATTTGTTTACAGATGAAGAAATCTTCCTGCAGGAAAAGCGGGCGGATATTCTGGTCATCTCCACCTGGGACAAGGACCATGTCCGCCAGTGCATCCGGGCAATGGATCTGGGCTATGACATTTTGCTGGAAAAGCCCATTTCCGACTCTGCCGAAGAAATTGACCTTCTGTTAAAGGCACAGAAAAAGACCGGCAGAAAGATTGTGGTATGCCATGTTTTGCGTTACGGCGCAGGTGTTACCCTGCTGGACAAGGTTTTGAAAACCGGTGTTCTGGGTAAGCTCATCGCCATTGACCAGACAGAGCGCGTTCGTTACTGGCATTATCTGCAGGCTTACTTTAAGCTGCACAGCCTTTGGGAGGGCAAGACCTTTGCCACCATTTTGGCCAAGTGCTGCCATGACCTGGATCTGATTCAGCATTTTGCCGGTGCCAAGTGCCACAGTGTCAGCTCTGTTGGCGGTGTTGCATTCTTTAAGCGGGAAAATGCCCTAGAGGGTGCTGCCGAGTACTGTTTGGACTGCCCCCACGTGGATTCTTGTCCTTACAGCGCCAAGCGGGTCTACATCGACAACTGGAAGGATGCGGGTTGTCCGGAATTTAAGTGGCCCTGGAATAAAGTATCTCTCAAGAACCCCAACACCGAAGAAGACCTTTATAAGGGCATTCGCACAAAAGTATTCGGTAAATGCGCATTTGGGCTGGACGCAGACAAGGACCCCCATGTTGTTGACCACCAGTTGGTACAGATGGCCTTCCAAAACGGCGTAGTAGCAAACCTGAAGATGGTATTCTCTGCCAATGTGGGCCGCCGCATTGCTCTGTACGGCACATTGGGCGAGGTGGTTATGGATATGTATACCGACAGCGTGGAGGTAATGCCCTATGGCGGTGAAAAGCAGGTACTGAAGATCAGCGATTTTGCCTTTGCCGATGACCAGCACGGTGGCGGTGACAGGGGCATCATTGAAGACCTTTACGGCATTATGACCGGTGAAATTACCCAGTACACCTCTCTGGAAGAATCTGTGGAAAGCCATCTGATCGGTATTGCCGCAGAGAAGTCCCGTTTAAGCGGCGGCGAGTTGGTAATTGTACACGAATAATATTGCAAAATACACTCCCGGATGATATAATCCATCCGAGAGTGTGATATATTATGCAACATAAGCAATACACCCTTGACAATCTGGGTTATATGATCTCCTACCCGGATGATTTCGACCCCAGTAAGACCTACCCTGTGATTTTCTTTATGCACGGCGCGGGCAATCGGGGAAACGATATCAACCAGCTTTTTGACAATGCCTATTTCCAGATCCTGCCCACCCATAAAAATTTCCCCTTTGTTACCATTGCGCCTCACTGCAGCGAAAACAGCTGGGTCGAGTTGTGGCAGCCACTGAAAAATCTGGTGCACCATATTACCACACTTCCCTTTGTAGATGCCACCCGGATCTATTTGATGGGTGTCAGTATGGGCGGTTACGGTGCCTGGCAGTTGGGTATGAGCCTTCCCCAGTATTTTGCTGCAATGGTGCCTATCTGTGGCGGCGGTATGTACTGGAATGCAGATCAATTGGTCAATGTTCCCATTTGGGCCTTCCACGGCGGAAAAGACGACATCGTCTTCCCGGATGAATCTGTGAAGATGGTCAACGCTGTCAACAAGTGCGGCGGCAACGCAAAGCTGACCATCTATGAAGACAGTCTGCACAGCGTATGGTTTAAAGTCTATCCCGATCAGGCAGTTTATGATTGGTTACTTTCTCACAAGAACGAAAACGCCAAAGCTTTGATTAATCCTTATGACGATCTGGAAGCCTACGGTTAAGAGGAAATTTATTTATGAGTAAAAAGTTAGCTGCAGATAAAAACTTTCGGATTGAAAGCAATATTGAAATTGACGGTCTGAAATATTACAACGCGTTAGACAACCGCTTTACCATTGACGGTATTCGTTGGGAAAATGATGCATTTACAAGACTTCCCCAGCACGTTATCTCGCAAGTTCGTGGAAATCTTGTAGAGCTGGCGCCCTGTACCGCCGGTGGCCGCGTGCGCTTTACCACCGACAGCCCCTATATCGCTATCTATGTAAAAATCCGGGATTGCACCCTGAACCACATCCCTAACTCCCCTCTCACCGGCACAGTGGGGCTTGACCTCTATGAAAGGAAAAACGGCAGCCAGCAGTATTTAGGCAGCTTCATCCCTCCTGCAGACTTTTCCGGAGAATATGAATCTGTATTACAACTGGGCAAAGGTGCGCAGCGGGAATATGTGATTAATATGCCTTTCTTCAGCGGCGTATACGAATTGTATATCGGTCTGGATGAAAACGCGGTCATTGCGCCGCCCACCGCCTACGCCTATACAACACCGATAGTATTTTACGGCAGTTCCATTACCCATGGCGGCTGTGCCTCCCGTCCGGGAAATACATACCCCACCATTCTCTCCCGGATGCTGGATACAGATTATCTGAATTTAGGCTTTGCCGGTGGCGCCCGGGCGGAGGAAGCCATTGCCCAGTATATTGCAAAGCTGGAAATGTCCTGCTTTGTATATGACTACGACCACAACTCCCCCGACTGCGAGCATTTGCGCGCTACTCATGAGAGGATGTTCAAAACCATTCGCAAGGCGCAGCCGAATCTGCCCATTATCATTCTTTCACGACCCAAATACCATTTGACCGAGGTGGAGCAGCAGCGGCTTGCCATCATCCGCGCCACTTATGAAAATGCCATTAAAGCCGGCGATCAAAATGTTTATTTCATTCCCGGTCCGGAGCTGATCGACGAGGATGTGATTGAAACGGCAACGGTAGACAATGTTCACCCCAACGACAGTGGCTTTTTGAGTATGGCGCAGGCTGTACGAAAAATTCTGGAAAAAGTGATATAAGCAAAAATCCCACAGACAAATGTCTGTGGGATTTCCATTATTCAGCCAGAAGCTGCTGCACATTTTGCTTTCTGACCACAATGTGCTCACCGGAGGCATATTGGTGGGTAACCGCCTTATATACCACCTTGGCAAAATCATCCGGGTCCAGAAGGGTGCTTTGATCCTCATCGGGATACAGACTTTTGCGCATTTTTGTTCTGGTTCTGGCAGGAGAAACGCAAACACAGAAAATGCCGTCCTCTGCCCAGCACTTTGTGAGCATCAAAACAGCGGCCTTTGTGGCGCAGTACTCGCTCCAGGTAGCGTGGGTTTCGATAGCGGCCGCAGAGCCGATGTTAATGATCTCCAGATTGGGATTGTATTTCAGACCCAGCTGACTGCAGTAGATTGTGCCTGACAAGTTGATATCGATATGCTTCTTTGCATTCTCAAGATTGGCCTCTTTGATGGAGCAAGGCACCACATAGCCTGCATTATTGATCAGAATGTCCGGTACGAAGGATTTCATTGTGTTTTCAATACTGCTCCAATCGGTTACATCCAGCTCTGCACGGCCTGGGGCATACACCTCATACCCTTCCTGTTCAAGAAGGGTTTTAATTGCCTGGGCAATACCGCCGCTGCCGCCGGTTATCAAAACTTTTTTCATTTACTCCATCTCCTGCTTATTTACACTATGCATCGTCACTTGGTGCATCCAATCCTTGACCAGGGCGTAAAACTCTTTGTATTTCTGATAATAGAACTGATACTGGGCGTGGCGCTTGGCATCCGGCTGCACCACATAGTCCACCGCCGTCATATTTTCCGCTGCGGTTTGAATGTCCGGGTACACGCCACCGGCCACTGCGCCCAAAATCGCCGATCCAAGGCAAGGTCCTTCCGTCACCTTGGGAACGGTGATGGGCACATTACATACATCTGCGTGGGTCTGCAGCCAAAAACGGCTTTTGACTGCGCCGCCGGAAATTACAATTTCGCTCAAATCAAAGTCAGCCTGGCGGAATACCTCGATGATAGCTTCTGTGCCGTAGCAAATGCTTTCAATGATAGCCCGGTACATATGCTCCGGTGTGTGACTCAGAGAAAGACCGTAGAACATACCCCGCACATCCGGATCTACATAGGGTGTTCTGTTGCCCTGGAAAAAGTCCAGTGCCACCAGGCCCTCTGCGCCGATGGGCAAATTCTCTGCGCCCTCGTTGAGCAAGTCGTAAACACTCTTCCCCTGCTGGGCAGCCTTTTCCTTAACGCTGCCGCACAAATTATTGACAAACCATTCGATTACCGAGCCGGTGGAGGTCTGTCCTCCTTCCACCATCTGCAGGCCCTTTGCGATGCAATCCGGATAAGAACCCCACATACCTTTGCAGTGGATCGCCTGCTGCACCTGAGCGATATGCAGGTGGGAAGAACCGGTGATCAAGGTCAGCTTGCCCGGCTGCACCGCATTGAGACCGATAACGCCCACAAAAGCGTCAGCGCCGCCCTCACCTACCGGTGTTCCCTCTTTCAAGCCCAATTCCCGGGCCGCCTGGGCTGTAAGGCCGCCGACAAATTCACCCATAGGCAGTACGCGCTGGGGCAGTTTGCAGATCAAGTCTTCCAAACCGATCTTCTCATAAAAATCTGCCGGATAGCCGCCCTCCTGAGCGTTATAGTACCAGCGGGCAGATGCGCAGTTGATACTGGCAGTGTACTGACCGGTCAGCTTATAGATCAGCCAATCGGTACACTCGTAAAATCTCGTGGCCTTGTTCCACAGTTCCGGTTCGTTTTCCTTCAGCCAAAGGGCCTTTGCCGGAAGACATTCCGCAGAGACCATTCCATAGCCGTTATACTTGAGGGCATCGTGGCCGGATTCAAAAATCCGTTTTGCCTGCTCTGAGGCCCGGACATCCATCCACAAAATAGCCTTGCGCAAGGGTATCATATCCTCACCGGAGAGCAAAACCGTGCAGCAGGTGGTGTCCACACTCATACCTTTGATATCTGCCGGGTCGATTCCACTGGTAGCAATGGCCTTTTGAGAAGCCTTGCATACCGCATCCCACCACTCATCTACATCCTGCTCGGCACGGCCGGAAGATGGTGTGTAAAGAGGATATTTTTCGCTGCAGAAAACAACAGAATTTCCCTGCAGGTCAAAGATACCGACTCTTGCGCCGCCGGTTCCCATATCGATACCCAACACATATTCTACGCGGCGCATAACGTTCACCTCGTTATTTATTCAAACTTAATGGCGTAAATATCGCAATCGTACATTTCGATCTCCAACGTTACCGGCTTGCCGGAAAGCCTAGCAACTGCCTCGTCATCGTCGAAGCGGATCCTCTTGTGAGTAGCGTTGCCGAAGATCTCGCAGGAGGTGTAGTTTTCGTCACCACACTTCAACGTAAAGTACGCGCCTCCCCGGGCGGAGGTCTCAATATTTGCAAAAAGGTCCTTGCCGGTGTACGTAAATTCCTTGGTAACCAGCTTTTTGTTTTCACCGCCGGCGTGGCGGGAAACAAAGCCATCCAAACGGGAGGTGTACTTAACAACGCGATTATAGCCATCAACCTGACGGAAATTTTCTCGCACCATAATCATGTACTCATTGTCCGCGCCGGGAATCTGAGAAGGCACTTCCACCACTGCAGGGGTTGCTGCGCCATCACCGTAAACAAAGGATGCGGGGTTTTCCGGAGGCGGCGGCAAAAATGCCTCATCAAACTTGGTGAAATTATAGCCGTCCCGACTGGTCATAAACAGGCTGTCAGTAATGGCAAGACCAAAGCGGGCAATGGCCATGCGGCCAGTGCCAATCCGCATACGACCCAATCTGGCCTCCTTGCCGCACAGTTCGTCATAATTCTTAGTCCACGCCTTGCGCTCTGTGTAGCGCAGAGGGAACGCAACAAGGATATGGGGCGCTCTGGGGTACGGAAATACGCAGTTATTGTAGATCTGAAAATCCTTGCCATTATACTGCAGGCGTTTTTGTTGTGTCCAATTGACAAAGTCCTCTGACTCGATTACCCGCACGTCCCGCATAAATGCAAATGTGCCTTTGCCGGGATCCCGCATAGCAAAGGTTTCCGGATCAAACATAGCATTGGCATCCCGATCCGTATAGGACCGATCCATCACATGCCCGTTTTCTTCCGGCTCATGTTCACCTCTGTAATAGGCAAAATACTTGCCATGGGCTGCACTCCAAAAAGCACGGTTTTGAGAGTCAAACTCACCGTCCTCAGTAATCAGATCGCATTTGGTAAAATGGATGCCGTCTGCGCTTTTCAGGCACACCAATGCCACATGGCCATACCACCAACCAACCATCTTGAATTTCTCATCCGGCTTACAGCAAGGGCTTTCGTCATAGAACACAGAAAAGTTGTCAAATCCCACAAATCCGTATTCCTCCAGCATTTCACTGTTGAGAATGATATTGTTATGCTTAGATCCGTTAAACTCCACAATGCCCAAGTCCGGTCTTGTCCAATGCAGAGCATCCTCACTTTCCATAACGGCAACGCACCGCTCCTTCTGGATGTTGTGTCTGCCAATATAGTAAAAGCGCCATTTGCCCGCCGCATTCACCAGAGAGTGCATATGGGTGTGTCCTTCCCAGGGCTGATCCATTTCAAACAGCACGTCTCGTCTGACCGGCTTATGCAAACGCACTTCGGCTGTGGTTTTTTCCTCGTCAATGAGGTAATTATCAAAGAAACATTCCCGATTGCTTCCAATATTCAACATAGTCATACTCCTTTACAATAAAGTCAGCATTTTATTCAGAGTCTCTTTGCCGCAGGTGTAAATAAAAGACCAATCTGCCCCGGCAAAAAGCATATCCGGCTGGAATGCAGACCAGTTTTTCAGTTCTTTATCCGTCAGACCGCCTGCAATGCCCACCACCTTGTTGTGTTTTCTTAAGATATCGATAGCCTTTTTCATTGCAGCTTCTGTTTTCTCGCCGAAAACGTTCAAAAAATCTCCCAAAGAGCCGGACAGATCATTGGGGCCAAAAATAAAGCCGTCCACATAGGGAATCTGTAAAACCGCTTCCAAATCTTCAATAAAGTCAATGTGCTCGATTTGGACAAAGCGGCACATTTCGTAGCTGGTTTTTTGGGTGTACTCCACCGCATCGTCTGCGCCGTAGCGGATTGCCCGGAGAGGGCCAAAGCCCCGGTTGCCGTGCGGCGGATATATGGTCATATCAATCAGTTCTTTCAGCTCTTCGGCAGATCTGACCATGGGGAAAATAACGCCATCGGGACCCATTTCCATAATCCGTTTGGTTGTGGTCAAATCCTTTTGCGGCACACGCACAATGGTGGAAATGTTTGCAGATCTGGCTGCGTTCAAATGACACAGAACATCCTTGGCGCTCATGTATGTATGCTCCATATCGATCCAGACACAGTCGTAGCCGATGCCACCCATAATCTCGCACATGGCAGGGTCTGTGGTGCTCACAAGCGTGCCATGGATCTTTTCGCCGTTTTCCAGCTTATTTCTCAAGGGATTCATGCAAATTCCTCCTTTCGTCCTTTTCTTTATCATATAGTATTTATTTACAATTAAAATAGTTATTCTTGCATTTTATATTGTAATTCCTGCAATGCGGTGCTATACTTTACCCAGGAGTTGATGAAATGGATTCACAGTTCGAATATATTTTTGATTCTGACTTGCTGCATGTCAAATATGCCAAAGGAGAACCCGGCACTAAAAGTCAGGAATTCCACTATTATCACGAGTTTGTTTTGTTCATAGGGGGCAGCTCTTATCTGGTTTCCAAGGATATTCAGCAGACCCTTTCCCCCGGCAGTATCGTATTAATTCCCAAAGAACAATTCCACCAGTTTCGTGTTTCCAACCCTGCTGAATATACGCGATTGATCGTCAGTTTCTACGACCAACCGGCGTTGACAACCCTTGTTGACGATGTGATGACCCGAATCAAGGTTATTTCTACCCCCAGCGAAAAAAGTAAGACCGTTTTAACGAACTTAACAGAGATCCTCAAAAGCAATCTTCCCAACAGCGAAAAAGAACTGTTTATCCAGGCCTGCCTTTCCCAACTGCTTCTTTATTTCAAATATGACGACCAGGAGCAGATCCAGAAAAACATTAATATTTCCAGCCTTGTGCGGCGGGCCATTGCCTATATCGACAAGCATTATCCGGAGAAACTGACCATAGACAGCATTGCCCAGAAGCTTTTTGTTTCCCCCTCTACCCTTGCCCACAATTTCAGCCGGGAGCTGGGCATCTCCATTTACCGTTATATCTCCAAAAAGCGCTTACTGGAAGTTCATAAACGTATTGAGCAGGGTGAATCTTCCAGCGCCGCCGCCACCAAATGCGGCTTTGCAGATTACAGCTGTTATTACAGAATTTATAAAAAATATCACACCCATTCCTAAATGGGTGTGATATTTTCTGTTATTTTCCCGGACCGGCGGTATCTGATCCGTCACCGGTGAGGTTATACCGCTTTGCGGCTTCCTCACGCATTTTATACTTTAAAACCTTGCCGGCGGCATTCATGGGGAAGGCATCCACAAACTCAATGTACTTGGGAACTTTATGCCGCGCCATACTGGCGCGGATATATTCAAACATCTCCTCGGTTGTGACCGAATCCTTTTCCTTCAGGATAATGCTTGCGAAAATCTCCTCGCCGTACTTTTTATCCGGCACGCCGATAACCTGCACATCCTTGACACCGGGATGGGTATAGATAAACTCCTCAATTTCCTTGGGGTAGATGTTCTCGCCGCCACGGATGATCATGTCCTTGAGTCTTCCGGTAATGCGGTAGTTACCCGCTTCGTCCTTACAGGCCAGGTCACCGGAATGGAGCCAGCCGTTTTCGTCAATAGTATCCCGGGTGGCTTCAGGCATTTTGTAGTAGCCCTTCATGGTGTTATAGCCCCGGGCGCAGAACTCGCCGTTAACACCGGCGCCCACTTCCTCTCCGGTCTCCGGGTCAATAATCTTGCACTGCACATGGGGAAAATCGTATCCAACGGTTTCCGTTCTGACTTCCAGAGAATCTGTCCAGGAGGACATAGTGTTGCCGGGAGCGCACTCGGTCTGTCCGTAAACAGAAACGATACCGTACATATTCATTTCATCCTTTTGCGCTGCCCGCTTCATCAGCTCCGGCGGACAGCCCGCGCCAGCCATAATGCCGGTACGCATATAGGAAAAGTCTGTTTTCCGGTAATCCGGGTGGTTGAACATGGCAATGGACATGGTCGGTACGCCGTTAAAGCAGGTAATCCGTTCCTGATTGATACAGGCCAGGGATGCCTTGGCAGAGAAATACGGCATAGGACACATGGTCGCGCCGTGAGTCATGGCAGAGGTCATGGAAAGGGTCATACCGAAGCAGTGGAACATGGGTACTTGAATCATCATCCGGTCCGCTGTGGAAAGGCCCATCCGGTCACCGATACATTTGCCGTTATTGACTACATTGTAGTGAGTCAGCATAACGCCCTTGGGAAAACCGGTAGTGCCGGAAGTATACTGCATGTTACACACATCGTCCGGGCGGACGTTGGATGCCATACGGTGTACTTCCTCAATGGGAATCAAGTCTGCACGGTCCATAGCCTCCTCAAAGGTCAAGCATCCCGGCTGACGGAAGTCCACGGTGATCACGTTCCGCAAGAAGGGCAAACGCTGGCAGTGCAGTGGTTCTCCTGCCCGGGTTTTTGCAATCTCGGGACAAATTTCATTGATGATGTTCCTATAATTGGAATCCAGCGCCGATTCGATCATTACCAGGGTGTGGGTGTCGGACTGGCGGAGCAAATACTCTGCCTCATGGATTTTATAGGCAGTATTCACAGTGACCAAAACCGCGCCAATCTTAGTGGTAGCCCAGAAGGTAATATACCATGCAGGCACGTTGGTTGCCCAGATAGCCACCTTTGCGCCGGGCTTTACGCCCAGAGAAATCAGCGCCCGGGCAAAGTTATCCACATCCTCCCGGAACTGCTCGTAGGTGCGGGTGTAGTCCAAGGTGGTATATTTAAAGGCATACTGGTCCGGAAATTCCTCTACCATCCGGTCCAGCACCTGGGGGAAGGTCAGATCAATCAAATCGTCTTTCTTCCACACATATTGACCGCTGCCGTCATGGTTGTAATACAAAGTTTTTTTCCGGCTGCGGGTGCTGCCAAAGCGGCTCATAAAATTCACAAAATGAGGGAAAATGACCTCTTTATCCTGCAATTCTTCCATCCACTCCGGCTTCCACTCCAAGGAAATAAATCCGTCGTAATTGATAGAAGACAGCGCCCGGATCATATCCGTCACCGGCATATTGCCCTCACCGATGAGGTTATAGGTATCCTTATCGTCGGAGTCCCGCAGGTGGACATGCTTGACGTAAGTACCCAAATTTTTAATGGTAGTGTCAGCGCTTTCCCCATAATCCCGGTAAGGATGGTGCATATCCCAAAGCGCGCCTATATAGTCGCTGGCAAAGCTTTCCAGCATGGCGCGCAAGCGGCCGGTATCAGCATAAATGCCGCTGGTCTTAATCAGCAGACATACACCGTTTTCCTGCGCGGCAGACTCCAGCTTTGCAAGATTCCTGCGCACTTGCTGTTCGTTATCCTGCAGAGCGCAGGCAACCACATAGGGGACCCGGGCATCCCGGGCAACCTGCATCAGATTTTCCAAAATCTCCACACAGGTGTCTTTATCAGACAGGTCCATGGATGTATCAAAACACGGAATCGTCAGCTTGGAATCCCGCAGCTGCCGCACAGTAGCCGCCACCTTATGCTTGTGAAAAGGTCCACCCTTTTCCAGCATAGGGTCAAATTTCGGTAAATTATAAACTTCGATACCCGTAAAGCCCATTTCTAAAGCCGTCTGGACCATATCGTCCCAACTAAGCTCCGGCCAGCCTCGGGTGGAAAAGGAGAGATTCATACACCTGCCTCCTCATAAACGATTTTGTTCAAAGCGCTGATATAGGCATGGATACTGGCACCCACAACATCTGTGGAAATGCCCTTGCCGGAGTATAACTTGCCCCCGGAGCGCAGCTTCACAACCGCCTGACCCATTGCCTCGCGGCCTTCGGTAACTGCCTGGATTTGGAAATCATCCAATTCATAATGGCAGCCGGTAATCGATTCAATGGCCAAAAACGCCGCGTCGATAGGGCCGTCACCAATGCACACACCCTCCATAGGCGCATCTGCCTTGCGTAGTTTCAAGTGAGCAGTGGCGGAAATGGTGTTGCCGGCGTTGATGACATAAGTATCCAGCCGGTAAGTGGCAGGCACTTGCATAGCCGCAGAGGCAACGATGGCATCCAGTTCCTTGGCGCTGACCTTTTCTTTCTTGGCAGCAATAGTCTGGAAAGCTTCGTATACCTTGCTGCCGTCTTCTTCAGACAGATCATAGCCCATCCGCTCCACAGCCTTCAACACGCCGGAAAGATCATCATGGGCGGTCAAATAAATGCCGGTGTCCTCTTCCTGTACGCCGTTGTCAAAGGGAGAGTTCTTGCTGCGGCCGGTCTGGCACATCCAGGTGATCTGGTTGATGGTGCGATTCAGCTGGGTTACCCGGACAGAGCAACCGGCGTCAAAGCTGTCGCCCCGGGACGAAATGATCCGGGAGACGTTGGTCAGGGATGCAGTGCTTAACGGATAAGCAGCGGTTTTAATCTCCCCCGCCCCCTGGCAGGCTGCAGCAATCACGCAGGCATCCGCCATCGAAAGCTCGTTGGAGCAGGAAACACCCAGACAAACATTTTTAAGGGCAGGTACTGCTTGATATAAATTCTTAACAAAATCGGCAAATTCCTCCGGCATCATGGTGCCGGCAGTATCGCATACAGTAACGGTTTGCGCGCCATTTTCAATGGCAGCTGCAAGAATTTGGGCAAGGAATGCAGGGTCACCCCGTGTAGCATCATCTGCCACAAATTCCACATCCTGGCACAGCGCCTTACAAGCGGCAATGGTCTGGCTTGCTGTCCGGAGCATAGCATCGGTCTTTTTGTGATACAAATATTCCATCTGCACGGAACTGACCGGCGCGCAAACCTGCAGCCGGGGATGCTTTGCACCCTGCAATGCGTTCCAGGTTTGCTCCACATTCTCGCCTTCCAGCTGCACCGGCACAGCAACAATGCCGGACTGCACCGCGCAGGCAATGGATTTAATCCGCAGGCTATCGATCTTACTGCTGTGGATTCCCTCCAACTCGATGACAGATACATCCAGCTTATCCAGAAGCTTTGCCAGCTCAATCTTCTCCTTAAAGGATAAAGACAGTTCCTTTCCTGCCTGCTTCATGGTTACGTCACTGATTCGAATTACGTTCATATGCATCTCTCCTTAATAAAAAATCCCTGAGGCCAGCCTGACCTCAGGGACGAAGATTTCTTCGCGGTACCACCCTGATTATTCCCATAGGGAATCTCTCTCGAACTTCCAACAAAGTTCCAGCCGATAACGGGGCATCCGGGTTTTATTACTGGCGTATGCGTTCACAAAACCGACTCGGGAACCAGTTCATCCAAACCCTCCGCACCGGCTCGCACCAACCGCCGGCTCTCTTCAGCCTCCGGGAGAGGACAAGTTTTCCTTCAAAGTCATTAGAAATATATATGCTGTATTAAATCATAAGTCATGATAAATGTCAATTGTAAGATTGCACAATATTTGTTTGCAAACTGTCGTGTGTTTTGGAGAGAAATACATTTGACTTTTACTGGCGGACATGTTATAGTATCCCTAACATCGCAAAATAGTTGCAAATGGCTTTGACGAAGACGGTCCGAAAGTCAGTTTTTCAGAGAGTTGGCGGCAGGTGTGAGCCAACAAACAGCTTTCTACGTACCCATCCCTTCCGAGCCGGAGAGTTGAACCATCTTAAGCAGTAAGCTCTCCCGTCTGTCCGCGTTAAGGAATAGCGCTTTGCAGAGCGTGAAGTGACGGCCCAGGCCGTAATTTGAGTGGTACCGCGGGTATGCTTTTACTCGTCTCAAGATTTGTTCTTGAGACGTTTTTGTTTTTTATCCGGGTAGAAAGGAATGATTACTATGACAAATCAAAACACCGCTATTCAATTAATTGATATTGCCGCGCGCATTCGTGAAATGCGCGAAATTCTCGGTTACAGTCAGGAGAAAATGGCCGAGATGACGGAAATTTCCCTGGTCACTTATCAATCCTACGAAACCGGTGCCATTGATCTGCCTTTTACTTTTATTCATAAGTGTGCCAAGGCCTTTGGCGTTGAAATTACCGTTTTACTGGAAGGCCACAGCGCCAAGCTGACCGGCTACACCGTCACCCGCAAGGGCAAGGGCCTGACCACTGCCAGTGAAGACGGTATCACCATTCAGGATATGGCGCCGATGTTTCGCAACAAGCTGGCTACCCCTTACTACGTTACCTATGAATACTCTGAACAGTTGCAAGAGCAACCCATTCACACCGTTACCCATGACGGTCAGGAATTCAATCTGGTGCTTAAGGGTGCTTTGCGTATCCGTTTGGGTGAACATGAAGAAGTGCTCCACGAGGGCGACTCCATTTTCTATAAGTCCTCTACCCCCCACGGCATGATTGCCATTGAAGGCAAAGACTGTGTGTTCCTCTCCATGGTCATGGCCAGCGACAAACGGGACACCGCTATGAAATTGCCCTCCAAGAGTGTTGTTAAGGAATCGACCGCCGAGCAACGGCTTTTGTGCAACGAATTCGTCTGGGGTACAGAGGATGAAAACGGTGCTATGACCGGCATTCACTATGCCAACACCGACCGGTACAACTTTGCCTTTGACACCGTAGATGCCATCGCCCGGAAAAATCCGGATAAACTGGCAATGATCCATGTTGCAGACGATATGACCGAACGTCGCTTTACCTTCAAAGACCTGAAGGATGCTTCTTCGCAGTGTGCCAATTACTTTAAATCCCTGGGCATCAAACGGGGCGACCGGGTCATGCTGGTGCTCAAGCGCCACTATCAGTTCTGGTACGCCATTTTGGGTCTGCACAAACTGGGCGCTATTGCTATTCCAGCCACCAATCAGCTGATGGAGCATGATTTTGTTTACCGCTTCCAGGCAGGCGGCGTTTCTGCCATTTTGTGTGCTGCTGACGGGGATACCGCCCATCAGGTAGAGCTGGCTGAAAAGACCTGTGGCATGCAGCTAAATAAAATTCTGGTTGGCGGCAGCCGGGAGAACTGGCACAACTTCAACGAAGAATTTGGCTTGTTCAGCCGCCGGTATATACGCACAGAGGATGCTCCCTGTGGCGACGATCCCATGCTGATGCTCTTTACCTCCGGCACCACCGGCTATCCCAAGATGGCCATGCACTCTTATAAATACGCTTTAGGTCACTACGTCACCGCCAGATACTGGCATCTGTGTGAACGGGATGGTCTGCACTTTACCGTCTCCGAAACCGGCTGGGGCAAAGCGCTCTGGGGCAAACTTTACGGCCAGTGGCTGTGCGAAGGCGCAGTATTTACTTATGACTTTGATCGGTTTGACGCAGAAAAGATTCTGCCCATGTTTGCAAAGTATAATATCACCACCTTCTGTGCGCCGCCCACTATGTACCGGATGCTGATCAAGCAAGACCTGAGCCGCTACGACCTGTCTTCCATTCACCACGCCACCACCGCCGGTGAGGCGCTGAATCCGGAAGTTTTCTATCAGTTTGAGAAGGCCACGGGTCTGCGAATCCATGAGGGCTTTGGTCAGACGGAAATGACCTTGGGTATCGCAAACCTTTACGGTGCGGAAATCAAACCCGGCGCTATGGGCAAACCCATCCCCGGTTACGGCATTGATATCGTAGATACAGACGGTAACCCTGTGGCAGACGGTGTCAACGGTGAAATCGTTATCCACACCGATCCGGTGCCCACATGTGGTGTTTACCTTGGCTACTATCTGAACCAGGAAGCCACTGACAACGTGTGGCATGACGGCATGTATCACACCGGCGATGTGGCATGGCGGGATGAAGACGGCTACTACTGGTATGTAGGCCGCGCCGATGACGTAATCAAGTCCTCCGGTTACCGGATTGGACCTTTCGAGATCGAATCGACCATCATGGAACTGCCCTATGTTCTGGAGTGTGGCGTATCCGCCGCGCCCGACGAGGTCCGTGGGCAAGTGGTCAAGGCATCTATCGTGCTGATTCCCGGTGTGGAAGGTACAGAGGAGCTGAAGAAAGAGATCCAAAACTACGTCAAAACCCACACTGCCCCCTACAAGTATCCCCGTATCGTGGTCTTCCGGGATGAGCTTCCTAAAACCATCAGCGGCAAGATCATGCGCAACAAGCTTTAACTTGACAATTGGATAGCAAAATGATATGATTTCAAAAAGAAAAGGCTAGGATGAAGCGTACTTGTTCACAAAGCATTTTCCCAGAGAATTGGCGGTTGGTGCAAGCCATGAAAATGTGCGACAGGTTGTCCCTTCGGAGTCGGAGAGAAGAAAGCAATGGCGATTAGACCTCTCCCGCATCGGATGCGTTAAATTCCCAAATGAGTGGCGTCTGCACAGGCGCAATTTGAGTGGTACCGCGGGCTTCACAGCTCGTCTCAAGAAATCATTCTTGAGACGGGCTGTTATGCTTTTCTCAAGTCCAGGAGGAACCCCATGGAACAAAACATGACCGGCATGACATACAAAATGAAAGAAGTGGCCGAAAGAATCCGGGAGCTGCGGGAAATTACCGGCTTAAGCGTGGAAGAAATGGCTTCCCGTACGGGTTTGAGCATAGAGGAATATATCGCCTGCGAATCCGGCAACCGGAATTTAAGCGTTGCTTTTCTATATCACTGCACCTTAAGCTTCGGCGTTGATATGTCTGACCTGCTGGAGGGTCGCAGTGCGAAACTGCGCTCTTACGCCCTCACCCGAAAGGGCGAAGGTCAAAAAATTGAAGAAGCTCACCATATGATCGGCTACAACCTGGCTGCCGACTTCCGCAACCGCATTGCCCTGCCCCTTTATATGGAACTGGCATACCGCCCCGGCGCAGAATATGAGGATATCGAACTGACCACCCACGAAGGTCAGGAATGTGATATCGTCATCCGCGGTCACATGCGCATTCAAATCGGCAGCAAGACGGAAGTACTCCACGCCGGTGACTGTATTTACTACGACTCCTCTACCCCCCACGGCATGATCGCTGTAGACGGTGAGGACTGCGCATTTTACGCCATCGTGCTGCGCAATCAGGCTGCCCGCATTGGCGAACAGGATGCAGCCGTGGCAACCCCGGATACATACGAACACACACCCGACAATCAGTCCCGGATCTATCACAACTTCATCACGCCCACTGTCGAAGACGGCAAGCTGAAATCCATTGCTTTTAAGAACGAAGAGAAGTTTAACTTTGCCTTTGACATTGTGGATGCTCTGGGTGAAACAAAGCCCGAAAAGCTGGCAATGCTCCACATTTCCCAGAACGGCACCGAGCGGCGCTTTACCTTCCAGGACATGAAAAAGGAATCCGCCCGGGCTGCCAACTACTTTAAATCTCTGGGCATCAAGCGGGGCGACCGGGTTATGTTGGTGCTCAAGCGCCATTATCAGTTCTGGTTTGCCATTTTGGGTCTGCACAAGCTGGGCGCTGTTGCGATACCTGCCACCAATCAGTTGCTGGAAAAGGATTTTGCCTACCGCTTTACCGCCGGTAATGTCAGCGCAATTCTTTGCACTGCTGACGGTGATGTGGCAGATGCTGTAGACGCCGCTGCCCGGAAATGTCCCATGCTCACCACCAAGATTTTGGTTGGGGGCAGCCGGGAAGGCTGGCACAACTTTAACGAGGAATGCCCCATGTTCTCCTCCCGATTCGCAAGGACACCAGACGCTCCATGTGGCAGCGATCCTATGCTGATGTTCTTCACCTCCGGCACTTCCGGCTATCCCAAAATTGCCGCCCATAACTACAAATACTCCCTGGGTCATTTTATCACTGCAAAATACTGGCACCGGGTCAACCCCGAGGGTCTGCATTTGACCATATCTGATACCGGCTGGGCAAAGGCGCTGTGGGGTAAGCTCTACGGTCAATGGCTTTGCGAGGCAGCTAACTTTGTCTACGACTTTGACCGGTTTGATGCGGAAAAGATTCTTCCCATGTTTGCAAAATACAATATTACCACCTTCTGCGCACCGCCCACAATGTACCGGATGCTCATCAAGCAGGACCTTGGTCGTTTTGACCTTTCCTCTATCCAACACGCATCTACTGCCGGCGAGGCGCTGAATCCGGAGGTTTACCGCCAGTTTATGAAGCATACCGGCCTTGCTATCAAGGAAGGCTTCGGTCAGTCGGAAAGCACCATTATCATCGGCAATCTTATGGGCGACACCCACAAGGTTGGCTCTATGGGCAAGCCGGTACCGCTGTATAATGTCCATCTGCTGGATACCGACGGTAACCCCGTAGATCCCGGTGAGACCGGTGAAATCTGTATTGATATCTCCAAGGGTCTGCCCTGCGGACTTGCCTACGCCTATGAAGGCAGCGATGAAATCACCGCTGAAACCTGGCGTGACGGTTTCTATCACACCGGCGACCTTGCCTGGAAGGACGAGGACGGCTTCTACTGGTATGTGGGCCGCGCCGACGATGTGATTAAGTCCTCCGGCTACCGCATTGGACCTTTCGAAATCGAAAATGTCATCATGGAACTGCCTTATGTTCTGGAATGTGGCGTTTCTGCCGCTCCTGACGAAGTGCGCGGTCAAGTGGTCAAGGCCAGTATTGTGTTGGTGAAGGGTTTCAAGGGAACGGACGAGCTGCGTAAGGAAATCCAGAATTACGTCAAGTCCAAAACCGCGCCTTACAAATATCCCAGAATTGTGGAATTTAAGGACGAATTGCCCAAAACCACCAGCGGCAAGATTATTCGCAAGAAGTTGTAATTATGGAACATAAACGTTTAACCCTGTTTGCCGGCCATTACGGCAGTGGCAAGACAAATATCGCAGTCAATTACGCTTTACAGCTGGCAAAGGAAGGCAAATCTGTCTGCATTGCAGATCTGGACATTGTCAATCCGTACTTTCGCACCGCGGACAGCGCCAAAGCGTTGGCGGATGCCGGAATTGAACTGATATGCTCTGCTTTCGCAAACACCAATGTAGACCTCCCTGCCCTGCCCGCCGAGGCTTACAAGCTGGTGCAGAATAAGGATGCCTATGCGGTCATGGACATCGGCGGTGACGACCGGGGCGCATACGCGCTGGGTCGCTACGTCCCCTCCATTTTGGAGGAGAATAACTACCGCATGGTCTTTGTTGCCAACTGCTATCGACCACTGACCCGAACGCCTCAAGAGGCTTTGGAAGTCATGCAGGAAATTGAACACGCCTGCTCTTTGAAGTTTACGGATATTATCAACAACTCCAATCTGGGTAGTGAAACCACCGCCCGGACAGTGCTGGACTCTTTGGATTACATTCAGCAATTAAGCGCCATTACAGGACTTCCTGTTTTTGCCCACGCTGTTAAAGAGGATCTGGCACAAGATGTTGACCTTACCCCTGTTTTTCCCCTGCAGCTGCAGGAAAAATATTTTGATTTACCCTCCCAGAAGCCGGAAAACCGGCCTCTGTGGGGATAAGAAAACCCAAGGAGGAACCCATATGGCAAACGTTACATTCCGTACGGACTGGTGCAAAGGCTGTGGTCTTTGTGTAGATGCCTGTCCCAAGGGCTGTCTGGCCATTGCTGCCGACAAGATCAACAAAAAAGGTTATTCTCCCGCTGTGATGCAAGATCAGGAAAAGTGCATTGGCTGCGCTTTCTGCGCTACCATGTGTCCTGACTGTATCATCACTGTGGAAAAGTAAGGAGGCACATCATGGCAGACAGAGTTTTAATGAAAGGCAATGAAGCCATTGCCGAAGCCGCCATTCGTGCCGGCTGCCGACATTATTTCGGCTATCCCATCACCCCCCAGACAGAAATCACCGCATACATGGCAAAGAAGATGCCCAAGATCGGCGGCGTATTCCTGCAAGCGGAAAGTGAAATCGCATCCATCAACATGGTCTACGGTGCCGCTGCTGCCGGTGTCCGGGTAATGACCTCCTCCTCCAGCCCCGGAATTTCTCTGAAGGGCGAGGGTTTAAGTTATATTGCAGGCTCTGATGTTCCGGCACTGGTGGTCAATGTCCAGCGTGGCGGTCCCGGCTTGGGTGGTATTCAGCCTTCCCAGTCCGACTATTTCCAGGCTACCAAGGGCGGCGCTCACGGCGACTTCAAAATGATCGTTCTGGCACCGGCCTCTGTGCAGGAAATGGCAAGTCTGACCATTAAGGGCTTCAACCTGGCCGACAAGTATCTGATGACTTCCATGATCCTTGCAGACGGCACCATTGGTCAGATGATGGAGCCTATTTCCTTCGAGGATGCAGAAATTGAAACCTACGAGAAGCCCTGGGCTCTCACCGGCACCAGAATGCAGCGCAAGCATAATGTGGTCAATTCTCTGTACCTGAAGCCTGACGAACTGGAAATCAAGAACTTTGAGCGTTTCAAGCGCTACCAGCTGGTAGAAGAAAACGAGGCCATGTGGGAAGAGTACATGATGGATGATGCTGAATATTGCGTAGTCGCATTCGGCATTGCCTCCCGTGTTGCCAAGAACGCCGTAGTCGCTGCAAGAGCTGAAGGCATTAAGGTAGGTTTGATCCGTCCCATCACCTTGTGGCCCTTCCCCAAGGATGCTTTGGCGAAAGCTGCCGACCAGGTCAAGGGATTCATTTCCGTGGAGCTGAATATGGGCCAGATGATCGAGGACATCCGGCTGTATACCAAATCCAAAAAGCCGGTTGGTCTGTGCAACCGCTGTGGCGGTATGATCCCCAGTCCCGACGAAGTACTGGACTCCATCCGCAATGCAGTGAAAGGAGAGTACAAATAATGGCAGTCGTATTTGAAAAACCCAAAGCTTTGGCAGATGTTCCTCTGCATTACTGCCCCGGCTGTCCTCACGGCATTATTCACCGTCTGGTCGCCGAGGTTATGGACGAACTGGGCATTGAGGGCAAGGCCATTGGTGTTGCGCCTGTTGGCTGTGCGGTTATGGCCTATGATTACTTTAACTGCGATATGATCGAGGCTGCCCACGGCAGAGCCCCCGCCACTGCAACCGGCATCAAGCGCAGCCGTCCGGAAAACATCGTCTTTACTTATCAGGGCGACGGTGACCTTGCCTCCATTGGTATGGCGGAAACTGTCCACAGCGCCGCCCGTAACGAAAACATCACCGTCATCTTCGTCAACAACGCTATCTACGGCATGACCGGCGGTCAGATGGCACCCACCAGCCTGCCGGGTCAGGTCACCCAAACTTCTCCCTATGGCCGTGATGTCAACCACTGCGGCTGGCCCATTAAGGTCTGCGAAATGCTGGCTACCCTGGAAGGTCCCGAGTACATCACTCGTGTGGCAGTAAACAACGTCAAAAATGTAAAGAACGCCAAGAAAGCCATTAAGAAGGCTTTCCAGAACCAGATTGACGGCAAGGGTTTCTCCCTTGTGGAAGTAGTTTCTGCTTGTCCTACCAACTGGGGTATGACACCCCAGCAAGCACTGCAGTGGGTGGAAAGCGATATGCTTCCCTACTATCCCATCGGTGTCTACAAGGACAGAACTGCTGCAAAGGAGGAAAAGTGATATGAAAACCACACAGATCCTTATTGCAGGCTTTGGTGGACAGGGCATTTTGTTTGCCGGTAAGTTTTTGGCATACAAAGGACTGATGGAAGATCTGCAGGTTTCCTGGCTTCCCTCTTACGGTCCGGAAATGCGTGGCGGCACAGCCAACTGTAATGTGATTCTCTCTGAATCCCCCGTTGGCAGTCCCATCGTTACCACCCCCGACGTGCTGATTGCCATGAACCTGCCCAGCCTTCAGAAATACGAGGATACCGTTGCTCCCGGCGGTCAGATCTATCTGGATTCTTCGCTGATCGATGTAAAAGTAAAGCGCACCGATGTGCAGGTGTTCTACATTCCCGCCACCCAGCTGGCAAAGGAAAACGGCATCTCCACTTTGGCCAACATAATCATTGTTGGCGCACTGCTCCAGCACAACCCCGAACTGTCCTTTGAGGGCGTGGAGGCGGTTGTTTCCAAACTGGTACCTCCCAAGAAGGCTGCCTTGATCGAATTAAATATGAAGGCGCTGAACATTGGTAAGGAATACAAATAATCAATTTAAGGAGGAAATTATTATGAATGCAATGACCGAAATGGTAAACTTCCGTCACGAGAAGGTACTGTTCATCAACAACGAGAAGGCTGGCTTGAAGGCCATCATCGCTGTCCACAACACCAACCTGGGTCCCGCCATCGGCGGCTGCCGTCTGTTCCCCTATGCTTCCTATGACGATGCGCTGTTCGATGTTCTGCGCTTAAGCCGCGGTATGTCCCACAAGAACGCAGTTGCCGGTCTGCCCCACCGCGGTGGCAAGGGCGTTATCATCGCTGACCCCTCCCAGAAGACCGAGGCAATGTTCGAGGCCTTTGGTGAGGCTGTCAACAATCTGGGCGGCGACTACATCACCGCCGAGGATGTGAACACCACCTGCGACGATGCTATGGTGATGCTGCGCAAGACCAATCATATCTGCGGTCTGCCCATGAACAGCGGTGACCCCTCTCCCTTTACCGCTCGCGGCGTATGGCAGGGCATCAAGGCCACTGCAAAGGTCGCTCTGGGTGCGGACTCTCTGGAGGGTCTGACCATTGCTGTCCAGGGTCTTGGCAAAGTCGGTTACGATCTGTGCCGTCTGCTCAATGAAAGCGGTGCAAAACTGATCATCGCCAACCGCAGCAACAAGGCTATGGCTGAAAAGGCTGCCGACGAATTTGGCGCTGTGATTGTTCCCACCGAAGAAATCTATGCCCAGCAGTGCGACATTTTCTCCCCCAACGCAATGGGCGCCATTCTGAATCCCACCACCATTCCTATGCTGAACTGTAAGGCAGTTGCCGGCGGTGCAAACAACCAGATTCTGGATGATGCTTCCGGTATCGCTCTGAAGCAGCGCGGCATTTACTACGCTCCCGACTTTGTCATTAACGGTGGCGGCGTTATCAATGCGGCCGCAGAGGTTGACGGTCCTTATAACAAGGAAGCTGTTCTTGCAAAAGTGGACAACATCTACAACTCCATCGAGCACATCCTCTCCGAGTCCAAGAAGACCGGCGAACCCGAAGGCGTTATCGCTACCCGCTACGCAGAATCCCTCATTTACAAATAATAGAAGGCAAACAAAAAGAACCAACCTGATCAGGTTGGTTCTTTTTTACAGATTCAGGAATCTCTCAATGGTTTTATGACCGATCTGCTCAAATTGCGCATCCGTTAAATCCAGTTCCATAAAGCGCCTGGCTTCCTGGATCGGATCCCACAACGGATAATCTGTGCCAAAAGCCATGCGCTCTGCGCCGTAGCGGTTAATGTAATCTTCCGCCACACCTTTGTCCATAAACATCATACTGCTGGACACATCAAAGATACAGTCCTTGTCATACAGGCATTCATAAGCCGTTTCATACATGCCGTAACCACCAAAGTGGGCTGCGATCACCTGCAGTCTGGGAAACAGCTCCAACACTCTGCGCAATTTTGTAGGGTGGGAATAGTCATAGCGCACATCTCCCATGTGAAAAAGCACCGGAAGTTTCCCCTGAATTTCCTCATACACCGGAAACAACCGGGGATCATCAATGGCAAACTCCTGGGTATCCGGATGCATCTTAATACCTTTGAGCTTTTTGTCCATAATAAACTTTACTTCGTCAATAATGTTATCCATCCCGGCATGGATCGTACCAAAACCGATAAAGCGGGGCTGAAGTGCCAGCTGCTCCAGGACAAATTCATTGATATGGCGGGTGCGGTCCGGGCGCACAGCCACCGGCAGGATAACAAAGCGGTCAATGCCCGCTTCATCGCCCATTTTCAAAAGGGTATCGACAGTACCGTCCATTTCGTCGGTGCCCAGATGATAAAAATCCCGAATGCTGGCCGCCGCCTTCCGGGCGATGGCCGGTGGATATACATGGGTATGAATGTCAATTAAACGCATAGTTTTGCCTCAGTTCTTGTCAGTTCTCGTTGTATTATACCAACTTCATCGAAAAAAGCAATGCCCTATCCAACAATTTCTCCGTCAGGAGTAATCGCCACGATCTTCAGTGGAATAGCCTTACCGCAGTTTGCCAGCGCCAACTTCACTGCATATACCAGACCGCCGCAGCAAGGCACGGTCATCCGGGTCACGGTGATGGACTTAATATCATTCTCCCGGAAAACTTTGGTCAGCTTTTCACTGTAGTCCCCGTCATCCAGCTTTGGGCAACCAATAACCGTTACCCTACCGGCAATAAAGTCCTTATGGAAATTACCGTAGGCATAAGCGGTACAATCCGCGGCAATCAGTAAATCTGCGCCGTTCAGATAAGGCGCATTGGGCGGCAGCAATTTGATCTGCACCGGGAAGTTGGTCAGCTGTCCGGGGACATCCATTTGCGCAGTTACCTTTTCTTCCATGCTTTGGCAGGCAGAGCCGGGACAGCCGTAAGGCAGAGGTTTCCCTTTTTCTTTCTTTGCAGCAAGGACAGCGGCCTCGTTATAGGCCGGAGCCTCCCGCTGTTCAAAAGATATGGCATTCATCGGACAAGCCGGCAGACAATCGCCCAGGCCGTCACAGTAGTCCTCCCGCAGCAGCTTTGCCTTGCCATCTGTCATACCGATTGCACCTTCGTGGCATGCCTTGGCGCAAAGACCGCAGCCATTGCATTTTTCTTCATCAATGGTAATAATTCTACGGATCATACTGTAGCCCCCTGCTTTTGCACAGCCGCAATTTCCATCATTTTTTCGTACATCTCGTCACCCACGCACTTTCTGGCATACTGACACCACTGCACACAGCTTAAGGTATCGTTATAGGCGATAAAGCCGCATTTTTCACAGGGCATTGCGGTATCAATAGAGAACAGCTCAATGGTATTGCCACATTGGGGGCACGTTTTTTCAATAATCGTTGGGGTACGGGGTTTTCCCTGGCATCCATCTAACATAAGCATCCCTCCTTTGATATCAGTATATCAAATAGAATCCTCTGCCGATGTTGCAAATATCACATCAGCAGAGGATTTGCAATTTAATTCAGAATCCGGAAACAATTGCGGTCATAGTCAATCAGACCCTCTTCCTTCATTTTCACCAGTTCTCTTGTCAGCGCGCTGCGGTCAACGCAGAGGTATTCTGCAAGCTCTATCCTGCCAAGAGGAATTTCAAAATAACGGGACTGCTGCAGCTCTGTCTGAATGGAAAGATAGGCAAGGAGCTTTTCCCGGATGGTGCGTTTGGACACCACCTCTACCTTACGGATCAAATCCCGGTTTTTATTGGCAATGATCCGGACCATATTTTCCGTAAGCTGATGGTGAAAGCCGCAAGCCATGGTGCAGCTGCGCATAGTCTTGTCAAAGGGCATAAACATTACCTTTGCATCTTCGGACACCTGGAATGTTACCACCGACAGATTGTTGTCGCCCCAGGCAAAGGACTCTCCAAACACATCGTCCTTTTCGATTCGCAAAAGCAAGGTTTTGTTGCCCCAGATGTCCTCCTTAATCATATCCACACTGCCGGAAAGCACAAGGCCCACATGGCGGATATTCTCTCCCTCAAAAGCAATGATACTGCCTTTTTTGAATGTGCCGATGTGATACCCGATGCAGCCAAGCACCGATTTCCGGTCCTGGCCAACAATGCCGTCAAATAATGGTGATTTTACATCCTGCATAAATTCCAACACAGCGCATCCCTCCTTGCTTATATTCTATACCAAAAATCTCTATGTTGCAACTATCACATTTAAAAAGGCCTGACCGGTTGGTCAAGCCTTTTTATATTTTATTTACCCAAGCTGACTTTGGATCGGTAGCTTTCCACTTCCCAATTGACAATAAAATCAATCAAAAATTCCGGCATAGGAGAAACGCCGCCAAAGGACTCGGTGTAGGCAACCACCTTGATAGCATCCAGCATCACCGTCAGCGCGGTATTGGCTTCCTTTTCGCTGTTGCCGCAAGCAAACATACCCAGCCCGTCCACAAAGACGATCTTGGGCTGGTAGCCGTTTTCTGCAACGAACTTTGTAAAGGTTTCCTTTACATCTGCATCTTCACAGATTGCCAGCTGCTTTGCTTTGGCATAGACGATGTGGTCAGGAGAAAGGCTCTTGGTAGTCGGGTCATAAGAAAGGATCTCCTTGTTGGCAAGGAACGCCACTGCCGCAGCCTGCTCGCCGCCGTACAGTTCGGCAAGCACTTCGGCAATCGCTGTAACCTTTTGTCCGTCAGCCGGGACTTCCTCCAGATTGGGCATGCGCTTTACCGCTGCTGCCAGTTTGTCCATAACACCCTCTGCCAGAACATCCAATTGCTCAACAGTATCAGCAGCAAAGAAGATGCCGTGATTTTCCAAAAACAGCAGGTCGCAATCTCTGCCGGTTTCCTGCTTATAAGCATCCATAACCTTCTTGCATTCCCGCGCAAGGATGTAGCCGGGCTTGCAGGCATCTACCCACACAGCCTGAGGAAACATCTGTTTTGCGGCTGTCTTGCCCTCTTTTGCGCAGGTCAGACCGTTGACGATGGCCGGATGCACATGGAGAACGTACTGCTGGGGGAACAGGTTGTGGAGCAATGTTTCTACGGAAGGACGACGGTTTTCACCCTCTACCCGGGCGCCCATCATATCCTCCAAGACCTTTGCTTCCCGGGCTTTCTCCTCATCGGGATATTGGACGACCCACATAGCATCCAGCCGTTTCCGTTCCAAAACCACAAAATCCTCTGCCGCAATAGTGGCCAGGGATGTGCCGGAACCCTTGACCCACAGACGGTCCACACTTTTAAAAGAGGTGTTTCCGCCACCGGCCAGAACATATTCCGGATTCGCACCGTATCGATTAGACATTGCCGCCAACGCGGCGAGTTGATTTGTATACATCTTTATGCTCTCCCAACGAGTACTTCTTTTTCGTATTTTTCCACCAGGGGCAGCCACTGTCCATCTGCAGGCGTTCCGCAGAGATTGCAGTATTGCTCCCAAATTTCACCGAAGGGCATTGTCTTCAGTTCTTCCTGCATTACCATCAACTTTGTCCAGTTCTCTTCATTTTGCAGCTGGGTAAAGTCCGGGGTGCACAAGGCCATCAGCAGTGCCTTCTGAAGGTTCCGGAAACCAACTGTCCAAGCGGAGATTCGGTTAATGGATGCATCAAAGTAGTCAAGAGCGATCTTCACGCGCCCCTCCAGACCGCCACAACGGACGATCTCCTTGCAGATTTCTTTAGTTTCGTCATCCAGCAGCACCACATGGTCACTGTCCCAACGGATGGGACGGGTAATGTGCAGGGCGATCTCAGGGAAGAAAGCCAACAATGCGGGAATCTTGTCAGAGACCACCTCTGTGGGGTGATAATGACCGTTATCCATCAGAGGGATGCACTTATCCTTATTCATTGCCGCATAACCAAGGCTAAACTCCGCAGAGCCAACGGTGTAGGCTTCCACACCGATGCCAAAGACCTTACTTTCCACGCAGGGCTTGACCATATCAAAATCGAAAGGTTCGGACAGAATTTCGTCAATAGCTTCTTTATAACGGACACGGGGACCCATCCGGTCCGCGGGAATATCCTTAAAGCCGTCGCCGGTCCAGATATTCATAATACAAGGCTGTCCCAGTTCCTGGGCCAGATAATTGGAGATGCGGATACATGCCTTGCCGTGATCAATCCAGAATTTCCGGATCTCCGGGTCCGGTGAGGACAGCGTCAGGCCGTTAGCCTTGGGATGGGAGAAGAATGTAGGGTTAAAGTCGCAGCCAAGGCCCCGCGCCTTGCAAAAATCCACCCACTTCTTAAAATGCTTTGGCTCCAGTTGATCCCGGTCTGCCCAATCGCCATCTTCAAAGATTGCGTAGCAGGCGTGGAGATTCATTTTCTTTGTGCCGGGGCAAAGCTTCAGCACCATATCCAGATCTGCCATCAGCTCCTGGGGTGTTCTGGCACGACCGGGGTAATTTCCGGTGGTCTGAATGCCCCCGGAAAGGGGTTTAGAGGGGTCACCATCAAAACCGCGCACATCGTCGCCCTGCCAGCAGTGCAGAGAAACGGGTACATTCTTTAAAATTTCCATTGCCTTGTCGGTGTCTACACCGATGGCGGCGTACTTTGCTTTTGCTTCTGCGTAACGCATATTTATACCTCCATTTGTACCTTCAGATTGCCCAATGCGGTAGCTTCAACGGGCAGTGCAATCACTTGCTTGCCGGTAGCTTCTTCCGTCAGTCGATTCAAGAAAGTGTTTTTCGCCCCGCCGCCGACGATGTAAAGCTTTTCATATTTCTTGCCGGTGTTCTTTTCCAGCTCATTGATGGCCCGCCGATAACTGATTGCCAAAGACCGGTAGGCGCAGCGGAAATAGTCGCCGATACTATCTAAACTGTTATCCGTTGCCTTATCAAATGCAGCCTTCATACTTTTAGGCGCAAGGAACTCCGGCGCGTTGGCATCCACCAAAGCATCGCAAGCGCTGCTTTCCGCCAGTTGCACGATTTCCGGGAAGGTCATATCCGGGCAAAGCTCCCTTTGCAGTTCATTGACTAACCACATACCCATAATGTTCTTCTGGTAGCGGTTGTACCCCATGCCGCCTTCATTGGAATAGTTGGCTTTTTCGCTTTCCGGGTCGGTAATGGGCTTGGGGGTCTTCACACCCAGCAGCGACCATGTACCGGAAGAAATATAGGGATGGTTTCCCTCCATTGGAATACCCTCCACCGCAGAGCCGGTATCGTGGGTGGCGCAAAGAATCACTTTGCAATTGCCCCCTACAGTTTCTGCGATTTCCGGACGGAGCATTCCCAGCACCGAACCCGGCTGCTGCAGCTTGGGAAACAGCGCTGCAGGATATCCCAAAGCATCGATAATTTCCCGGTCAAACTCCCCGGTTTGGGCATTGATCATACCCATTGTAGTGGCATTGGTGTATTCCTTCCCTTTCACACCGGAAAGCTTCCAAAGCAGATATTCCGGAATCATCAAAAAGTCCGTAACACCCTCCAGCCGCCCCTTCACCTTTTCATCATAAAGCTGATAAATGGTATTAAAGGGCTGGAACTGACAGCCGGTACGCCGATACAACCGGGAAAAGGGTATCTTTTCGTGAACCTGAGGAATGACCGCTTCTGTTCGACTATCCCGGTAAGCATAAACCGGCAGCGTTTCCTCTTCCCCTTTGAGCAGCACATAGTCCACACCCCAAGTGTCGATAGACAGGCTTTCAATTTCAGGATAAAGGGAAAAAGCCTCTTTGATACCCCCTACCACATTGGAAAACAGGCTTTTCACATCCCATACAAGATGACCGTTTTCCTCCCTAACACCGTTAGGAAAACGGTACACCTCCCTTGTGCAAAGCGCACCCTTTTCCTGCCAGCCAATAATGTGCCGACCGGAGGATGCGCCAATATCGATTGCAAGGTAATATTTCAAAGAAAAGACCTCCATTTTCTATTCTGTCATCATTTTATCATGACAAAACAAGGAATTGGAGGTCTTATATTTTCTAAAAAAGTGTCCTCTCTTGCATACGATAACGTCTGGGAGATTTTCCGTATGTATCTGCAAACAGGCGGTGGAAGTAGCTGATGTTCTCATAGCCCACAGCAACAGAAATATCCACAATATTCCGGTCTGTATTTTTCAGCAAAAATGCAGCTTGGGCAAGCCGTTTTTCCTGCACCAACTGCGTATATGTCTTGCCGGTTTTTCGCTTAATCTCGCGAGACAACCAGGAAGGATCATAGTGTAGCTGCTGTGCAATCTCCCGAAAGCTGCCGGAAGCATAATTTGTCTCCAAATACCGCATCACCTGCAGTGTTGCCGCATCTTCCTGATCGTCATTAAGCAGTGTTTCTGTGTGTCCTATCAGCTGCAAAAACAGCAGTGCCATCGTCATTTGGCTAATCTTGCGTTTGTTGGGCGTATCTTGCAGCAATGTCCACAGCAGGTTTTCCACAAGATTTTGAATCGCTGGAATATAGGAAACCCGGAAATGCAGGTATCCCCGCCCGGTATTTTGTCCGCACAGACAATCTATAACGAACCTTTTCAAAGGCGTTTCTTCCTCGCCAATGGCTGTCAGGGTTGTGGTAAAAAAATCCGGCAAAACAATAAAGTTGACCGCCACATCTTCCTTGCCCGCCTTGCAGACCTCGTGGGTAGCGCTTTGGCTGAGAAACAGAAGATCCCCTTGCCCTAAGGTTATGGCCTTGCCGTTGACAATGTGCTTTGTTTTTCCGGTACACATATAAACCATTTCCACATAATCGTGGGTATGCTCCGGAAAATGCACAAAGCGGGTATGGGGGCGGATCGTGATCAGTTTACCTGCAGAAAGAAGCTTTTTTGCGTTGATGGTGTTGGATCGGCCCTGCATATAAATATCCCGGTCAATAGCCGTTTCCCCATCCAAAAACGCCTGTTCTTCCACCGTGATACCCTGCAGCTTTGTCAGAATGTCCTTATGCATTTTCACACCCCCTGATATTTTAAATATATCACAAATAAAATACTGACGCAAGACGCATAGTCTCTCCAATAGCACCAATATTTTCCAAAGAGTACCGTTTTCTTTCTCAACCCACAATTATCGTCTGACATTTTGCCTTTTCTTATTTACAAAAAAAACATCAATGTAGTATGCTAACAAAAAAACATAGTCGAAAGGATCGTTTGTTATGTTCGACACCCCTCGCACAGTTAATATTCCCACATCGCTGAAGCAGGAGAACATCGCATTTTACGATTGCCGGGAGGATTGTTTTGACCTTTATGGCATAGCTTATGAAAACGGTATTTTCCGGCGGATGCCGGAAGCTACGGCAAAAACTGTCAGCGATATGGTGCGCAAACACCACGCCCATGCCTCCGGTGGTCGTATCAAATTTGTTACTGACAGCGACTTTATCGCTATCCACGCCAAAATGCCCGTCATTAGCAAGTTCCCCCATTACCCAATGACCGATTCTTCCGCCTTCGACTTATACGTAAACAACGAATATTACCGCACCTTTATACCCGAGGTGGATATGGAAGGCGGCTACGAGCGCCTGGTCAGCTTTGGCACAAAGCAAAAGCGGGAAATTATGATCCACTTTCCCTTGCACAGCAGTGTTTCCGCGCTCTACATCGGTCTCAACGAAGATGCCTATATCAAAAAGCAAAGCCGTACAAATATCAAAAGCCTATCGTATATTACGGCAGCTCCATCACACAGGGCGCTTGTGCTTCCCGCCCCGGCAACAGCTACGAAAATCGCATTGCTAGAATGCTTAACACCAATTTCTGGAGTCTGGGTCTGGATGCCAGCGCAAAGGCAGAAGATGCCATTGCCCAGTATATTGCCGGACTGGATATGTCCGTATTCGTCTTCGATTACGACCACAACGCACCGAATCTCGCCCACTTGCAGGCAACCCACCAGAAGATGTTCCAGACCATCCGCAAGGCCAATCCGGACCTGCCTATCGTTTTGCTGTCCCGTCCCAGATACACCTTAAGCGAGGATGATAAACTCCGTCTGGAAACCGTAAAGAAAACCTACACCGATGCCCTGGCTGACGGTGATCAGAATGTATATTTCATTCCCGGCCCGCAGCTGATGCAATATGCTAAAAATGACGGCACAGTAGATAACACCCACCCCAACGACCTGGGCTTCTATTCCATCTCCAGAGTCCTGGGTAAGCTTCTGAAAACGATCTTAAAGAAATAGCACAAAACCGGACACTTCATTGAGATGTGTCCGGTTTTTATATTATTCCACAGTCAGAACGACCTTGCCCACATTTTCGCCTCTGTAGAGGATGTCGTGAGCAGCCTCTGCCTGGATAATGGGCAGGACCTTGTAGATGGTAGGCTTGACCTCGCCTGTGGCCACCTTGGGCCACACCTTCTCCACCAAATCCGCAAGAATCTGGGCCTTTGTTTCAGGGGTACGGGAACGCAGTGTAGAACCGATAATGCGCACATTACGCACATAAATGTTCTTCAGGTCAATTTCGGTCTTTTGCCCGGCCAGCGCCGCGATCATGATCCAGCGAGCGCCGTGCTTGAGGTAGTGGATGCACTTGCCCATGATCTCGCCGCCCAGGCAGTCGATGGCCACATCCACCGGATGACCGGCCTCCAGTTCTTCCTTCAAAACTTCGGCAATATTCTCCTTGGTGGTAACTACCACCCGGTCAGCATTGAGGTGCTTGATGTTGTTGGCGATCTCTTCGGTCAAAACGGTGGTAATGACACGGATACCGAACGCCTTTGCCATCGGAATGATCACACTGGCCAGACCGCTGGCGCCTGCATTCATCAGAAGCGTATTGCCTTCTTCAATTTTACCTTCCACAAACAAGTTGAGGTATGCGGTGGCAAACGCCTCGGGAATGGCCGCAGCCTCTACCATAGAGCAGTTTTCCGGAACAGGCATCAGCATATCGTACTTGATGTTGGCATACTGGGCATAACCGCCACCGCCCAGCAAAGCGCAAACCTTATCGCCAACCTTCCAGTTAGACTTTGCTTTCGCGCCTTCGGCAACCTCCACGATGGTACCGGCAATTTCCAGACCCATCCACTCGGGGCAGCCCGCAGGAGGGGGATAGTCGCCCTCTCTTTGCATCAAGTCTGCCCGGTTGAGGGCAGCAGCTTCAATCTTTACAAGACAATCGTCGTTGCCCAATACCGGATTGGGAACATCGTCCCACCGCAAAGATCTGTCATCGTTAATCAGTATCGCTTTCATAATGCGCTATCCTTTCTAATTACATCTTTTTTCTACAGCCGTCCACAAGATAATTTTGACCCGAAATGTAGCTTGCCTCGTCGCTCGCAACAAAAACCGCCAGGTTCGCACATTCTTCAGGTGTTCCCGAACGGCCTATAAACGAAAACTCAGGCAAGTTTTCACCACCACGAACACTAATCGTTCCGGGTGAAACACAGTTTACTGTGATGCCCTTATCTGCCACCAGCTTTGCAAGCGCTTTGGTAAAGGAGATCACCGCACCTTTTGATGTGGAGTAATCCACAAACCAACTAAATCCGTACTCACCGGCAACAGAACCCATATTCACAATCCGTCCGTAGCCTTTTTCAATCATATGGGGCAGGATTGCGTGTGTCGGATACATTGTGCCTAAAATGTTAATGTCAAATGTTTTCTTCCAGGCATCGGAGGAAGACTTGATAAAGTCATCGGCAAGATAAATGCCTGCATTGTTTATCAAAATATGGATTTGGCCAAACTCTGCAACAGACTCGTCTATTACCTTTCTGACAGCGGCTTCATCGGTTACATCCAAAACCGCTTTCTTAACCTGCACACCAAGTTTTATAATCTCCTCCGCCACCAGATTTAGATTTTCCTCGTTAATGTCCGCAAAACCACATTCGCGCCTTTTTTTGCAAAACCAAGGGCAATTGCTCTACCGATACCCTTTCCTGCACCGGTTACAATGGCGGTTTTACCTACAAAACTCATAACAAACTCTCCCAATCTAAAGTTAAACAATTCTTCCTGTTTTTAGTGAAGCATCGTGGCAGGTATGCACCACGTAGTTGTCGCCGGAATAAATCTCAACAAAGCGTTTCGCCTGCTGCTTATTCCAGGCTGCGCCGGTGGGAAGCTTTTCCCGGATATTTCGGTTGGTATAACACTCATCCCCTGCCAGAATGTGTGTTTTGTCTTTTGTTTGGATCTCAACCACCGCAGAACCGGGACAATGGCCGCCCCACTTCACTATCCGGATATTCTCGTCCAGAATATGTACATCTTCAAAGGTGTGGACCGGCATCCCCTCCGGGATATATGGCAAGCTCTGACGGTAGGTCTCCTTGGTCATATAGGCATTTGCGTTTTTTAAATAACCGATTCCCTCAATGTGATCCCGATGGGGATGGGTGATCACCACATCTGTAATTTCCTCCGGCAAAAGGCCAACCTGCATCAGTGCCAAATCCGGCCGGACAAAATTTGTCAGCACAAACCCCGGCAAGGTGTCACAGCCGGTGTCCACAAGGATGTTTCTGTCTTGTACCCGCACAAGATAGTAACAAAGGGTGATGGGACGCCGCACTGCATAGTTGCCGCCTTCCATAATATCCCCTACCCGAAGCGTGGTGTCAGCATATTTAATTACATAAACCTCAATCGCCATATCAAAGGTCCAGGTTGTCCCGAATGGTCTTCATTGTACTCAACAGCGGCTGGGTGAAAGTGGACAGTACATCGTGCTCATACACACAGAAGCACATACAGCAGCCCAGTTTCATTCCCAAGCGGCGGTGCAAGCTGCACCCACCGGCAGAAAGGAAGATAAAGGGCGCATCCAGCTCCTGCTTGAGCAGATCGGTGATCCGCAGATTTTCAATCTGCTGCTGCATATCGTCTGCGCGCACCACCATTTTAATAATATCTGCGCCTCTTCGCTTTTGCTCGTGGGCAATAGCCAGCACCTGCTCGGCTGTCTTAAACTTCAAAATATGGGCAGACATAATGACTTCAGCGCCGGCAGCGTGGATCTTGTCGATCAGTTCCATCTGCTTTTTGACCGCTTCTTCATCATAAGTCATCTGCTCTGGATCGGGGCAGAACATATCACCCATCACATCACAAAGAGCCGCGCCGCTTTGGGCCAGAGTAACAAGGCCTTCTCCCAGTTCCTCGTCAGTCTTTCCGTGATTGTACTTTTCCCGATAATATGTAACATAGGCGGGTCTGCCGCGCATTTCATTAAAGATGCGCTGATAAGTTTCCGGATTGTGATACTCCGGCTTCAAAGTTTCGATTTGCAAACCATAAGCATCTGCGCCCAGCATATTGGCATTACGAATTCTGTCAATGGCAGTTTTAGGGGTTTCACACTGAAGCATCACCGTCAAAAGCGGCGTGTCTTTATATAAAAATTTACCCATACGCTTACCCCCTACCCATCGCGCTTCTGCCGCCGTCGATCATAATGTTTTCACCATCGATAAACTGGCCCTTGTCAGAAGCAATAAACAAAATCAGGTCAATAATTTCCTGCGGCTCTGCCGCTCTGCCTAAAAGCGTCTTCATTCCCGCCATAGCCGGACGGGTCAGCACCGGTCCCGGAGAAACGCATACACACCGGATGCCATAAGGCGCGCCATACTCGGCAATGGATTTTGTCAAACCGTACATCAGCGCCGCTTTGGATGTGGGATAATCCATACCGAAAGCATCTCCTTCAACACCCGTAATTGAACCAATGTTAATAATCAGGCCGCTCTTTTGCTGGCGCATCTGCTTCAGCACCGCGTGGGCAAAATAGAAAGGTCCTTTCAAATTCACATCCATACCCCAATCAAACACATCAATGGGCACATCGGGAAATTCAGGATAAACCGTTCTGTCCACCTTCAGCATCCGGGCTGCGTAGCCACCTGCAAAGTTGACCATCATATCAATGCTGCCAAACTCTGCAACCGCTTTGTCCCGGGCAGCGCAAACCTGATTGTAGTCCCGCACATCACAGATACAAGCAACTGCTCTTCCCTTGCCTTTTGCGTTAATCTCGGTCACTTTTTCATTAAGCACCTGCTCGTTCACATCGCACATCAGCACATTGCCGCCCAAGTCTGCCCAGTTCTGGGCAAACAGAAGGCCCATACCGGAAGCCGCGCCGGTGGAAATTGCTGTTTTGTTTGTAAATTCCATAATCATTACCTCCTTGCTATGAGTATAACGGCTGTGCAGCCGTTTTCCAATAGTAAAACCGATACAATTTTAACCTTTTTGATACTATTTTGCTGTTTTGAGTTGATTTCTTTGTTGATTTTGATATAATCCTATTGGTGATGAAAATGGAAATGTTTAAAAATCTCGTTATAACCGAAATCGAGCCGCCCCAGATCGTCCATTCCGAAAAAGGCCGGGAGTTTCATATGGTGGACCGTCCCTCCTATGGACTTTCCTTGTGCATCGACGGACAAATTACTTACACCAAAAACGGCAAACAGTTTGTGTCCGCCAAGGAAACAGCGGTCATTTTGCCCAAAGGGGGTAATTATACCCTTTACGGAGACAGAGACGGTCTGTTTCCACTGATCAATTTTCAGTGTGAGGGCTTTACCCAGAAGGACATTCTGGCGATTCCCCTAACCAATCCCCAGGCCTGCATTCACACCTTTGAAAAGCTCAAACAGCAAGCTATAGACAGCACGAGTCATTTTCAAACTTTCAGTCTTTTCTATAAGTTGCTGGAGGAAATCACTTCGAAACCGCAGGCAAGAAATCCCCTGCTCACCCGCGCTGCGCAATACATCGGGCAAAACCTTTCTTCCCCTGCCCTCACTAACGCGTCCATTGCAGCGGCGCTGGATATTAGTGAGGTGTATTTACGAAAGCTGTTTATCTCCCATCTTGGCACGACCCCAAAACAGCACATTTTAGATCTGCGAATTCAAAAGGCCAAAAGTCTGCTGACTGATACACCCTTGACAGTAACCGCCATTTCCGAAAGCTGCGGTTTTTCCAGCATCTACCATTTCTCCCGGGAGTTTAAAAAGAAAAACGGCATTACCCCCTCCCAGTATGCCGAAAGTCACAAGATTTTCAAAATGTAAATTTACTTTGCATTTTTACTGTGCTATAATTGCTCCAGTTTGCAAGCAAAGGAGGTTTCACTGTGGTTTCCAAACAACATTCTCTTACCCAAGGGCCAATTTGGAAAGTTCTCCTGCTTTTTGCATTGCCGGTATTTTTGAGCAATGTTTTTCAGCAGCTGTATAACGCTTTTGATGCTTGGTGTGTCGGCAACTATATTGATGACAACGCATTGGCTGCTGTCAGTTCTTCCGGCAGTCTCATCCATCTTTTGGTCGGTTTCTTTAACGGTGTCGCCCTGGGCTCCGGTGTGCTCATTGCCCGAACCTTTGGCGCGAAAGACCACAACGCAATGGAAAAAGCCATCCACACAGCCATCGCTTTTGGTTTGGTAACGGGCCTTCTGCTGGCCATCGTTGGTATTGTTTTTACGCCGCTTATTTTACAATGGATGAACACACCAAAGGAAGTCCTTCCCCAATCGATCGTTTACTTCCGCTGTTATTTCTGCGGCGCAGTATTTTTGGTGATGTATAACATTTTTGAAGGCATCCTGCTGTCCGTTGGTGATAGCCGGCATCCTCTTTATTACTTGATCATATCCACCTTAATTAACATTGCTTTGGATATGCTTTTTGTGGCAGGTCTGGGTCTGGGTGTCGGTGCAGCCGGCATCGCCACTACCATTTCCCAAGGTGTCAGCGCGCTTTTATGCTTTCAGCATCTTTTGCGCGTCGATGCTCCCTATCGACTCAAGCTTAACAAGCTTTGCTTTCACAAAGACACCCTGGTGCAAATCATCCGCTACGGCATCCCGGCCGGTATGCAAAACAGTGTGATCTCTCTTGCCAATGTAGTGGTGCAAAGCAACATTAACAGCTTCGGCAAAGCCGCTATGGCCGGTTGCGGCGCATATTCCAAACTAGAGGGATTTGCCTTCCTCCCCGTCAACTGTTTTATCATAGCATTGTCCACCTTCGTGGGACAGAATTTGGGTGCAAAGCAATACACCCGGGTAAAAAAAGGCGTTGCCTTCAGCATTGTCTGCAGCTGCCTTATGGCAGAAGTCCTTGGCCTGACATTCTATCTTCTTGCGCCCCGGCTGATCGGGCTGTTCACAGAATCTCCGGAATCCATCGCCATTGGCGCGCGGCATATGCGCACCATCAGCCTTTTCTACTGCTTGCTTGCCTTCTCCCACTGCATCGCCAGTGTGCTGCGCGGTGCAGGCAAGGCCTCCGTACCTATGTTCATAATGCTGGGCTGCTGGTGTGTTCTGCGGATGACTTATGTAACTGTTGCAACAAAGTATATGCCCCAAATCACCACCGTTTCCTGGGCCTATCCCCTCACCTGGTTCTGCAGCAGTGTGATCTTCCTGGTCTACTTTTTGAAAGCAGACTGGATCCACAATTTCGACAGAGAACAAAGAAAACTTAACCCATAACAGTAGAGGTAACGAATATGAGTTCAAACAATATTTTTAAGGGCGCATCCTGGATCTGGTACGCAGAAACTTCTTGTCCGGATACCTACGGCGATTTTGAAGATCATTTCGTATATACCGGTGGCAAGGTTATATGCCGCATTTCCTGCGACGGAGATTATACACTTTTTGTAAACGGTGTCTTTGTCAGCTCCAATCAATATGGCTGTTTTGAGCATTATAAAATTTACGACAGCGTTGATATCACCGAGCACTTAACCGTCGGCGATAATAAGCTTCTCATAACAGTATGGCATCTTGGCATCGGTTCTTCCCGCTACAAGCCTGCCCCAGCCGGTCTTTTATATGAGGTCGAGCAGGACGGGAACATTCTCTGTCAAAGCAGCGTAAGCACTCTCTGCCGGGAAAATCCCAACTACAAAAGCGGATATAAAAAGATGGTCACACCCCAGTTAGGTCAAAGCTTTTTGTTCGACGCTACCAGACCCGAAACAGATTTTCACAGAAGCTTCCTCGCAAATAAACAATGCCGTATGTACCCCCGCCCCACCCAAAAGCTGCAGCTTCAATCTGCCAGAAAGGCAACTGTATTAAAAGACGAGGGCAATCATTATTTGCTGGACCTGGGGGAAGAATGCGTCGGTCTGCCCACAGTGCATTTTTACACAAGCCTTTCCCAAAAGATCACCGTATGCTGGGGCGAGCACCTGATTGACGGCAACGTCCGTGCACACCCCTACGGCAGAGATTTTAGTTTTGAATACATTGCCGCCGAAGGACAAAATGACTACACCAATTATATGCTGCGCCTGGGCTGCCGCTATTTGGAGGTATTCTGTCAGGAACCCATCCGATTGGACTGCATCAGTATCATTCCTCAGGTGTACCCCGTAAAAGTTATACCCAAAAAACTTCCCTCCCCTACGGAGCAAAGAATATACGATCTGTGCGTAAAAACCCTGAAGCTGTGCCTGATGGAACACTATGTTGACACGCCCTGGCGGGAGCAGGCGCTATATGCATTTGATGCCAGAAACCAAATGCTTTGCGGTTATAAGGTGTTCGAAAAAGGCAACCGGGAATATGCCCGGGCCAATCTGATCCTTTTCAGTCAGGACGACCGGGACGACAACCTGCTGTCCATCACCAGTCCCAACGGAAACACCCTGGCGATTCCATCTTTTTCTCTGCATTATTTCACCGCAGTGAAAGAGTATTTGGAGCATACTAATGATATTTCCCTTGCCTATGAGGTCTATCCCAAACTGTTAAAAATCCTGCAGACCTATGAAAAGCAATTTTATAATGGTCTGGCATACGCATTTCAAGGCAAGCGCTACTGGAATTTCTATGACTGGTCTGACCACATGAATCAACCGCCCACAGACGATGCTACAAAGCCGGACCTCATGATCAACTGTCTGCTTTTGAATGCTTTGGATATCTTCCAGGATATCTGCAGAAAAATTCAAAAGCCATTTAAGTATACCCAAATGGCTAAAACGCTGAAAAGCAGCATCAAAGCCGCCTTCTTTAAGGAAGAAATCGGTCTGTTCTCTATGTCAGAGCATGGTAACGACTTTACAGAACTGGGAAACGCCATTGCAGTGCTCACGGGTCTGACCACTGAGGACGAAAGTCGTGTGATTGCCCAAAAGCTCATCTCCGGTGAACTTCCCCAGTGCTCTTTGAGTATGAAGTGCTTCAAATTCGACGCGCTGTTGAAGATTGATCCAAAATACCGAAGCCATATTGTTCGGGAGATCTGCGACATCTACCAGATTATGCTCGATAACGGTGCCACCTCCGTTTGGGAAGTCGCGGAAGGTGCAAGCGCATTTCACAATGTGGGCAGTCTGTGCCACGGCTGGAGCGCCACTCCTGTGTTGTACTTATAACGTAAAAGGCTTGGCCGATGGCCAAGCCTTTTTGTATTAGAATAATTTGGTTATCCAATAGATCAGGCCGTAAACTACGCTTGCGGATACACCATAGACAATTACCGCCAAATCAGATCCGTTTGTATTGCCTTTGATTAGATTATTTCCAATTCATTCTTGCTCGGAAAAGCCGGGTATTCATCTGTTAAGGTATCCGAGTACCAGTATGCAACAGAAGAAATATCATCCTGCAGCGGTAAATATCTTCCCTCACTTCTCCAGCCAAGTGCCTGTATTGTAACTTTCAAATCTTCTTTAAAATAAACAGGGTCCGTAATGTGCCAACGATACATATTGAAATATCTCTGTGAGCGATAGATTTCATCGGTTTTACAGACTTTATACATTCCTGCGTAAGGCGTTGTATATTCTTTATATTCACCGTTAACATCAAAATTATATGCACCGCAAAAATAGTCTTCTGTGCCTGTGCCGCAAATACTGGGAAACCGGGTATCTCCGTCTATATAGAACTTAATTTCGCCTTCGCCCCACCATCTGTTACTTTTTACGCCCCAATGCATATAAGTACCAACATAATGACCGTTGCCTTTAATATTATCCAAAATCACATAGTTTTCTTTATACGGAAGCGGATTCACTCTTCTGAACTGAGCATGAAAGTACAACGTATTTTCAGGAAGTTGCTTTTCTTCGCAGTCTATCTGGTAATATACACTGCAATTATCTGCACCGATATTTTCAATTTCTACCCTGAAGGATTTGAAATATGGCATTTCAAAATAGCAATTCATTCCTCTGCCAGGATTAAAACACATGGCAAGACTTGAAAGCTGGCGATATTCAGTGTGCTCTGCATTTGCAAAAAAATCTGAAAGTGGAGCCTCAACAGCAGGATTTTTATGCCCATCGAAATAGATCCGAAGAATCAACAGTCTGCCGGCCTTTGCGCTGTCGGTGATCCAAAAATGCTTAATTGCACCTTGACCCTTAACATCTGCAAGCACAATGGTTTCTTCGGGTTTCACCACCAGATAGGGATTCACTTTCCAGCCCTGTCCAAGCTCGCGTGCGGCACGGGAGGCACTGCCCTCAATTGCCATTCCACCCTTTCCTTTTTCACCTGTAAGATTTTCAGGTGATACAGAGAAAGTAGTTATGTTCTTTTTTGTTGTAAGATTATTTAACATTTTTAACCCTCCTTCTATTTCTATATTGACATTATAGCGAATAATGCCGATAATTAAATAGCATAAATAGCAATATATTTAACATATCTTGCGGAGGTTTCGTAATGTTAGATAACTCCATAATCAACCCATACATTCGTGTTGCCATGCAATCCGTATTAAAAAAGGGCATGGTAATTGACACGCGAATAATATTTGACTATGAGCTTATATATATTGCAGATGGTAATTTTGTGCTGAATTATAATGGCATGGATTATCCATGTCATAAGAGTCAGTTCATATTGCTTTGTCCCGGCATTTCCCACAGTTTTTTGAGTATAGACACAGATCTTTCCCAGCCGCACATCCATTTTGACATTACCTGTTTGCCGGACAGCACGCAAGTTCCCGTATGCTTTAAGGATTTTGAAGACCTTACAGAGACAGAGAAGCAGAAAATACGCGCTAATATTTTTGACGACTATCCGCAAAACCCTCTTATTACATTTTCGGACAAAGAAACAGCTTTACATCTTTTTAATAGAATTGTAACGCAACCAACGCCTTCCCCGTTGGTACAAAAAGGTTTGCTTATTGAACTGCTTGATATGTTAATAGCAGACAACTTTCCCGGGCTGTTTGAGGAAGGCAGAAACTCTCTTAACCATATTGAACGGCAGGTGAAAGATTATTTGGATGCCAATCAAGGCGCATCTTCCAGTCTTGAAGATATTGCCGAACAGTTTAATTATAGTAAATACCATCTTACGCGGCAGTTTAAGAAACAATACGGAGTAAGCCTTATTCTATACCGTAATTACAACCGGATGCAGTTGGCAAAAACATTGTTGCTTACTGAGACTGTATCAGCCGTAGCTGAGAAGTTAGGTTTTTCATCCATCTATGTTTTCAGCCGCGCATTCAAAAATCACTTTGGTATTTCCCCAACTAAATTCAAAATAAACTCTCTTTAGGGAACTATGACTATAGTCTAATGCTTGACATTGAATTTGCAACGTAATATAAAGAAACAAAGGATGGTGTTCGTATGAATAATAAACTAAAGGCTATTACATTTAGTTATGATGATGGCATTACACAGGATATCAGGTTAATTGAATTGCTCAATAAGTACGGACTAAAATGTACGTTCAATCTAAACTCAGAATTATTAGGTAAAAAAGGAATATTAACACGCGAAGGTCAACGAATCGCACATTATAAAATCCATGCTGATGATGTAAAAACTGTGTATGAAGGACACGAAGTGGCAGTACATACCTTAACTCATCCAAATCTTCCCCAATTAGACGAAGCCGAAATCATACGCCAAGTAGAACAAGACCGCTTGAATCTATCCGAGTTGGTAGGATATGAAGTCGTTGGTATGGCATATCCCGGCGGTGGTATAAATAACGATGACCGTACTGCTAAAATCATAAAGGAAAATACGGGGGTAAAATATTGTCGCACCATTACCTGTAACAACAGTTTTAATTCTCAGGATAATTTATATCGGTTTAACCCCAGTGCTTATCATTTAAACTTTGATAATTTAATGCGTTTAGGACGACAATTTATTGACCTTGATGCAAAAATGCCTCAGATATTTTATGTGTGGGGTCATTCCTACGAAATGGATTATTGCCCTGATTATTGGATTAGATTAGAAGAATTTTTCAAACTGATTAGTAACAAAAGTGATATTTTTTACGGAACAAATAAAGAAATTTTGCTATAGTCAAGACCACCGGCTTAGCCGGTGGCTTGCACTGGCCCTATAAGGGCCTGATACAGCCGCGTCTTAAGACGCATGAACGGTTCGCCAACCGCAAATGATTACTGGCTGCCCCCTTCCGGGGGCGGCTTTTATTTGCC
>JAZOUW010000021.1:0-32178 GCA_045658385.1 Faecousia sp.
GAAGCGGCCGGTATTGCGGCAGCAATGGCAGCAAAGGCAGGGCGCTCCCCCGATGAGATCGACGTTCAAATCCTGCGCAAGAAGCTTGCGGATGGTGGCACAATCCTTTAAACCATAATTAACTGTCTGTCATCACATTCCCGTACAGATGGATATAAAAGGATCTGCTGGTGGGTTATTGTCTGGATATTGGATTTATCAGATAACACATACAGGAAAGGAATACTTGCATGGATATTTTTACCACTATGATCACGCCCTATCAGGCGGACGGTTCTATTGATTATGAGACCGCCTGTAAGTATGTGGATTGGTACTTCGAAAACGGTTTGACCGGCATTTTCGCGGTTTGCCAGTCCAGCGAAATCTTCTATCTTTCCCTGGAAGAGCGAGTAGAACTGAACCGCAGAGTTTATCAGCGGGCCAAGGCCCTTGACCCCAATTTCCTGGTGGTTTCTTCCGGTCATGTTTCTGACTCCCTGGAAGATCAGGCAAAAGAATTAAATGCCATTTATGCTTCCGGCACCGATGCGCTGATCCTCATCACCAATCGGCTGGACCCCAACAACGAAGGTGACGATGTGTTTATCGCCAACGCAGAAAAGCTTCTTTCCATGCTGCCGAAAGATGCAAAATTGGGTCTTTACGAGTGCCCCCATCCTTACAAGCGTCTTGTCACACCCAAAATTTTGGATTGGTGCCTTTCCACCGGGCGTTTTTATTACATGAAGGACACCTGCTGCGATGCAGAAGTCATTGCCCAAAGAGTCAGACAGCTGGAGGGCAGCCATTTCAAGCTGCTCAACGCCAACTGCCAGACCTTGCTGGAAACGATGCGCGCCGGCGCTCACGGCTACTGTGGCATTATGTGTAACTTCCACCCGGCGCTGTATGCATGGCTGGGTAAAAACTACAAAAGCGAAAAAGCCGACCTTGTGCAGTCTGTAACCGGCATCTTTGGCTTTACCGAGGTAGGTCTTCCCTACCCCCTCACCGCCAAGTATCATATGAATCTGTGCGGCATTCCCACGGAGAACATTGCCCGCAACCGCAAATCCGAAGAACTGACCGACTACGCAAAAAGCTGCATGCAGCAGATGAAGCTGGCAACCGATCGCTTGGAAAAAACACTGTGAGGAGCAGAAGAAAGCTTGTGAAAACTATTTTATTTCAGGGTGATTCCATTACCGATGTGGGCAGAAACAGAGAAAGAAACGATATGCTCGGCTGGGGATATCCCCGCTTGATTGAAGCCCAGCTGGGTTTTGATTGCCCCGGGGAATATAACTTTCAAAACCGGGGAATCGGCGGCAACCGCATTTTGGATCTGTACGCCCGCATTGTTCAGGACATTTTAAACATCGCGCCGGATTACTTAAGCATCCTCATTGGTGTCAACGATATTTGGCACGGTCTTGACAATGCAAACGGCACAGGCCTTAACCGCTTTGAAAAAGTCTACGACATGCTTCTGACCGAGCTGCAGGAGGAGCTTCCCGAAACGAAGATTATGATCATGGAGCCGTTTGTTCTGCGTGGATCTGCAACGGATAACCGGGAGGACCAGCCTGACCGCTGGGAAACCTTCCGGGGCGGGGTTTATCAGGTGGCGGCAATTGTAAAGAATTTGGCCGAAAAACATAAGGTTAAATTCATCCCCTTGCAGGAAGCGTTTAACGAAGCAGAAAAGCTGGCGCCCGTTGCCTATTGGTGCTTTGACGGTGTCCACCCCAGCGCAAAAGGTCACGAACTAATTAAACGGCAGTGGCTGAAAGCCTTTGAAGAAATTAAGTAAATAAAGGAGAAACATCCTATGAAAGGCTGTAATTCCTGGAGCTTTTCCCCGTATAAACCCTTCTTTTACGAGACACAGGGTATTTATATTTGCCGCATTTGCCCCTACGAAAACGCTATTGTTTTTGATTGGCTGTGCGATGAAGCAGGCGCATTTCAAGTCTATCTGAAGGAAAAAGACACAGAAAGCTTTGCATTGGTCGGCACGACGCGGGAAAAAACCTTCCGTATTGAAAATTTGACCAATGAGACAGACTACGCCTTCTATGTGCAGCTGGGAGAAAAGAAGTCCTCTGTACGCCTTGCACGGACAGGTCCGACCATTGGTGTTACGGTAAATTACCTTCACCCTGAAGACCCGGAATACGCTTTTTCCGGCAGATATCTGTGCTCTCCCTCGCTGGTACGCCATCCCGACGGTTATCTGCTTGCGTCAATGGACCTGTTTGCAGGCAGCGCGCCGCAAAACTTGACCTTGATTTACCGTTCTGATGATGATGGTCAGTCCTGGCAGTATGTCAGCGAGCTGTATCCTTGCTTCTGGGGCAAGATGTTCATTCACGACAGAGCGCTTTATATGCTCGGCTGTTCCACAGAGTATGGAGATTTGCTGATTGGCCGTTCCGATGACGGAGGTAAAACCTTTGGTATGCCCACAGTTTTGTTGCGGGGTTCGGGCAGAGTACAATATGACGGTGTCCACAAAAACCCGCAAAATGTGGTTCGGTATAAAGGCCGGATTTACGAGACACTGGAGTGGGGTGCCTGGGCAAAAGGCTATCACGGCGTAATGGTTATGTCCTGCGATGAAAAAGACGACCTGCTAAATGCTGAAAATTGGCATTTCACCTACCCGATCAAGTATAACCCGGAATGGGAGGGTGTGGCAAAAGGTGAATCTGTAGGCAATATTGAAGGCACGCTTGCAGTTGCGCCGGACGGAAAGCTTTATAACATCATGCGCTATACCATGGATAAAACCGTACCGCGTTACGGACTTGTTTTGGCGTATTTGGTTAACGTCGATGACCCCGATGCGCCGCTGACTTATTCCCACCCAATCGCCTTACCGGGAAATGACTCCAAGTTTATGATTAAGCAGGACCCTAAGACCGGGAAATATTATACAATCATTTCCCGAATTCTCTCCTATGCAGATGCAGACTCCCGCAACCTGCTTTCTTTAATGGTTTCAGAGGATCTGCTGCATTGGGATCTGGCGTATGATGTGATTGACAAAAGCAAAGAAGATCCCAAGTACAACGGCTTTCAGTATGTGGATTTTGAGATTGAAGGGGACGATATTATATCCCTCATCCGTGTTGGTATGAACAAACCTAACAATTTCCATAACGCAAACTACAGCACATTCCTGCGCATTAAAGATTTTCGTTCACTGCAAAGGGAGAAACCGCTATGAAACAGATTCTTGTTATCGGCAGCGCAAACGCCGACCTTGTAATCCACAGCAGCAAGATGCCGCTTTTGGGTGAGACCCTCACCGGCAGCCAGTTTCAGGTGAATGCCGGGGGCAAGGGGCTCAATCAAGCCGTGGCTATGGCAAAGCTGGGCGGAAACGTCTCTTTTTTAGGCGCGCTGGGCAAAGACGGCAACGGCGATATACTTCTTTCCACAATGGAAGAATACGGCGTTCGTTTTTCCGGTGTACGCATGGAAGATACGCCCACGGGCATCGCTATGATCACCGTTGTAAAGGGTGACAATTTCATCATCCTTGACCCGGGTACAAACGGCAAACTGAACCCGCAGATTATTGAAGAAAACGCCGAAACCATCGGGCAAAGCGATTTTTGCGTTTTGCAGCTGGAGATTCCCCTGGAGACTATTTTGAAAATCTGCGAAATTGCCCAAAAGTACGGCACAAAGGTGGTTTTGAATCCTGCTCCCTATCAAAAGCTACCGGAAAGCTTATATGCCTGCGTGGATTATTTGATCCCCAACGAGCATGAAGCCTACGACATCACCGGCATCTGTCTTGACAGCGAAAAAGCCTGCATAGAAGCGGTGCGCAAGCTGCAGCAAATGGGCGCAAAAAATGTGATTATCACCTTGGGCGAGCGAGGCTGCGTCTACAATGACGCAGAAGAAATCCGTTTCTGCCCGCCGCAAAAGGTTGCCGTGGTGGATACCACTTCCGCCGGCGACAGCTTTATCGGCGCAGTGGTCACCAAGCTACAATCCGGCCATACCATTTCCCAAGCGATTGATTATGCCACCAAAGTGGCCGCCATTACCATCAGCCGCCCCGGCGCGGCGAAATCCATTCCCTTCCATTATGAAATAACCGAATAATAAATACGGCGAAGCAGATATTCTGCTTCGCCGTATTGTTTTAAGGTTTTCAGATGCTTGCAAATAATGCCACAATCATATCCCACAACGGTGTCAATTCCACCAACACAGGAACAATGATCAGCGAAATAACGCTCATGAGTTTAATAAGAATATCCATTGCAGGTCCCGCCGTATCCTTAAGCGGATCGCCTACAGTATCGCCGGTGATGGCTGCCTTATGGGTTTCACTGCCCTTTCCGCCAAAGTTGCCTGCTTCCACATATTTTTTTGCATTGTCCCAGGCGCCGCCGGCATTTGCCATAAACACCGCCAGCATAATTGCCGAGACCAGTCCGCCCATAAGCATACCGCCCAGGCCTGCTGCGCCAAGCACAATGCCCACTGCTACCGGTGCAAGAATTGCCAGCAAACCGGGTGCAATCATCTCCCGCAAGGACGCTCTGGTAGAGATATCAATGCAACGGTTGTAATTAGGTACGCTTTTTCCGGTGAGGATTTCCGGATCGTTTTCGAACTGTGCGCGGACCTCCTCCACCATTTTGTTGGCGGCTCTTCCCACGGAGCTGATGGTCATGGCACTGAATAAATACGGCAACATTGCGCCAATCAGCAAACCCACCAGCACACAGGGATCGTTTAAAGAGATGCTGAAGGCAGGAATACGTACTTTAACCGCTTCAATAAAGGAAACGATAAACGCAAGAGAGGTGAGTGTTGCAGAGCCAATACAGAAGCCCTTGCCGATGGCTGCAGTCGTATTTCCCACAGCATCCAACTTGTCTGTAATTCCCCGAACCTCACCGGGCATACCTGCCATTTCCGCAATGCCGCCTGCATTGTCAGCAATAGGTCCATAACCGTCCACAGATACGGTAATACCTACGGTACAGAGCATGCCTACCGCTGCAAGAGCAATGCCGTAAGCGCCGCCGAAGAAGTAAGCTAAGGCAATCGCCACACCCAGGCAAGCAATGGTCAGCCATGTGGAGCGCATACCAACGCCAAGACCTGCAATAATGTTCGTTCCGTGTCCTGTTTGGGATTCCTTGGCAATGTCCTTCACCGCAGCATATTCGTCAGATGTGTAAAGCTCTGCCACAAAACCCACGCCGATGCCAGCGGCAAGACCCACAATCACACAGAACATATATTTATACTCACCCAAATAGAGCACTGCCAAAGCAACTGCCGCCACCACTACAAGCGCTGTCGTAATATAGGTTGCCATATTCAGTGCCTTGTGCGGGTCCTTCCAATTGCGGGCGCGGATGATCAGCACGGAAATCACAGAAGCCAAAATTCCACACCGCAAATGAGAATGGGGAACAAAATATGCCGGAAGGAAAGACCTGTGAACAGCGCCATAGTCAAGCAGGAAATAATAGAACCTACATAAGACTCTGTCAGGTCAGAGCCCATGCCCGCAATATCACCCACATTGTCACCCACATTGTCAGCGATGGTTGCAGGGTTCCGGGGATCATCTTCAGGAATACCGGCCTCCAGCTTGCCCACCAGATCTGCGCCTACATCGGCCGCTTTGGTGTAAATACCGCCGCCCACGCGGGCAAACAGCGCAATCAAAGAACAGCCAAGGCTATATCCGGTAAGGATTTGTACCGGAGCATGCACATCATTTGTGATGAAATAAACAACTAAGAAAATAGCGACCAAACCAAAAAGGCCAAAACCGGCAACAGAAAGGCCCAAAACCGCGCCGCCGCCAAAGGCAACCTTCAACGCGCCGGACATGCCCTCCTGCTTTGCCTTAACAGCAGTTCTGGCGTTGGCTTTTGTAGCAATCGCCATGCCAATCCAACCGGCAACTGCCAAAAAGCATGCGCCAATCACAAAACAGATTGCCGCCTGCCAGCCGACGCCCTCCGCGCCCTGTAATGCAGGAATCAGGCCCAGCACAGCAAGCAACGCGCCCACACCAATCACAAAAGGAATAATAATCCTCCGCTATGGATGTAGTCTTGCAGCTGCTCTACCCTTTTATCGCCAAGCTGTAGCCGGGACACCTTGCGGAACAGTACAAAAACATAGCACAAAGTGATCACTGCTGCAAAAGCCACAAGCAAAAGGGGAAGATAAATTGCTTTTTCCATGTTTTTACTCCTTTTTTATTACTTATCCAATGCTTCATTTAGCAATTGGAGTGTATCCTCAAACCGGTCCTCAATTTCCGGACAGCCAAAAACACCGATCAGGTACTGCTCGCCCTTCACATCAAAAGAAGACAGCAGGCAGCTGCCCGCGGAAGGCGTCTGTCCGGTTTTTAAGCCGGTGGCAACCGGACAGTAATAAGAAGATGCAGGGTTTACCAACGCATTGGTGTTCTCCCACAGCTTTGTCGAACCGTTTTCAAAGGTCACGTTTTCCTCGGCAACCTTTGCGTAAGTCATGATGGTTTCATTTTCCATGGCCAGCTTCCCAAGGATTACCATATCCCGGAATGTGGTGTAATGGTCATCGTCATGGTAACCGTCGGGATTGGTAAAATGGGTACCGGTCATACCCAGCGTTTTTGCTTGTTTGTTCATTTCCTCCAGAAACACATCCACAGCATACCATGCGCCTATGGCGCCGTCATTCCGGATTGTCCGTCCGGTTTCCACCGCCAGCATGTATGCAGCATCGTTGCCGCTGGGAAGGAGCATCGCCTCCACCAACATTTCCACAGTGAGAACATCGCCCTTTTGAATTTCCGCCACAGAAGAGCCTGCGCCTACCAAATCCAGTGCATCTGCGGCAGTTATTTTCTGCGTTGGTTGTAGATACTGCAACGCAACGTACGCAGTAAACAGCTTGGTAATACTGGCAGGATAGACCTTTTCCGTTTCCTCTCCCAGCAGGAAGGTAAACTTCTGCTGACGGTAATCATAAACAAAGGCTTGCTTTGCCGTAAGCTCTCTGTCTTCTGCCACAGCCAGCCATGTAGGCTCTGGCTCGGTTGTTTCCTGCGTGGTTTCCACGGTGGTTTCTGCTGTTGTGTTGCTGACCCCATCGGACAATGCAGGCTTTGCAGGACCGTGGGGAAGGCTTGCAACGGCAACCACCGCCACCACCAGCACCAATGCCAATAGTGCAAATTCGATTTTCATCCAGCTTTTCATAATATTTCCTCTTTCTGTTACAATACTTCTATTATACACGAAATTCAGCAAAACGGAACTACTATTTTTTCCTTTTGCGTTGACACGTTCGAAAAAAGCAGGTATAATTTTTTTGGAGGATAGCAAAATGGATATGGAAAAAGCAAAACAACTACTGGCAAGCGGCGTGTATACCTGTGTACTATGCAAAAGCGACGCTACCTTTTCCAGCAGTCACCGGGGTGTGAAACCTTTACTGGATTTTCTGGAGTCCGGCAAGGATTTTTCCGGCTTTTGCGCCACCGATAAGGTGGTAGGCAGAGCCACCGCCTTTTTATACTGCCTGCTGGGGGTAACTGCTGTCCACGCCCAGGTATTGAGTAAGCCTGCGCTGCAGGTGCTGGAAAAGGCGCAGGTTTGTGTCACTTGGGATCATCTGGTTGAAGGTATCCGCAACCGGGAAAACACCGGTCCTTGCCCCATGGAGTATGCCACAAGACAATGCAGCACACCCCAGGAGGCACTGGATGCCATCAAGCAAACACTCCTGACATTTTAATGCTTCCTCATAATCATTTGGTTAATTTCATAGGACAGTTTGAAGCCATCCTGTCGGTAATTAAAACCAGGAAATGAGATGGGCGTAATATTCCCATTTTTTGTAGGGTGGGTAAACTGTACCCATCTTTTTATTTTGGAGTTTTTATGAACAAAAAAGTACGATTTCTATCCCACAGCGCCCTTATCGCCGCGCTGTATGTGGCGCTGACCCACCTGCAAAATCTTCTGTTGCCTGGCTCTGCCACCTGGGCTATCCAGTTTCGGGCATCGGAAGCCCTTTGTGTGCTTTCGCTGTTTACCCCGGCAGCGATTCCCGGTCTTGCTGTCGGCTGCCTTTTGTTTAATGTGACGTTTTCCGCTGCGCTGCCGCTGGACTTTCTGGTGGGCTCGCTGGCCACCCTTTTTGCTGTAGGAAGTATGTTCCTTTTGCGGCGGGTAACCGTTAAAGGCTATCCTCTGCCCGCTTTGCTCATGCCCGCCCTTTGGAACGCACTTTTGGTAGGTTGGGAGTTGAGCATTTATATCGGCGGCGGTTTCTATATCAACGCTTTTTATGTTTTTCTTGGAGAAACAGCAGTTTTGTTCACCCTGGGAGCTGCCCTTTTCTACAGTCTGAAAGTTCGGGGTCTGGACAAACGGCTCCTTTCATGGTGTAATACAGAAAGAAAGGATACAAATGATTAACTTTCAATCCTTAAACCCGGCCGATAAGGTACTTTATGAAGCCTACCTGCAAAAAGCAAACAAGCAAGGCTGCGAATACTGCTTTACCAACCTCTACTTATGGGGTCGGCAAAAGGCCGCGATTTTACATGACCATCTGGTGTTCTTTTCCCAGTTTGACCGGAAAAGTTTGTATCTGTTCCCAGCCGGCACCGGTGATAAAAAGGAAGTTTTGGATGCCATTATTGAGGATGCGAAAAAGCGGGGTATTCCCTGCCGTCTGACCGGTCTTTCCCATGAGGATTGCGCCCTTTTGGAAACGCTTTATCCCGGAAAGCTGCGCTACCACTTTGACCGGAACTCCTTTGATTACATTTATGACATCAATGACCTTGCCGATCTGAAGGGTAAGAAATTCCAGAAAAAACGCAATCATTTAAACCGCTTTCGGGTAGAAAATCCCGATTTTCAGTTACTGCCTATTACAAAAGAAAACATCCCCCAGGTCAAAGCGCTGGTAGAAAAGTGGTATGCCATTCGCCTGCAGGAAACCCCCCACGGTGACTATCACATGGAGCAGGCGGCCCTTGCAAAGGCCCTTGACCAGTTTGATGCGCTGAATCTGGAGGGTCTTGTGCTGCAGCTTGACGGTCAGTTGGCAGCTATGACCATCGGCTCCCGACTAAACAGCGACACCTTTGATATTCATTTTGAAAAGGCGCTGGATATCACCGACGGCACATACGCCGCTATCAATAACGGTTTTGCCCGGTACTTGCGGGAAAAGTACCCGGATGTGCGCTGGCTGAACCGGGAGGACGATTTGGGTCTGGAGGGTCTGCGAAAGGCAAAGCTCAGCTACAATCCCCACCACATGGTAGAAAAAAGCTGGGCCCACCTGCTGGAGGACGGCTATGATTATTAAAGCCCCCACTCCGGAGGACATCCCCGCCCTGTGGCAACTTTGGAAAGAAGCTTTCGGCGATGCCGATTCCTTTCTGAACAAATTCTTTTCCGCAGGCTTTTCTCCGGACCGCTGCCGGTGCTTAACGGCAGATGGGCAGCTTGCTGCCGCCCTCTACTGGTTTGACTGCACCTTAAAAGGCAAGAAGGTTGCCTATCTTTATGCCGTTGCCACCGCAAAGCAGATGCGGGGCAAAGGCCTTTGCCGGGCGCTGGTGGAAGATACCCACAAGCACTTGAAAGCCTTGGGTTATGCCGGAGCAGCCTTGGTGCCGGGAAACGAAGGTTTGTTTTCTCTATATGCAAGATTCGGCTATAAAAGCTTCTGCCCAATGACGGCGTATACCGTTTCTCCGGGAGAAAGGTCCCTTTCCCTTTCCCCCATCGGTTGGCAGGAATACGAAATCATGCGAAAACCCCTTTTGCCGGAAAGCGCCCTTTTGCAAGATGGAAAAACGCTGGAATTTTTAAGCACTTTCGCCCAATTTTATCAAGGGCAATCCTGTCTGCTTTGCGGCTATGAAGAAGGAGGCACATTCCACATTTGTGAGTATTTTGGCAACGAAAATATTCTGCCCCAAATTGCCGCCACTTTAGGCGCAGCCGTCAATGTGCGCCTGCCCGGTGGAAAGAATACCGCTATGTATCACAGTCTGGAACACACCCCGGACTTACCTGCCTATTTAGGCCTTACGCTCAATTAAGCCATTGAAAGGAGTCTTTGTATGAAAAAGAAAGTATGGATAGCTGCTGCCGTATTGTTCGCCTTTCTCTTTATTCCCATTCCCACCGGAACATACAAAGACGGCGGCACACGGGAATATTCTTCCTTGACCTATAAGATCGTGGATTGGAACCGTATAACCGGAGACACCACCTACCAAAAAACCCGTGTATATTTCTTCCCTTACAATTTCAAACCCATTGACAGTCTCTGGTATCAGGAGGAAGATAAGGTCGAACACATTTTCACAGCCACCGTTTTGGAAATCAACGATTCTTCCGTTACCGTAGCGCCGGTGGAAAACAGCGCGATCCCTATGGGCGCTGACAAGGTTACCTTTGGCACTTCTGAACTGGTAAAAATTGATGCAGAGGTGGGAAGCGTTGTAAAGGTTACCTACAAAGGCAACATAATGGAAACCTATCCGGCGCAGGTCCATCCAATCAGCTGGGAAATATCTAATGACCTGCGGCATTTGGAATACACCGAGCAATGGCTGGACAAGGAAACCGCCGAAAAATACGATAACAACATATTTGATCACATTGTTATCTCCAAAATCTACGCCAACTGTTTCTTTGCCCGGTATGTAACCGCATCACCCATTGAAATCAAGCTAAATGGCACGCTTTCCGAGAATTGGTGCGTAGGCGACCAAGTTACCTGCACCTATGAAAACACCTATTATGACGATGCGAACCATCGGATAGAAGTGGATATGCTGACCGTCGAGGCAAGTAATTGGCAGCCCGACCCCAACGTCTGCTACAAGCCGGTAATTTACCTCTATCCGGAAGAAACCCAGGATATTTCTGCGAAGCTTTCTTTAGACGGCAGGTTGACCTGCACTTATCCGGCATACGACAGCAGCTGGAATGTTACCGCCGCCCCCGACGGCACGCTGACAGATGCCAACGGACAGACCTATAACTACCTTTACTGGGAAGGACAGATCAACGTCCAATGGGATAAGGCAAAAGGCTTTTGCGTTAAGGGCGCAGACACCGCCGCCTTTTTGGAGACAGCGCTGGAAAAGTTGGGTCTTACCCGGAAGGAAGCCAACGAGTTTATCGTCTACTGGCTGCCATTGATGGAGCAAAACCCCTACAACATTATCTCTTTCCAAGAAGATATCTACACCGACGCTGCCAGGCTGGATATCTCCCCCGTGCCGGACACGGTAATCCGGGTATTTATGACCTGGCGAAGCTCTGATGCTTATGTAGCCCTTCCGGAGCAAATATTGGAGGCGCCGACACGCACCGGCTTTACAGTCGTAGAATGGGGCGGCTCAGAAGTGAAATAACAAACAAACGGACTGAGAAGGCTCAGTCCGTTTTTCTTTGTCCGCAATATCGGTGACAGGCGCAAAAATGTTCCGGCTCCACCTCCAGCCAAGCAGGACTATTGTGGACGCAAACATCCATTGCATGGGGGCATCGGGTGTGGAATTTACACCCGGTTGGCGGGTCTGCCGGGGACGGAATACTGCCCTGCAGCACCATGCGGTTGATTTTATGTGCCGGGTCCGGCATGGGGATTGCAGAAAATAACGCTTTGGTATAAGGGTGCAAGGGATTAGCAAACAGTTTGTCCGTTGGGGCATATTCTACCAGACTGCCCAAATACATCACGCCCACCGTATCCGTAATATGCTCCACCACCGAAAGGTCATGGGAAATAAACAGATAGGTCAGCTGCTCCTGCTGCTGCAGCTGTTTTAAAAGGTTAATAATCTGCGCCTGAATGGACACATCCAACGCAGAAACCGGTTCGTCGCAGACCACAAATTCCGGCTTCAGCGCCAGCGCCCGGGCAATGCAAATCCGTTGCCGCTGTCCGCCGGAAAATTCGTGGGGATAGCGGTTTTTGTGAAACGGCTGCAAGCCGCACCGGTCCATAATGCCGTCAATATAACCTTCCAGTTTGTCCTTTTCCACCAGCTTATGCTCCCGGACCGCCTCGCTGATAATTTCTCCCACCGGCATTCTGGGCGACAGGCTGGAAAAGGGGTCTTGGTAAATAATCTGCATTTTAGGTCGCAGGCAGCGTAATTCCCTTCTGGAAAGCGCGTAAATATCCTCATCGTGAAACAGCACACGACCCCCGGTTAACTCCCCGGACAAGCGCAACAGCATACGCCCGGTAGTAGTTTTGCCGCAACCGGATTCCCCCACCAGACCCATGGTCGTACCCCGCCGGATGGAAAAGCTCACCCCATCCACAGCCTTTACTGCGCCGCCACCTTTTAGAGAAAAATATTTTTTCAAATTTTCAACCACCAGAAGATTGCGCATCTTCACCCTCCTTTGGGAACACCCGATAACAGCTGACCTTGTGGGTTTCCGATAAGCTGATCTGCGCCGGATATTGGCCGTGGCACGTCTCGTCTTTTGTATCGCACCGGTCCTTAAAATAGCAATAATCGGGCATGTCGATGGGATTTGGCACTTTGCCGGGAATGGAGTATAAGGACTCTACCTTTTTACCTACCACCGGCTTGGATGCCATAAGGCCAATGGTATAAGGATGGGCAGGATGATAAAAAACCTCCTCTGCCGTACCCATTTCCACCACCCGACCGGCATACATCACCACCACATAATCGGCCATGCCCGCCACCACGCCCAAATCATGGGTAATGAGCATAATGGCACTGCCGAGTTTATCTTTCAGGGATTTTAAAAGCTCCAAAATCTGCGCCTGAATGGTCACATCCAGCGCCGTGGTGGGTTCGTCGGCAATGATCAGTCTGGGATTGCATGATAGCGCCATGGCAATCATCACCCTTTGGCGCATACCGCCGGAAAGGTTGTGGGGGTACATTCCATATACCCCTTGGCTGTTGGCGATGCCCACCGTTTCCAGCAGTTCAACGGTCCGCGCTTTCAGCGCCTCCTTTGTTTTGTAGGCACTGTCGTGGAGCGCAATCACTTCTTCTATCTGCTGACCAATCCGCATCACCGGATTGAGCGCCGTCATAGGTTCTTGAAAGATCATAGATACTGTATTGCCCCGGAGGGTTTCCATTACCGTTTCCGGTGTCTTGGCAACGTCATAGGCCTTGTTTCCCAAATTCAGCCGGATTTGTCCGGATACGATTTGTCCCTGGGGTCGCTGCAAAAGCTGCATCAGCGACAAGCTGGTTACAGACTTTCCGCAGCCGGACTCCCCTACAATGCCCACTGTTTTTCCCATTGGCACGTCAAAGGACACCCCATCCACCGACTGTACCACACCGGAATCAGTGAAAAAGCATGTGCGCAAATTGTCAAATTCCACCGCATTGTTTTTATCGCGCATTTGCGTCAGATATTCCTGCTCCGGTACATTTTTCCGCCGGCGCTTTTTTTCCAGTTGCCCTATCCGGCGGCGGTTTTCCTTGGCGATTCGTTTCGCCGCCTGCCGGGAAAGATAGTCCATACGCTCACCTTCTCATTTTGGGGTCAAATGCATCCCGCAGACCGTCTCCTACAAAGTTAAAGCCCAACACCGACAGCACCAGACAAATGCCCGCAGGAATCCACACAAACCAGTAGGAGGTCAGCACATGGGCGTTGGAAACATCGTTCATTATATTGCCCCAGGAGGCAAAGGGAAATTTTACCCCCAACCCCAAAAAGGACAAGGTTGCCTCTGTCAAAATGGTCGAACCCAAACTCATGGTGCAAACCACCACCAGCTGGGGAATTACGTTGGGAATCAAATGTTTAAAAATCCGACGGCGGATGCTTAAGCCGCCGGACTCTGTGGCCGTCATAAATTCCTGCTCCCGCAGGGATAAAATCTGTCCCCGCAGCAGCCGGGCAATTCCCGGCCAGCCTAAAAGTCCTAAAATCAGCATCAGCAGCAACATCCGCAGTTGGGGGTCAACGCGCATACCGTCCATAGCCGCGCCTAAAATAATCAACAGGGGCGTAGAAGGTACGCAGTAAAAAATGTCCACCAATCGCATAATAAGATTGTCTACCCATCCTCCAAAATAGCCGGCGATACCCCCTAAAACCACACCAATGGCAGCAGAAATGATCACCACAATGAATCCGATTACCAATGAAACTCTGCCGCCGTACATCAACCGGGTAAGCATATCCATGCCGTTTTTGTCTGTACCCAAAGGATGCTGCCATGTAGGCGTAGCGTAAGAATCCCACACCCGGGTCAGGGTCTGTTCTTTTACAGACCACAGCTTATTTTCCGGGGTATAGTCAATGGTAAAATTCCGGTTCTCATAGGTAAATTCTGTTTTTCCTGCCTCAATGGCATCTTCCACCTGCTGCCGGAAAGTTCTGGAGATAGTAGTTCCCGCCGCCCGGGATTGTACGATCAAACGACTGATATAACCCATTTCTTCATTGCCCGCAAAAACCGTCCCTTGCTCATCCAGCCGATAGTTTTCAAAAGAAACCCGACCGTTTGCAAACGCTTTCAACACCCCATAGAGGAAGGAAAAAGCCCCCTGCCCATGGAAAATATCCTTGCAGGCAAACCCCACAAGAGCATTCTGCGCATAAATACCGTAAAAATCCCTGCCCTCCGGTTGGATTTGATAGTCGGTCTTCCCATAGGAAACGCGGTCTTGTCCCCGGACGATTGCAAGGGTAATCTGCGCCTGCAGCACCGCATCCAAAGGCTGCGCTGCCGTAAAGCGAAACTGTTCATTGCGGCTGACTCCGGCAAATTCCTTGCGCTGAATATCCTCCCGGTAAAACACCTGCTCCTGCCCATAGGGTATCAGCATGCCACCCACGAAAGAAAACAGAAACAACACGCTCAAGAGCACCAGTCCCGCTACAGCCAACCGGTTGCGAAAAAACCGTTTTGCCGTCAACATACCGGGAGAGAGAGTTTTTATCCGCCGGTCATCCTCTAATGAAAAATCCGATTGTCTGTTTTCCATAGCTCACCTCAATCTGACCCGGGGATCAACCACAGCGTATAAAATATCCGAAAGCAAATTTCCCAGCAATGTCAGCGCCGCCAGAAAGGTTAAATAAAAAATAGAAAAGGGAATGTCTCCTGCCACCATGGCCTGGTAGGACGTATAGCCGATACCGGGAATGGCAAACAAGGTCTCTGTAACCAGCGCGCCGGCAAACAGTCCCGGCAAGCTGCCCCCTACGATGGTCACCAATGGAATCAGCGTGTTGCGGAAGGCGTGGCGCAGAATCACCTTGCGGTTGCTGACACCCTTTGCCCGGGCAGTGCGGATATAATCTGCGTGCAGCACTTCCAGCATATTGGTGCGGGTGTGACGCATTAAAGACCCCACAGAAACCACCACCAAGGTGGCAATAGGCAACACCAAGTGGGCGGCTATATCCCAAAATTTCCCCCAGGAAGACAGCTGCTGATAATCCCGCCCCACAAGCCCAAACAAATCAAACCACCCAAGCTTTACGGAAAAAATCAGTTTCAGCAGCGTTGCAAAGAAAAAAGTAGGCAGGGAAATGCCAATCATCGCGCCGGCGGTAATGGTGTAGTCTGTGCGGCTATACTGCTTTGTCGCTGCCACAATGCCCAGTGGCACGGCAATCAGCAGCTCCAGCGCCAATGCAATCGCCCCCATGGCAAAGGACACGCCAATCACTTCGGAAAACTTCTGGGTTACCGGCACTGTAAACTTCCAGCTTTCTCCAAAATTGCCCGTAAGCAAATTCCGCAGCTGAATGAAGTATCCCTGCACCAGTCCTACATTCAAGCCATACTGGGCATTCAGCTGCTCCACCCACACATCATAAGGCTTTGCGCCGGGAGCTTGGGAAAGCTGGATAGCCATGGTCTCCACATAGGATGCCGGCAGCATACGCATCAGCAAATAGATAATGAAAATCACAACCAGCAATATTCCCACAGAAATGCCCAGCCGTTTTAAAATATACTTTCCCATGTTCTTTATTTTAGCTGCAGCAGCTCAATGTCGTTTTCCCAACCCCAGAAGGTGGTCATATCCGGGGTCACCGTGTCCATGTTGATACGCTGGGTGGAGAAAATCACCACATTCTGCCGCTGATACACCGGCACTTCCACCGCCCAGTCGTTAATAATCTCCAAGCACTCTTTATAAAGCATTTTCCGGTAGGTCTGGTCTGTGGATTGCCGGGCAAGTATAATCAGCTCGTCCAGCCGGTCATCTTTCAGCCAGTAGGATTTTTCGTTGGAGCCGCCTTGACTGTGGTAAATCTGATACATGTCCGGATCAGAAGACGCACCCCAGGCCATTGCAAACAGTTCTGCTGTGCCGGCGTTGACCGCACCACTCAATTCTGAAAAATCTGAAATATCCGTTATAATCAAATCAAAACCGATTTGCTTCAAGCTTTCCGCTGCCAGCGACAACGCCATAAAGGTAGGATGATCTCCGGTACCACCGGCACCCACCAGCACCTCATAACTCATCGCTGCGCCCTCCGGGGCGGCAGTGAGTTTGCCCCCGGTCACCGTATACCCTGCCTTTTGGAAATAGTCTAATGCAGCTTTTTGCGCCGCGGCATACTTTTCTTCCGGGGTCATGGCTTGGGTGTAAATGGGGTTGCCCTCTGTGTCCGTGGAAAAGGCAATGCGATATCCTTCGTCTGTTACCCGGGGCGCTGCCCAGGACGTATCAGAAATAGGATAATTGATCACATTGGCATATTCGCCGTAATAGGAATCCACCGCCACATCCCGGTAAACGGAAATCACCGTGGCAATGGCTTTTCGCAGGCTTTTGGACGCATCTGACCCGGCTTGTCCTGCCACGCAGACGTTTTTTGCGCTAAAGCCGATATATCCATAGCCTAAATTGGACACCATATTGGTGGTCAGTACATTGCCATTGAGCGTACCGCCGTTGGCGCTTGCAATGGCTTTTGCCATTTCCACAGAATAGGACGGATCGGAAATATCCAGCGTTCCGGCTACGACACCTGGCACTTTGTCCGCATCCTGCCCCTCCTTAAACTGGATATAACGGGTTTTCGGCTTACCCTTCCAGTAGTTTTCATTTGCCTCCAGGGTCACTGTACCGCCTTGAAAGCTGACAAATTTATAAGGGCCGCCACCCATCGGCTTTGTGGTAACGCTTTTTACATGGGAAAGATCTCCCTTGGGAAAACCAAACTGATTATTTTCATAGTCGTAAAGGGATTCCCGACCATAGTAATGCATCGGCACAACGGCGGTAACAAAGTTATATATTGCCGTTGCAGAGACCTCTGTCAGCACCACACGCATGCTCATAGGACCGGTTTTTTGGATGCCGGATATGTTGGCTACATCCGGGTTGTCGCGATATTCTGTCAGTCCTTCAATAGGCAACGAATACATGGTCATGATACCATCATAGGAAGGGTCTAATGGCACATACAACGAAAAAATCACATCGTCAATATCCACGGCGCTGCCGTCAGAGAACTTAACCCCCTCTTTTAAGGTAAAATCATAATACACCGTGCCGTTTTCATTTTCCGTAATTTCACAATCAGCGATCCCACGGTAGGTATAATCTGTACCGTTGTAGGGGCGCGTCTCCCCTGTAATGCCCTTTAATACCACAGACCCCTCCCGGTCTGTGGTTAAAAGGCTCAAATGCACCAAACTCCACACGTCGTTTTCATAAGCGTTGGTATAGAAAAAGGGAGAAAATTTGCCGTCGAAATTCAGCGTTCCCACCACCAGTGTATCGGAGCTTTCGCCAGACTGGGTTTCAGTGGGTATTTGGGGTGCTCTGCCACAACCGGCAAAGCCTGCCAGCAATCCCAGTAGCAACAGCAAACATAAAAACTTTTTCATGGGCTACCTCCACAGAAATAATCTGGATATAGGATTTGCCCGTGAAAGGATTTTTATGCCTAAAAATAACCGGCTATCAGAATCACGATAGCCGGTTATTTTCCATATATCAAAATTTTATTTTTTGACCATAACGGAGATGCCGTTGGGAATCAGTGTAACAGCTGCATCTGCGCCTTTCTGGTCCTTTGCCATTTTGAGGGCAGTTTCCAAATCGTGGGCATACTCCATTTTCATTTCACGAAGGGTTTGCTCCATTTCCGGGCGGGTCACAAAAATCACCCGATGTTTCATCAAAACTCTTGCCAGGATCTGGCTCTCCCACTGGTCGGGAATCGTTTCACCTTGCGGTGTTGCCGCGCATTGGGCATAGTGGTCTGCCGGGGTTTTGCAGTTCTTCAAAGAAAGATAGAAGCCTTCGCCGCCGGTGCCGTCTGCAAGGTCTGCGCACATAATCAGCACCGCGCCCTCTTTGGCGGTTGCTTCCGCAGCGGTCAGACCCTTAACAGCCTGATAGATATTCTGATCCAGAGGCGCGCCGCCGTTGGAGGTGACCACAATATCTCCGGGAATCGCAGTTACCTCGCAGTACTGCCGCAAGAAGGCAACGCCTGCGGCGTGGGCCTGCTTGAAATCACCGGCAAAGGCCGCCACAGTCTTTTTATCCTCGTCAATGACCACATTGACAATAAATGCAAGCTTCGCCATTTCTGCCGCTGCCACCATATCCCGGTGGATGGGGTTGCCTTCCAGATTGCCGGTGCGGGCAAATTCCGACGCAATAAACGCGCCGCAGTGGTTGCCCAAAACGGTCTTTTTGTCGCATACACCGGGCAGAACGCTCTTGCGGCCACCGGAGAAGCCGGCAAAGAAATGAGGTTCAATAAAGCCTTCGGCAATAAGCAGGTCTGTCTGCACCGCCACCTTGTCAATGACCAGGGGCGCGCCGGAGGGCAGAATACCGATCTGCATATTGCTGTCGGCATTGAATGCATCGTGGACAACGATCTTTTCGCTGGCATAGATCTCCTCGCCCAGCTTTGCCTTTAATTCCTCGGTGGTGGTCAGCCGGTGGAATCCGGTGGCTACCAGCAAAGTGATCTCAATATCCGGGCTGCCCTGACGCAGCTGCTGCAGCATGGGAGGCAAAATATCCCGGCTGGGTACAGGGCGGGTGTGATCGGAAATAATGATGGTGCAGGTCTTCTTACCACGCGCCAAAACACTCAATTTTTCTGTGCCGTAGGGCGTTTCCATAGCCTCCTGCACCAGCTGCAAGCCGCTTTTTTCACTGTGCAGCTGATCTACCCGGCTGGTAAGCAAGCCCTGGTAATCGATATTACAATCAATGTGACTTTTTCCGTAAGGAATCTGAATCATATCTTTTCTCCCTTATTTAATAAAGACGGCTGAGGCACCATTTGTACCTCAGCCGATTTTCTTAGTAGTTGCCCTTGAAAACATCTTCCCGGACGGGAGGACGGTAATCGCCAAAGTAAGCACTAAAGTCCATATTCAGGTAGTTGCACAGGTCAAGAACCTCCACCATGGTGTTGTCATTGACCGGGATACCGTTGGCCTTGCGGTCTGCAACGGCAGCCACTTCCTTTTCACCGTGGGTGTAGATCTTTTCCTGACCGTCAGCTTTGGGGGATTCCCGCAACTCCTGCAGATATGTAGAGAAATGCTCCTTGATGGCAGCGGGGTCGCCAAAGAAAGCAGGGTTGATAGCCATAAAGCCGTGGCAGATGTTGCCCTTGCCGCCGGTCATGCAGTAGTTGGAAGTGCTGCCCATAGACAAAACAGAGGAGAACAGCTCGCAGAGCATACCGTAGCCATAGCCCTTATGAGAGCCCAGCTGCTCGGTGGATCCGCCCAGAGGCATAATGCCACCGCCGTTCTTGGCAACAATGTTTGCCAGCACATCCGGCGCGTTGGAAGAGGGATGACCGACCTTGTCCAGCGCCCAGCCTTCCGGCAGAGGCTTTTCCATCTTATTGTACATCTCCAGCTTGCCGCGGGTTACCACGGTGGTGGAAGCGTCGAAGAAGAAATCGTAAGGCTCGGCGGGGAATGCGCAGGCGATGGGGTTAGAGCCCAGCATAGCCTTCCGGCCGTTGGTGGGGACCATAATCGCCTCACTGTTGGTACAGCTGAAACCCATCAGGCCTTCCTTGCAAGCCATCTTTGCATAGTAACCGGCAATACCGTAGTGATTGGAGTTGCGGACGGAAACGATACCAACACCACTGACCTTTGCCTTTTCGATAGCCATTTCCATAGCCCGGTGGGAAACCACCTGACCCATAGCATCGTGGGCATCGATCACAGCGGAGATCGGTGTCTCAAAAACGACTTCCGGCTTGGCGTCGATCTTGATCATACCCCGCTCAATGCACTTATGGTAGCGGACCATACGCTGCATACCGTGGCTCTCGATGCCGAACAGATCGGAGGTCAGAAGCACATCCTGAATGATGTCTGCTTCCTTCTCGCTGAAGCCGAATTTCTGGAAAGCATCCATGCAGAACTGATGGAGCGTTTCGTAAGACCAATACTGATAACCCATAACTATATTCCTCTTTTCTACTGCTGAATTTGCAGTTTTTTACATACACTTCATTTATACTGTTTTTTTATCCCAATGTCAAGCAAACAGCAGACTTTTTCTTTTAGAAAAAGTCTGCTGTTTGCTTATTTATCATAGCCACAGCCGCCGCTGCAGTTGCCGCTGTGGGGACATCCGATGCATTTGTTTCCGGCTTTTTTCGATTTGCAGATAAACAGCACGCAAAAAACCAAGACCGCCCCGATGCCTGCTACAAGAATCCAATCAATCAGCTGCATACCGGCACCTTCTTTTCTGCCTTCCGGCACAAGTATACCACGATGGCTACCATCGCCAAAACAGCGATCAAACCGGGCACAAAACCCGCGCCGAAACCGCCGGTGGTGATCAGCGTTCCCGCTTGATAAACCACAAACGCAACACTGTAACCGGTACTCAATTGCAAGGCAATGCCGCCCCAGAACCATTTCTTCTGGGTGATTTCCGCGTTCATTGCACCCAATGCCGCAAAGCAAGGGGGAGAAAACAGATTAAACATGAGATATGCCAGCGCCGCGACCTTGGTCATGCCCACCATCGCCGCAGCCACCTCATTGCCGGAGCCGATGATCTCCAAATCCTCATTGACCGCAAAGCCGTAGCATACCGCCAGTGTACCCACCACATTTTCCTTGGCAATAAAGCCGGTAACCGCCGCCGCGGCCAGCTGCCAGGCAGCGATACCCACAATTGGCACCAGCAGCACTGCAACGGGGTTGGCAATGGTCGCCAGAATGGAGGTCTGCTCCATTCCCTCTGCCACCAGCTGCAGATTCCAGTCAAAGGACTGCATAATAAACACAATTGCGTTGCACACCAGAATGATCGTGCCGGCCTTTACGATGTAGGCCCAGCCACGGCTGCACATGGAGACCGCCGCCCGCTTCACCGAAGGCAGTTTGTATTCCGGCAGCCCCATAATGAAGAAGGACTTTTTATTTTTGTTTGCGGTAATCTGATTGACCAGCAGTGCGCCCAGCAAAATGCAGATGATGCCCACAAAGTACATCAAAGTACCTACCCAGCTTGCCTCGTCGAAAAATGCGCCGGCAAACAGCGCGATCACCGGCAGTTTTGCGCCACAGGGCATAAAGGGAGCAAGCATGGCGGTGGCGTTGCGCTCCCGCTCATTACGAATGGTCCGGGCAGCCATAACGCCGGGAATGGCGCAGCCGGTGCCGATGACAAAGGGAATCACAGACTTACCGGAAAGGCCCACCTTCTTGAAAATGGGGTCGAGAACAACTGTGGCTCTTGCCATATAACCGCAGTCCTCCAGCAGCGCAATGAGAAAATACATCACCATTACCAGAGGCAAAAAGCCAACCACAGCGCTAAAGCCGCCGATAATGCCTTCCGTCAAAAGCGCAGCAAGGAACACATTGGCGTTGGCGCCTTCCAAAAGCCCCGCCACCCAATTCTTAAACAGATCGATCAGCGTGACCAGACCGGGAAGCGTTGTACCGTTGGCAAATTCGTAACCCTCTGCAATCCATACCCCCAACCAGGCCTGGGAAATCTGGAACACCAGAAACATCACTGCCCCGAAGATTACCAAACCGCCTACAGGGTTGGTCAAAACCGCATCAATGGCATCCTGGTAGTTTTTATCCCGGGTACGGACAGTGCGGCGCTCTACCGCCCTGACCACACCGTTGACAAAATCAAACCGTTTCCGGTCCGCTTCCACCACGGCTTTTTTACTGGTAAGGTCGATCTCCCCTTGGGTATAGGGGGCAAGCTGACCCTTGCCTGCCACCTTTATTGCAGCGGCAACCAGCTCCTTCAGACCGTCAGCGTGAGTGGAAACTGTCTCCACCACCGGGCAGCCCAGCTTTTGGGACAGCTCTGCCACATCGATTTCGGTTTTCTTTTTTTGGTTTACATCCGTTTTGTTCAAAGCCACCACAGCAGGTATGCCCAGCTCCAACAGCTGCGTAGTAAAAAACAAGCTGCGGCTCAAGTTGGTGGCGTCCACGATATTGATGATTACATCGGGTTTTTCCCGGTTTATGTAGGCGCTGGTGATGCTCTCCTCGGAAGTGAAGGGAGACATGGAATAAGCGCCGGGCAGGTCCACCGCGATCAGTTCCAGATCACCGGCGTATGCCTTTTTGATGGACGCTTCCTTTCTGTCTACCGTAACACCGGCCCAGTTGCCCACCTTTTCGTTCCGTCCGGTGAGGGCATTATACATCGTGGTCTTGCCACTATTGGGATTGCCCGCAAATGCAACTTTCATTTTTCCTCCTGAATCCTTGTAGTTAGCCATCGCTAACTGATTTATAAAGGTAAACGCGCTGTTTCTCGGTCATCCTTCCGGACACCGTTACAGCGCCACAATGATCGCCTGCGCCAATTGGGTATCGATATTGTACCGGCCATCTTTAATGGCCACAGTACAGCTGCCCTTCCGGTGAGAAACCACCGTGATCGGCTCACCGCTGTAGCAGCCCAGGGAAAACAGGAATGCGTCCAGTTCCTCGTCATCCGTTTCGATACGCTGAATGATATATTCTGTTCCTTCCTGCGCCGTTGCCAATGTCATAGCGATCTCCTGCTTGGATATGTATTTCCATAGGGGTTAGCCTATGCTAATTCCCGTGGATTAAAATATGATTAGCCGTTGCTAACCGCAGTTATAATATAACTTCTGGATAGATTTGTCAATAGCTTTTGGGAAATTTTATGCTTCAAACCCATAAATATTCCCGACCGGAAACCGGTCGGGAATGCTCATAGGGTCACAGAACCGCCAAAACATAGCGACGGATAATATCCGCCCCCAGCGGGAGGCTGGTAGCCTCCCCTGCTTCTTTGTCCTCCGGTTCTTCCACTTATACCTTTGCAATTTGCTTCTTTTTCAGCAGTGTGGCTACGCCCATAGCTATAAGCAAAACCAGATACGCCGCGGCGGTAAATCCTAAAATATAAATAATCAAACTCAACGGGAACGGCACAACCCCCTGCACCAAAGAATACACCGGCAGGCTGGGCTCACAGTAAGGGCTGATAAAGAACATATTGAAAACCTCCCCTTCCAAAATACCCCTTTGGAAGGCGACCTCATTCATAATCGCCGCCATCGCAACCGTTACGGCAAACACCGGCATTGCCTTTAAAACGGTTTTCTGCTTTAGCGGCACATAGCCGGTGGCAAACAGATAAATGCCAATGGTGATCATACTGCCGTGGCAGATCATCGTCTGCACATTGATACCAACGGTGGAGATGAACACGCTGATGGGATATACCATCACACTCAAGCCCGCAAACAGCGCATAAGTGGCAAGATACGCGCAAAGACTTTCGTGGACTTTCCCCTTTTTGATAATGCCTGCCAAAAGACCGATATACATAGGCGTAGAACAAAACTGGAAGGGAAAGGCATACCACTGGTAATCAAAAGTAATGCCGTTTTCGTAGGAAAAGCTATAATTGATCTGCTTGTAGATTTCCAAAACAGTCACGATTGCAGCCGTTACCCAAACCACCCGGCGGATATGGTCGTCCGATGGTTTTCGGGGAAACCGCAGCAGCGGGATCAGCGCCAGAAAAGACAGAACAAAAAACAGAAGATGAAACCAGCCGTAAGGTTGGGGCTGCTCCATAGAAACATCTAAAAACGCGAGGACAGATTGTAAAAACTTCATAGCACAGACCTCACAAATCTGAAATACGCTTTCATTATACCACAATTTTCGACATTTTCCACACTATTTTTGCACACTAAAAATAAACAAACCCCTGGGGATACCCAGGGGTTACAGTATATTTTACATATCCGGAAGAAATGCAACTACTTCATTCGGCGTACAACCTAGCGCCGCACATATTTTCTCCAATGTGAGCAATGTAATGTTCTTGCCTTTCTTGATGGAATCCAAGGCCTTATTGTCTACCCCAGTTTTTAACAGACTGTACCGAAAAACACCTTTTCTGTGCATAGTTTCCCACATTGGTCTATAATCCAGCACAATCCTCACCGCTTTTTTGTTTTTATTTGTAAGGAATATTTGTTCCCAAAAGGCCGATGTGCCGGAAATCCTTCATATTGTGCCGGATGATGTAGTCGATGTAGGAATCGATAATCTGCGCCGCCACAATGTAGCCCATCGGATTCATATGGTTGTTCATTATATATTTTTCCTGGAAATCCTCGTCCCAGGCGGGAGCATACTGATACAGGTCAATGACATAGCTGTTTTCAAAATGCTCCGCCAGAGCATACATTGCCTGCTGCATTTGCCGGGTCTTTTTGTCGTCTATATACATATTCCCCTTGGGAATGGTTACGAAGAAAAATCTGGCATCGGGGCTGACTTCTTTATACTTTCGGACAATCTCCGCATAATAGCTGATAAATGGGCGCTCCCCTTCAGATTCTGTCGCTGTAATGTCCGCGACAGTTCCCACCTGCGCTGTCTTGGGGGAAAGGTCATTGACACCCAGCGCAATCACATAGGCCTGACAAGCCTTGTCCGGATCCCAGTATCCGTGTTCCTGGGCAAATTCATTGATATACCATTTTGCGGTCATACCCCCGGCAGAAAAATTATAGGCAAAAAAGCCGTTCTTCCGGGCAATAAACTGTCCCCAGGAATAAGGAAAGGTATCTCGCCAGTGGCGCTTGCCCTCTTTGTCGATGATGACAAACTCTCCGGAGGAAAGGCTGTCTCCCACAAAGGCCACCTTCCGAAAAATCCCTGTAAAGCTGTATCCCTCTACCAATCTATCCAGCGGTTTTTCCATTGTTTTACATCTCCTTTTTATGGATATTTTCAGTGTATCACAGTATTTATTTCAGTGTCAATTCTCTACCGGCATTTTCTAACTTTATTTGTGGTAAAAGCGGTCACTTGCCTTGACTTTTCGCAGAGGGTAAATTACAATATCCATAAAGAAAAATACCGTTAGGAGCGATGATTATGATAATGGGAAAACACGATTACAGTTTCCGCAATCGGGATTTTTTGGACTACCGCAGACTCTCCCCCACTTTAAATGCCGCCAAACCGGCAGACTGCTATATTGATGACTCCTGGGAAATTATTGTTCCTGCCGGAAATTCCCGGCTGGTGCAGTATTTTTCCGGAGATCTGTACCGGTTTCTTTCTGAATGCTTTGGCGTCTGCCTGCGGGTGGTAAAAACGGAAAATATCCGCAATTATCTGAAAAATCCGAAAAAAAAGATCATCCTTGCCCAAGAAAATGCTCTGGATTCGCCCATTGTAAAATCGGAAATGGCGGCGGCCTTTCATATTACTGTTACCGCTGACTCCGTTCTCATTATCGGCAAAACAGAGCGTGGCGCTGCCCAGGGCGCTTATTACATAGAAGATTTGATGCGTCTGCGTGGTCAGGCCGCTTTGATGGCAGAAGAGCAGGAGCACGCTCCCTTGTTCTCCCCCCGGATGACCCACTCCGGCACAGAGCTGGATACCTTCCCGGACAACTTCCTGGAGGCCTGCGCCCATGCCGGTATGGACGCCATCATTGTTTTCGCAGGACACCCGGACACCAACCTCCACGGCTTCAGAGACCCCAACGGTGCCTGGGAGGATGACGGCTGGAATTACTGTGACTTTAACAATCTCGTCTGGCGGGCAGAGGGCTACGGTCTGGATGTATACATCTACAACTATATGACCGCAGAGCTCCACCCGGACGACCCGGGCGCAGAGGAACACTACGACACCACCTTCGGTCAAATCTTCAAAAACTGTCCCAAGCTCAAAGGTATCGTATTTGTAGGTGAATCCTTTGAATTCCCCTCCAAAGACCCCCACACCTGCGGTGATGTGGCCAGTCGGGCAATGGTGAAACCCAAGGGGGAAAAGCGTCCCTCTGCCGGCTTCTATCCCTGTAGCGACTATCCCCAGTTTGTGGGCAAGGTGCGGGATGTGATTCGCAAGCACAGCCCCGATGCCGATATCGTATTCTGGACCTACAATTTCGGCGGCGCGCCGGAGGAGGAGCGGCTGAATCTGGTCCGGACACTGCCCACCGACATCTCTATGATGATCACCTACGATATGTGGCAGGACTTTGTGGACGAAAACGGCGAACCGTACCACATTGCCGACTACTCCATCAGCTTTGTAGGTCCCTCCACAGTCTTCACCTCGGAAGCCGCCATTGCCAAGGAGCGTGGCATCCGCCTCTACGGAATGGGTAACACGGGCTGCCGCACCTGGGACAACGGTGTGTCTCCCTATCTGCCTGTACCCCAGCAGTGGCAAAAGCGCTTTGAGGCAATGGCCCAAAGCAACCAGGACTTCGGTCTGTGCGGACTTATGGAAAACCACCATTTCGGTTGGATGCCCTCTTTCCTCACCCTCTTTACCAAAAACGCATTTTTGACCAACGGTATGCCCAACGACGATATGCTGAATGCCATCGCCGTCCGGGATTATGGAGAAAAGGCCGATGCAGCGTTGCAGGCATGGAATTTGTTCAGCAAGGGTATCAGCCGTGTGGTTGCCGCATCTGTTGACCAGTACGGTCCTTACCGTTGCGGTCCTACCTACCCGCTGCTGTTTGACCAGACCAAGGAAGATCTGGACATTCCCCATGTGCACTGGGCGTGGCATCACGCCGGCGAGGAAGGCAACATCTGGTGGGAGGTCTACCGGGATCCCATTTGGCGCAACCCCAAAAACTCTTTGCTGCGTCTTTCCCGGCTAAATGAAGTGGTCAAATATTATAAAGAAGGCAGCGCCTTGCTGGATAAAACGGTCAAGGAACTGAATGCTGCCTATGGCAGTGAGATTTCCAGACAGGCAGCCAACGCCCGGTTCTTAAAGTGCAGCTTTGTAACCGCCCGGCACGTGCTGCTGTGGACCATTGCCAAGCAGCTGCTCATCGCTCTGAAAAACGGCGAGGAACACGGCTGTGAGGATGCGTTGTATGAAGCCATTGGCGTCAAGGAGCGCACTGTAGAAGCCCTTTACGATTATATGGTCCAGATTGGCAAGGCAGAGGATGAAAACACCGACATCGGTCTTACCTGCTGGCAGGAAGATAGCCTCATCGGCTTTGAGTGCTCTTTGGAGTACGCCTTCAACGATCTGACCGCCCAGTGGAAAAAGAGCGAAACCCAGATTTCTCTGGAACGAATCCGCAATTATTTGAATAAATAAGCGAAAAAACTGCAGTTCATTGAACTGCAGTTTTTATATGTTTTAGAAGTTTGCCAGCAGATACTTTTCTGCTTCGGCACACCACAAATTGTTATTTGCCTTACACAGCTTGTCCAGTTCGGCAAAACGGGGGTCTTTTTCACCCAGCTTTGCAAAATCGTCGATGGCTGTCAGGGGCAGCTCGATATGGGTGTAGATCAGCTTTTTACCGCCGGGAATCTGGGGCAGATTGACTGTGGTTTCAATGGCTGCATCAATGCCGCCGATGTGGGTGATCATCACTGCCGGATCAATGCGCTTTTCACCGATGAGGCGAATGATATCCCGCATATCCTCTGTGGTGCTGCCGCTGGTGCCGGCAACATGGTGCTGGGCGTAGTGGACATTGTAGAAATTGAAGGTGGCGCTGAATTTCTTGTCCAGAGGACCTGCAAAAAAGTTCAGGCATCCGTCAAAGCCCAAAATAGCATCTGCCAGTTCTACAACTGCAGGTACGGGTGCGTAAACAAACACATCGTCAAATCCGCCCGGAGCAATTTCCAACAGTTCCTCGGCGGTGGATACGTCGGTGAAAATCAGCTGGATACCATCCTTTGCCGCTTCCTCCGGTTTGAAAATGGACGCTGCGCGGGCAAGACGGTCCTTGTTCAGGTCGGTAACCACCAGCATAGAGGGTTTCACATCTCCATGGAGGGCAATATCAATAGCAACCAGACCCATCGGGCCGCAGCCTGCCAGAATGGCAACCTTGCCGTTGGGGCGAATGTTGGTAAAGGGCTTATATTCTTCGTCCAGGTGGATGTTGGCTTTATAACCCCGGATAACGCAGGAGGCAGGCTCGATGAGCGAGCCGCTGAAGAACGCATCGCTGTCCAGCTTCATCAGATAGCCGTTTTCCACAATATGGTCATAGACGATGGAGTAAGTAGATACGCCACCGATTTCTCCGAAGGAGTAGCCAACAGTCTGCATACCACCCAGGTATGACAGCACAGGAGGCATAACCACCTTGTCGCCCACCTTGTACTGATCCTTCCACTTGTTGGTGACCTCTACGATCTCGGCGCAGAATTCGTGGCCTACGATGGTGGGATTTTCCGCCACATTGTCCGGCACACGGATGTGCTTTGCGCCCTGCTTGATGGTCTTATAAGTGGACATACAGACGCTGTCAGAAATGATCTTAATGAGGATTTCGCCATTTTTCAGCGGGGGCATCTCAAACTCCTCCAGCCGCACATCGTTTTCGCCATACAATCGTACTGCTTTTGTTTTCATACTTACACCCTCCCATTGCTGCCGAAGGTTCTGATCTTGGCCTTGGCAACCTCTCTGATCCGCTTCTGGGCATCTTCAAATACATAGCAGGGCCAGGTAGCGGGGTTTTCAATGGCGTTCAGCTTATCCCGGAGACCGTCGTTCAAGGCAACCACGATGTCGGAGAAAATGTTGATCTTGGTAATGCCGTGGTGGATAGCATTTTGCATCTGGTCGTCGGGGGTGCCGCTGCCGCCGTGAAGCACCAGAGGACGATCGCAAACAGCCACAATCTCGTCCAGTCGGTCAATACGCAGCGTGGGGGTCTTTTTGTAAACGCCGTGGGCTGTGCCAACGGCAATGGCCAATGCGTCCACATCAGTCATTTCCACAAACTTGACTACCTCTGCCGGAACGGTGAGGGTGTCCTCCGGGTCCTCATTCTGGACACTGTCTGCCTCGTTGCCAACCATAGCGTTGCCAACATGGCCCAATTCCGCTTCTACGGTAACGCCTCTTTCATGGGCATACTTTACGATCTCGGCAGTTTTTGCAGCATTTTCCGCAAAGGGCAACACAGAGCCGTCAAACATCACGGATTTGAAGCCTACCTCACACGCGGCTTTGACGGTTTCAAAATCTGTTGCGTGGTCCAGGTGCAGACAGACAGGAATGGTGTATTGCTCGGATGCTTCCTTGATCATAGCAGTGAGCATCGGCAGGGCCTTGCCGCTGATGTCCACGCTCAGCGCCTGCAGCAGCGCAGGAGAACGCTCCTCCTCACAGGCGTCCAGCACAGCTTTGACCATTTCAAAATTACTGACATCAAATGCGGGGATGGCATAGTGATTTTTCTGGGCATCCGCCAGCATTTCCTTCATAGATACTAACATTGGACGCACTCCTTTATTTTAATAACGGTCTCATTTTACCACCAATTTTAACATTTGTCAATGACAAATGTTAAAATTGAATTGACATCTGCCTGAAAAAATGGTAAAATATCAGTAAGTAGGTGATAAAATGAACGCGCAAAACGAAAAGATTTTAATGGCGGAGATTGCTACGCTTTACTATAAGGAAAAGCGCACCCAGCAGGAAATTGCCGACATGATGCATCTTTCCCGGCAGACGGTTTCCAAGCTGCTGAATGAAGCCATCGAGAAAAGCATTGTGGAAATTACCATTCACAATCCGGAAAAGGACCAACAGCAGTTGGAAAAGAAGATTTGCGAGAAATTCGGCATCCAAAACTGCGTGGTCTGTGCCGTCAGTAGCAAAAACGAAGCCCTGCGCCGGATGATGACCGTTAAAGGCGCGGTGGACCACATTTTGCCGATGCTCCGGCAGGGTGGCTTGAAGATTGCCCTTTCCTGGGGACGGACCATTCAGGAATTTGTTAACAATTTGCCCCAGCTCAGTACCCAGGGCAACACGGTTTTTCCCCTCTTCGGCGCTACCGACAACGAAAATGCCTGGTTTTCCTCCAACGAACTGGCCCGGGGTATGGCAGACCAGATCGGCGCTACCGTAAAATACGCCTGGTTTCCCTACCTGGCGGATACCGGCGAAGATTGCAATTTGCTGAAAAAGCTTTCCTATTTTAAAAAAATGGAAAACTTATGGAACAGTACCGACCTTGCCATTGTAGGCATCGGCAACCGGGAAATTCTGGAGGTCTTTAGCAGCACCTTTGGCTACAACGAGCAAAGCGCAGAGGTGGTGGGCGATATTGCCACCCATTTCTTCAACGAAAAGGGTGAATTGGTAAACCTTTACGAAAACACCTTATGCGCCGGCGCAGACAGCATCCGGCGGGCAAAGCAAACCATCGCTATCGCCTGCGGCAATGATAAAGTAGCCGCCATTGCCGGCGCATTGCGCACAAAACTGATAGACACTCTAATTACCGACGAATATACGGCTAAACAGATTCTTCAGAGGGTCACATAATCACCAAACCGTCAAAACGCAATATTTTCCCAAAAGCTTTACCAAAGTCTTCTCCTTGAGGAGAAGGGGGACCGTATAGCGGTAGACGAGGCGCTGGAAAGCTCGCTGCGCAAGGCGTTTTGACTTGCTGCGCAGTTCTCCCCTCTCGAGTATCTATGTCAAGTTGCTTATCTTTGGTGTTTCTTTGACCTCTGCCGGTCGTTAGAAAACAGGCTTTTCACAAACGAAAAAAATCGCACCTGAATTTCAGGTGCGATTTTTGATTTGTTAAATCTTCTTGGCGTTTGCCAGCAGATACTTTTCTGCTTCCGGATTCCAAAGACCGTTGTTTGCCTTGCACATCCGGTCCAGCTCTGCGAACATCGGGTCGGTCTCGCCCAATTTCCCAAAATCATCGATTGCTACCAAGGGCAGGTCGATGTGGGTGTAAATCAGCTTCTTGCCGCCGGGAATCTTCGGTAAATTCAGGGTAGTGTCTACCACTGCATTCAGACCGCCGATGTGGGTGACCAACGCAGAGGGATTCAGCTTGCCCGCATTCATCATTGCGATGGCTTCCTGCATGTCGTTGGTGTTGCCGCCGGAGGTGCCAACCACGTGGGTATACAGATAGTGAACGTTGTACCAGTTGAAGGGCGCTTTGAACTGACTGTCGGTAGGACCGGCAAAGAAGTTCAGGCAGCCGTCAAAGCCCAGAATGTCGTCAGCCTGCTCAATAAGCGGTTTAACAGGCGCAAAGCACACCACATCGTCGTAGCCGGTGCCGCCGGTGAGCTCCCGCAGATATGCAGTGGCGTTTTCCATGCGGGTGTTGACGTAGTGCAGCTCAATGCCGTTCTTGGCGGCATCCTCTACTGTGTAGATAGAGGCGGCACGGGTCAGTCTGGCATCGTCAATATCCGTAACTACCAGTAAGGAAGGCTTCCGGTCACAGTGGAGAGCATAGTCAATGGCTGCCAGACCCATAGGACCGACAGATGCCAGCAGCGCCATCTTGCCGCCTTCCTTAATGCCCATTTCGTGGACATAGGAGCCGGCCTTGGTGTGATACATGGCGTGGAATGTGCCAATCACACAGCTTAAAGGTTCTGCCAGAGAGCCATAGTAGTAAGTATCGGACTCGTAAGGCAGCAGGCAGTTTTCCAGCAGGGTTTCAATAGGAACATTGCCGTACTGGGCGTTGCCGCCGCAGAACTGGTAGGAATAGCCGGGAGCCATCTGGCTGCCCTTATGATAGTGGGCAGGCTGAATGACGAACTTGTCGCCCACCTTATACTTATGCTTCCAGTTGTCGCCAACCTCTACGATATCGCCGCAGAACTCGTG
>JAZOUW010000022.1:0-5819 GCA_045658385.1 Faecousia sp.
AGATAGGCGAGAGCCGCAAACCGATCCTATTCACCCGGCTTGAGCGAAATCGGCTGTTGACGTCGGGATAAAACGACATTTGTCGAAAGATTTTGACCCTTTTCGACAAAAAACACTGCGTCCTAACTTGACACAAGCAGAGGGAATGGTGCTCGGGGTTGGTGCCAAAATTTTCCAAATTGCAGGGCCAGTTATTGTGTACGGTGTGAGTGCAAGCGTAATTTACGGGCTCATATATTGGATAACAACATTATTCTAACACAAAAGGCTTGCCAAGCGGCAAGCCTTTTGCTTAGTTTAAAAAAATACTTCTTCTGTAGCGGCACACAGATAATGGTATACCGGCAAATGCAGTTCCTGCACTTTGAAAGTCTCTGTTTCCGGTACCCGAATACAGATATCGGCAATTTCGCTAAGCTTACCACCGCCCTTTCCGGTCAGACCGATAACCGTAAGACCAAGTCCTTTGGCCACCTTCGCTGCGGCAAAAACGTTTTTTGCATTACCAGAGGTAGTCATTGCAATCAACACATCACCGATTTTCCCCATTGCCATAACGGACTGTGCATAAATCAGTTCCGGGTCAACATCGTTGCAGAATGCGCTGTTAAGAGCCGTAATAGAGGGCAAAGCAATGGCAGGCAATCCACCTTGCAGTTTGTTTAATGTTTCTTCATCCAAAGCAGGGGACAGGTTTGTCATTTTGGCTTTTTGCTCCGTGCTTAGCGGGCGCTTTTTCAAAAAGCCTTTCATGAGCTCGCCCACAATATGGTCGCAATCAGCACAGCTGCCACCGTTTCCGCAGAGCAGAATTTTTCCGCTGTTTTTATAGCAATCGATCATGGCAGCGGTGGCTTCCTTAAGCACGACCTTACATTCCCCAAGCTGCGGATAACAATTCAGTAATTCATTCAACATATAAATACCTCACGAAAGAGCCACGGCAATGGCGGCATAATCTCCGATCTGCTCTCCCAGTGCTGCCGGAACAACCTTGCAGCAGCTTACAGACAGTTGTAATGCTTCCTTCTCGATTTCTATTTTAGCGGCTTCCCAAAGCAGATCCCTGCTTCTGGAAAAGACACTGCCGATGACGATCAACTCGGGGTTCAGCAGGTCAATTACGATGGAAAGACCTTTTCCCAAATAAGCACCGCAGGTGCGATAGACATCCAATGCGGTTGCATCTCCTGCGCGTGCTGCATCGGCAACGGTCTTTGCAGTTATATCCGAGAGGGTGTATCCTTTTTTGAAATACATGGGATACTCACCTTGCTGAATCTTTTCCAATGCCTTTATATATCCAAGCTGTGCGATGCCGTTGCCACTGCAAAAGCCTTCAAAGGAGCCGGATTTGCCAAAACCCACAGGACCAAAATCAGAAAGACGGATGTGCCCCAGCTCGCCTGCATTATCGTTTGTACCACTGTACAGTGCACCATTGAGGATTAATCCTGCCCCGAGACCTGTACCAAAGGTCATAAACACCATATTGCGGCATCCTTTGCCGGCACCAAACTTCCACTCAGCGACAGCGCAGGCGTTAGCGTCGTTTTGTAGTTTGGTGGAGACACCATAATGCTGCTCTATTTGCTCTACGATAGTAACATGATCCCATCCGGGAAGATTCGGTGGACTCATAATGATCCCTCGGATAGAGTCCAGCGGTCCGCCACAAGAAATTCCGATTGCGTCGGGTTTCTTCTGCAAAATACCGTCTGCCATTGCAATAAGTTTTTCAATCATTTCCTCGGGAGAGACCGAAAAATCAGTGGAGCATTTTTCTTTTTGCAGTATGGTTATGTTGTTGCCGTCCCATTGGGCGGTGATTACAGCACATTTTGTGCCCCCAATATCAAATCCTAAAATATACATATCCAACTCTCTTCAAAAAAGATTTTCGTATTCGGTAAACTGCACTGTCTGCCAGTTCTCGGAACCGTCTTTGCAGTACCATGTCTGCACAGCCCAAGGTGCAATATGTCCTTTCAAAGTACAGGGAAGTACATATCCGCTTGCGACAAAATCAGTTTCTATTCCATCGGTTTCGTAGATGCGCAAAACAGTGCCTGTCTGATCTTCGCTGTGTTTTACGGCACTAACGACTACATTGGGAACATTAACGGATAAGCCTGCAAGGGCATCGTTATGCAGACAGCCCTTGTGCCATGTGTCCAAGATGTTGGTGAGCCCCTTGTTCAGAACCTTGCCGGCTTTGACGATTTCGGACCAACTGTCGCCAACGGGCATGATCGAATAATGAAAATCCGTTGTGCCTTGGGCGGTGTAGTCGCTTTCAGATGTTCTGGAGAGGCCGTGGTCACCAAAGATTGGACTGCGGACGACCGTTTGATAAAGAGTACTTCCCTTTACACTGGAGCTGTAGGTGTTGTTATTCAGCAAAGCAAATCCACCATCCGTTCCCTTAATGGCTGTCCAGTTGATTCCCGGTTCTTCTTCGCCATCGCAGGGACGCTCGATTATGCCAAAAGGAATTTCATAATATGCTTTAGGGTCATCTACATTCATTGGCCACACAAGTTTTAAAAGCTTGTGCTTTTCGTGCCAGTCTATTTGTGCACGGACTTGAAGTTTGGAACAGCCTGCTTCTAACGAGAAATACTGCGTCAGAACAGACGTGTTATAGCGACTAACTACCTTTATAGTAGACCTGACAGGTCCGTTTTCCAAAACAGTGAGTGTAGCATCGGAAAAACGAGCCATTTCATCGTTAAAAAAATTCTTAGCGTGGCTCCAGGTGTCGTGGTAAAACTCATCAAAAACCATAGGTACGGCGGCTCTTCCGCGGATCAACTCTTTATCTGTGTGCTTATCTATAAAGGAAACGATATAACCGCTGTAACATTCAAATTGAATGCGATACTGTTCATTTTCAAGAACGGGGCCGTATATATGATTTGCATCAGGCAGACATTCTTGTGCTGTGGCAAGCACAGTGCTTTCGTATTGCGGTGCCTCTGCGTTTTTGCTGAGATAATATACACGATATCCAAGAGGGGGAACGGTTGCCTGAAACAGGGTATCCGGGCGACCGTAACATTCATGAGAAGAGGAGAGGACTGATTGGCATGGGACGGCATTCTCTGCTGCGTCGCAGACAGTATTAAAAGCGCCGTTTACCTGCACCGATTGTGTTACCGTAAAACCGTGAGGATTAAATACCACCAGGGGCTGTCCTAATGTGCGGTTACGGGTATCGATATTCCAAGAGATGGTCTGCAGCGCATTATTCTCCTCAACGGCAGCGGTATACTTGGCCATGCCCAACATATCGATCGTATCATCGTGAGCCTCTTTAATGGAACAACCGCCCATGGAATCGTGGAAATGGCAGAAGCAAACGGCGTTCCAGGCTTTGCGAAAATCATTGTTTTTTGCACGTTTATCGCAAAGAGCAGAAGCCAAAGCACCATAGCTTTCAGCAGCAATCAGATCAGACTCGGCGCGGCGGATGCCATTTTTAACTCGAGGTTCTGCTGCATAACAGCCACTGGCATGGTGCTGCAGATCACCGATGTAGCTGGGGATGGGCTGCGGTGTTTTGTGTATATGATCAAAAAAGTCCCGCAAATCGGAATAGATCAATTCTTTGTCCGGATGCGTCTTGGTATATTCTCGCAAAAGCTCCAAATGTCGTATTGTCGGACCGCCGCCGTGGTTGCCAACGCCATAAAAGAGCGGCAACATAGGCAGGTTCGTTTTTGTAGTTTCTTCTAGATAAACCAAACGAGCATCTAATTCTTCCATGGTCTCAAACCTGGCACAATAGGGATCAAGAATACGATATGTAGTCACAGAAGAGCCATCAGGCGCTATCCAGTCAAAGACATCAGAATCCAAATCTTTTTCATTAGGCGACGGACGCATAAAAATATAGGAATCCATGCCGCTGTGTCTTAAGATCATAGGCAATGTGGCGCAATGGCCAAAGCTATCAACACAATAGCCGACACTGGCTGTCAACCCAAAGGTTTCCTGAAAATACCGCTGGGCGTAAAGGGCTTGCCTGGCGAAGGCTTCTCCGGAAGGGAGGTTGCAATCAGGCTGTACATGCCAACCGCCCACAATGGCAAAACGCCCTTCCACAACTCTTGCTTTTATCTCTTCCATCATTTCGGGGGCAAATTCCGCTACCCATTGAAAGACAGAAGCGGAAGAACAAACAAAACGAAAGTCAGGGAACTCTTTCATTCTGTCCAGCGCGGAGCGAAGCGTTGCTTTTGCCTCCATACTGCCTTCTTGCCACCGCCATTGCCACATGGGATCCAAATGGGCATTTCCAACCAAATAATAAGTATTTCTTTCCATTGTGATGCCGCTCCTTTGTAATATCTGTTTTAAATTATATTAAAAAATGAACTACCGGCAATGCTTTTCCTGTAATCAGTATTGTCTTTTTTTATGATATGTGGTACGATGGCATCAGGGAGATGAAAAAAGTGAAAAAATTTTTAAAAAGCACGCATATTGGGAATCAGGAGATTTCCGTAGTCCAAAAGCATTTTAATGGGATAACACCACCCCATTTTCATGAGTTTTATGAGATTGAATATGTGTTGTGCGGAAACGGCAGTTACACACTGAACGGCCAAACCTTTGATATAGGAAGCGGTATGTTGTTTTTTATGACTCCGTTGGATTATCACAGCGTGAATTCAAAAGAGGTGGATATCATCAATGTAATGTTTTCGGAACAGTTTGTTGACTTTTCTTTTTTGGAACCGTTTTTGCAATGTTTTGCGCCGAAAGCCATAGCTGTTGAGCTGCAGGCACGACCCTTTTTTGAAATGCTTCTGTCCGAGATGACGGAGAGTGAGTATAATCCACAATATTGTGCTGCCTTATTAGAATGTATTTTGTTAAAATTATCCCACCTGTTGCCGATGTCAAGTAAGCAAACACTGAGTAAGGCAGTTTCCCAAATGCACATTTACGCACTGTACAATTTTCAAAAGAAAGTAACACTCAGTGCGGCAGCGGAATATGTGGGACTGACACCTACCTATGCGTCTATGTTATTTAAAAAAGAAATGCAGATCAGCTTTAAGGAATATTTGAATTCTTTACGGTTTGATTATGCCCAAAAGCTTCTGATCTGCTCAAAACTGTCAGTTGCGGAAATCTGTTTGAAAAGTGGATTTGAGGATATTCCCAATTTCTTTAGAAGATTCAAAATCCGCTACGGAGTGACACCAACACAGTTTCGAAAGGATGCCAAAGAGTCTTAACACGACACTACCAGAAGGCCTCATCCTGGGCGCCGGTGCAAAGATGTTCACCATCGCCGGCCCGGTTATTGTGTATGGTGTATCCGCAAGCGTAGTTTATGGCTTGATTTATTGGATTTGCCAAATGTTCAAATAAGAAAAGGCTTGCCAATCGGCAAGCCTTTTTGAAATTTACGAATCCAAAAGTTCCTGAAAATCGTAAATATAAAAGTCGGTAGCAGCTTTCATTTGATCCACAGAATCCTTGGAGGATTCGTCGTATACACCGCAGACCTGCATACCTGCTGCTTTGGCGGTCAGATCTGCGTTCAGATTATCATCCAGGAACAAAACCTCCTCCACAGACCGATTCAGCCTTTTTGCTGCCAGCACATAAATTTGGGGGTCTGCTTTGGTGGTGTTAAAATCATCGCAGGACCATACATTATCAAACAGCGCCCACAGACCCAGCCGCTTCAGGCAGGCATCCAGTGTGATGTGAGGACTGGCGGTGAGCACATTCAAACTTGCGCCCTGTGCTTTCAGTGCCTTCAGTACTTCCGGAACATTCTTCTTTGCGGGAATGGTGTG
>JAZOUW010000023.1:0-31329 GCA_045658385.1 Faecousia sp.
GGTCTTGCCGTTCAGGTCAATGATAATATCGGCGTTCTTTTCAGCGGGAACGTCGCCCAGAATAGAGGTGGAGCAGCCCTGTCCGTTTGCCGGGATATAGTAGTGACCGGAGGGCTCCTTAATCAGGGAGAAGTTGGTGCCTGTCCAGGGCTGGAACGCAACCTTCTTGTTACAGTGGGAGCACTTTTTGGTAACGCTTTCGAAGGTCTGGCTGATGATGTAGGAAATAACAGCCTTGGAGTTGGAGTTGGTCAGAATCAGGACTCTGTCGCCTTCTTCCAACTTGTCTGCTTCGCCTCTGAACTTGCTGTAACCAACATTGGCTACATTGTAGACCTTCATATCGTCAGCAGGTGTATAGAGGTATTTGCTTTCGGGGTTGGTAGCATTATACAGCTGAACCTTACCTTCCTCGGTGTAACCCTCGAAGGTCCACCAGCCGCCGGCTGCAGTCTGACCGCCGGTAGCAGCTGTGCCACGGTATGCATCCGTAACAATACCCTTGCTGTTGGGATTCAAGCCAATGATGCCGTGGGAAACCTCGTCGATCTTGGAGGCAACTGCCTTACTCTTGGTCTTGATGGTGACCAGCTTGCCTTCATGCGCCATTTCGAAGACATAGTAGCCGTCCTCATCGGGGGTACGGGCCGTGCACTTATTGGTGCCGTCGTATCTGCGGTTCAAGTTGTAGTATATGCCTGCATCCACTTTTCTTTCAGCGATATAAGCATAAACCAACTGGCCGGAAGCATCCGGGATAAACCAGCCACGGTCACCGGCCTGAATAGTTGTGACAGCGCCGATTTCCTGGTGGATACCGGACAAATTGTAAACCTTACACTCGGGGCCGACAACCTTGGAAACCATGGTATTGCCATCGGGACTGTTCAATGCAATGATCGTACCGGCAATACTGGAAACAGAGTAGTTATACCGGGCGTAGTCCACATAGCCGTGGCCCACAACATTGGTATAGCTGTAAGCATCCAGGATTTCAGTGCCGTTTACCTTCAGGCCAAAGAACTTGTTCTGCTCCAGGAAGCGGCACAGAGGCTCGTTCTTGGTTTTGTAGATCTTGATGGACTCGCCATCAAAGATTTCAAAGTTATACCAGCCGTTTTCGTCAGGCTGACGGTTGGAAATCGCATCCATTTTGAAGTACATGGGGCACTGCGCTCTACGGATGTATATGTAGATCTCAACAACGTTGCCCAATGTGTCTTCCCAAACGGTGATACGGTCACCGATCTGCAGGCCGCCAACATTTACGCCGCGGCGCTCAAGCAGATAGTCAGAGCTGACGTTGTAAACGGGAACGCCTTCCGGCAGCGTTGCGGTGTAGGTGTTGCCAACGTCATTGCCGCCGCCTACAACGCGGGTAGCAGTGAATTCAGCGCCATTAATCTCCGTAACGTCGTACTGGTTACAAGCGACTCTGCCCCGGATACCCAACTGGGATGCCTGGGCCTCGATAACATAGCCATCCTCGTCAAAGACCAGACCGAAGTGGGCGATGTCCTGGGTAACCTTATCCACAGTATCGACCGCTTCCTTGACCTTAAACTTCAGAGGAATCATTTCACCGTTACAGAACATCTCAACGGTGTAAATGCCGTTTTCATCAGGAACACGGGTGGTGCTTCTTACATCTGCTGCATAGTTGTAGTACTGCTGAACGCGCCAGTAAATCGCAGATTCCACCGGACTATACATAACACCGAAGTGTGTAGCCTGGTCCAGGTCATTGCCGTAAACAAGGACCGTGTCCAAAGGCTGGACGTCTTCGGGCTGGATGATTTCACCCTTTGTCTCTCTTGTGCCGGCAAAGTTATAGATCTTTGTCAGATCTTCGCATGTGATCTGCTTTACCATGCCGTCCAGGTTGACGCTGCCGTTCAAAGTAATCACATTGCCTTCTACCTTAACAACGTAGAATTTCTTTGCAATTTCCTTTGCAATGGTGGTGGCGTCCACAGCATCAACGACATTGCCGTCTTCGTCAAATACCAGACCCATCGCATCGGTGGTGTCGATAAAGTTGACCAGACGCTTGTCGGTAATAACGTACTCCACCTGCTCACCTTCGTAGGCGAAAGTGATATGGTATTTTCCGTCTGCGCCGGGTTGACGGCTGGACATACCGGTGGTGGGATCGCCATACTGCTCCCGATCTATATTCCAATACAGCTCGGCGCGGCCGCCCTTGGGTGTGTTGTCAACCGTTGCGTCCGGGTCCTGCACAGAACCGCCGCCGGACAAAACGATGCCTAACACGACACCGGCCACAGCAAGCACAGCGACAATGGCAATGACAAGCCATAACCATTTTTTGCTTTTCTTGCTTACTTCTTGTTTCATAAGCTTCCCCTTCCTATTTCTTTTAGAGGTGGCGCCCTGTATAAAATTACATATATAAGCTTCAAAGCATGTTTTTTCGGCAAGGTTTTCTCTTGACAAAAAACAATACCCCCACACTTATACATTGTCCATTCTATACTATCATGGGCGCATATAAAAAGCAATGCGCAAATCCTACAAAAACGCCATGGCAACTTTGTGTAATTTCCCCTGAAAAACCATAATATGCATGATTTTGGTGACTACAACAGCAAATACCCCGCCCTAAAATTAGGAAATCCCCCTTTCCCGCAGATGCAGGAAAGGGGGTGTGCCTTATTTTAAGGTTTCGGCATTGTTTAGCACCAGTGTGCTGTAAAGAAACAGTACATCCTGACCGTTAAATTCCAGATACCGGTCCAGATACGCGCTGCTGATATAACGGACATCGACCAGCGTAACGGTTTTGTACCGGCTAACCAGCAGCGGTGCGATGGCGCTGCCGAAGGAATCCCGGAAGAGGATCAGCTCCCGGTCCGTTTCTGCTCCGGGATTTTCGATACGCAGCAAGGACTTTGCTCCGGATAGGTACACCTCGTATAAGTCTTTGCTTTCAAGCTTTTGCAGATCGTAAACCTGCCGATAGTCCTGAGTTTCAAAATCATAAACCCGGCACTTTTCAAGTCGCCGGCTTTCCAGGATATACATGGTTTCCGGCTCCATAGGCAGCGCAGCCTGCCCGTAATAAACGCCGTAAAAAGGCTTTTCCATTTCTGTCTTGGTATACTCCCCCGCTTCCGGCGCCTGCATACCCATTGCCTGGCAGATTTTTTGCGCTGCAGGCAGAAGCGTTTCCTGCCGCCAATGGGTATCGGTGAAGTAGTAGGAATCCTTATCCAAAGAGCCGGTTAAATCGATATGCTCCGCCCAGGGCATCTGCTTTTCCAATTGGGAAAACAGCCGGGCATAGTCCATAGCAAGATGTCCGCTTTCCCGGGCCAGATAATAGCCTTTATCCGGAATCACCGCAGCATAGACCTTGCTTGGGGTGTCTTTCAGGTATTGGTCATAGATGAATTGGAATCGGTCTGCCGCATAGGTAATGCTGTCCGGATTCAAGGGGTATTCCTGCTTGGCGGCAAATCCGTCTGTAATATAAATGCCGTTGTTATCCTTTTGTCCCAGCACATAGGTGTGAAACAAGGATTTTACCTTGCGGAAGGTGTCTCTTGCAGGAAATTGGTCCAAAGTATATTTTTCAAAATCCGTCATAAACCTGCCTGACAAAAGGGTATCGCCATTCATTGCAGGAAGCTGCGTCAAAGGACGTCGCTCCGCGACGGACATCTCCTTTGCCGGCATAAACCATGCGCACAAAGCAAGACCCAACCAAACTGCCGTCAAAACAGCTGCGCCAACAGCGCGAATTTTCTTATTCATTGGACAGCCTCCTTAAAAACGGAAATACAGGAAGGGATTAAAAGACCCGTCCACCAAATAGGCGCTGCAGATTACAAGCAGTCCAATCAGCACAATCGGCTCCAGGATTCTACCGATTTTCTTATCTGCCACCTTGTTGGCAAGGTGGCGCACAAGGGGCGTTGCGCCTATCAGCGCCACCACAAGCAAAAGGCCATAAGAGCGCAGGTAGTAAAGACTTTCCGGGCCGGCCAGCCGTACGCCGCCAAAGCCGAACATACCGCCTATATCCGCCGCCGCTTGACCAAGGTCCGCCGCGTTAAACAGCACAAAACCCAACACCACTACCAGAAGCACATACCCGCGACGGAGAATATCCGGCAGTTTCTGCGCCGCAGGCACCCATTTTTCCAACAGCAACGCCACAGCGTACAACAGTCCCCACAAAACAAAATTCCACGCCGCGCCATGCCACAGACCGGTGAGCATCCACACCACTAAAATGTTAAATATCCACCTGCCCCGGCTGACACGGTTGCCGCCCAGGGGGATATACACATAGTCCCGGAACCAGCTGCCCAGACTCATGTGCCAGCGCCGCCAGAACTCGGCTACAGACCGGGATAAATAGGGGTAGTTGAAATTCTCCGGAAAGTGAAATCCGAAAATTTTCCCCAATCCAATAGCCATATCGCTGTAGCCGGAAAAATCGAAGTAAATATGCAGTGTAAACGCCACGGCGTACAGCCAGTAAAACAGCACGGTTTTTTCATTGCTTGCCCGAAAAATCTCCGTCAGCTGTCCCAGCTGATTGGCAATCAGAATTTTCTTGCCAAGTCCCACCAGAAACCGCCGCAAGCCCAAAGAAAAGTCCTCCCAGCTATGGCTGCGGTTTTGCAGCTGCTTTGCCACATCCACATATCGCACGATGGGACCTGCAATCAGCTGGGGAAACAGGGAAACATACGCGCCGAAGCTTATGATATTTTTCTGCACCAGGGCATCCTTCCGGTACACATCAACGGTGTAGCTTAAGCACTGGAACGTATAAAAGCTGATGCCGATGGGCAGCGCCAGCTTTAATAGAGGCAGACCCATGCCAAAAGCAGCATTAAAGCTGCCGATAAAGAAATCTGCGTACTTAAAGATTGCCAGTAACGCCAAACCGATGACCACAGATACGGTCAGCCAAAACCGTCTCCAGCTTTGCCGGACGCATTTGTCGATGGCAAGACCACAGACGTAGAACAAACAAATCGAAGCAATCATCAAAAGCACATACCTGGGCTCACCCCAGGCATAAAATGCCAAACTGCTGAGCAGCAGCCAGGCATTTTTCAGCCTGTCCGGCAAAAGGAAATATACCCCCACCACAACCGGCAGAAAATAAAACAAAAAGGGTATGCTTGAAAACAGCACTGCTTAACCTCCCTGACATACAAATGGCGGCAGCGACTTTTGCCGCTGCCGCCTTTTTGGGAATTTCTTATTCGGTAATTGCCTCATCGTAGTTGATCACAGCGTCTGGATACGCTGTTTTCAAGCTGTTTGCAAAAGGCTCAATGACATCGTTGATGCCAAAGTAAACCAGCACATATTCCCCGCCGATGGTTGCAATGGTAAAGTGCTCCGGCATACCGCACATCCAGCGGTTACTGACGATTGTCTCCCGCATTGCTGTGGCAAAGGCTTCCGCATCCTTGCCCTGGGCAACATGAAACACGCCGCTGGTAAAGTTATTGAGCATCATGCCATGGACCAGAGACGCTGCCTGGTCAATGTTTTCCACCTGTTGAGCAGGCACCAGCAAAGTCGTCGTCAGACCCTCATCGGTCAGGCTGTAGTTGCCGGGGGCGCTGTCAACCGGATTCGCGGTGTCACCGCCCATAGCAAAGAAGCGTTTGTCTTCCGGCACGCCGTTCCATATGTTTGTCAGAATCTCCAAGGCGCTGGCAGGCACATTTTCATTTTTGGGTGCAGTGTCATTTCCACCGCAGGCAGCCAGACCCATAGCCAGTGTCAGCGCAAGAAGCATTGCAAGAGTTTTTTTCATTGTTTGGTTTCCTCCAGGTTTTTAACTTTTTTCCAAGATATAAAAGACAGGATGACAATACCGAGAACGAGTCCTGAAGAATCAATTCCCACATCCATCAGGCCGGGTCCCCGACCGGGAACAAACATCTGAATCCCTTCGTCAACAAAGGCAACCGCCACACCGGAAAAAACCGGCAACAGCAGATAATGCGCCGGTTTTTGCATCATCATGCCATACAGCCATCGCAGGCACACACCCAGCAGGGCAAATTCAGCGAAGTGGGCCAGCTTGCGCAATAGGTCGCCGCTTTCCAGCACGCCGTTGGAAGTGCCGGGTATCACAGCAGCCAGAGCATTACCTACCCATTCACTGACGGATGCAGAGTTCTCTCTGTCAAGTAAGGAATTTCCCCATATAAACGCCAGATTCAAAATCAGCCATATGATACACAGACCCATTCTTCTTTTCGTGCGAATCATCCGAAAATCTCCAAATGCTCCAGCAGAATTTTCACGCCCAGCAGTATCAAAATAACACCGCCGGCGGCTTGGGCCTTCTTTTCAAAGCGGCTGCCGAACACATTGCCCACCTTGACGCCAAGGAAAGATAGCGCAAAGGTGATCACACCGATCAGCGTAATGGCTGCCCAGATATTCACCTCTCCGGCCATTGCCAGAGAAATACCCACCGCCAACGCATCAATACTGGTGGCGACCGCCATCACAAACATGGTCTTAACAGAAAAGTCTGCATCATGGTTTTCGCAATCGCAATCTTTCTCAAAGGCTTCCTTGAGCATGTTGATGCCGATAACAGCAAGCAGTCCGGCAGCCACCCAATGGTCCACAGCTTCAATGGCCCCGGCAAACATTCTCCCCAGGAAAAAGCCGATCAAAGGCATTATGGCCTGAAAACCGCCAAACCAAACGCCGCAAATTGCGCCCTCTTTCAGTCCGGCTTTTTTTACCGACAATCCCTTGCACACGGAAACAGCAAAAGCGTCCATGCTCAGTCCTACTGCCAAAAGCAATAACTCCGCAAACTTCATATGTTCTCCTTCATGCAGCTGTTTTGTTCCTCCTGTCCCGGCACATGATAACAGCAACATACAGTGCTGTCAATATCCCAGTCAAAAAGTTCACAATTCCTTTTCAAATTGATAATAAGCCGCCATTTTTATTTAAAATTATCCAATTTTCTCCAAAAATCAGTTTTCCGGCTTCAGTTCCCGGTGCATCAGCGCCATAACCTCCTGCCGGGGGTCGGCGTCATGGTTCACCACATTATTCACCGCCCGGACGATCGGCATGTCTACCCGGTAGCGTTCCATCAAACGCATTGCTGCAGGCAGCGCATGGATACCTTCCACCACCATACCCACTTGCTCGACAGCCTGCATTGGTTTCACGCCCTGCCCCAGCAGCATGCCGCAGCGGTTGTTGCGGCTGTGGACAGATGTGGCAGTAACAATCAGATCTCCCACGCCGGCAAGGCCGTAGAAGGTATTTCCGTTGCAGCCGGCAGCCGTACCCAGTCGGGCGATTTCCGTAATGCCCCGGGTAATCAGCGCCGCCTTAATGTTGTCCCCATAGCCCAGACCCAGGGCAATACCGGAACCAAGGGCCATGATATTTTTCATAGCGCCGCACAGCTCTACGCCAAACACATCGGTATTGGTGTAGACCCGCATACATTCATTGGAAAATACTTCCTGCACCAGCTGGGCAGCTTCCAGATCTTCACAGGCGGAAACAATGGTGGTAGGCAGATCCTTTGCCACCTCTTCCGCATGGGTCGGGCCGGAAAGAGCTACCAATTTTACCGCCGGATTTTTGATCTCATCGGCAATGATCTGGGTCATGGTAAATAACGTGTCTGCCTCGATACCCTTTGCCACATCCACAATGATCTGCCGATCAGTAATATAAGGCGCAGCCTTTTTGGCTGTACTGCGCACAAACGGCGACGGCACTGCAAAAAGTAACATATCCTTACCCTGGCATACCGTCTGAATATCCTTTGTAAAGGCCACCTGCTCCGGAATTTCCATGCCGGGCAGATTGGGGTGCCGGCGGGTGGTGGAAAACTCATCCACTTCCTTTTCCAGCGCGGACCACACCGTAACATCATGTCCACTCCGGCAGAGCATTCTTGTCAGTGCCATGCCCCATGTGCCGGCACCTAAAACACCTATTTTTTTCATGCTTCACTCCACAATATAGGCCGCGGTGATCTCACCGTAATAGGCCGTATGATAGTCGTTTTCATTTGCCGTACCCTTTGCATAGTAACGCGCATCGCACGCCGGGTCAATGGCTGCGGGATTCTGATCCTGCTTGTAAATAACCTTGCATTCCAGCGTCAGAGGCAGCTGCTTGATGGCAGGCACATTCACCGTCTTGCCCGCCTCTGTTTCCAGACCCAGCTGGGCGAATTTATCCATATCCCTGCCGGACTTGGTGCCGCAAATACCCAGAATATTCTTATCTGCCGTTTCCAGCGGCACATTGACGGTAAATTCGCCGTTTTTCTCCAAAAGCTGCTTGGTATAGCGGCTTTCCCGGACAAAAGCAATAAAAATCGGCTTTCCCCACTGCACGCCGATCGTGCCCCATCCGATGGTCATGGTGTTGGGCTTGCCGTCTGCCTGGGTGGTCAGCAAAATACCTTTTCCAATACACTCCATAATATGTCCGGCATAATCCCAGACGTTGATATCCTTCTTCATTGCAAAACCTCCAACGGTCAATTTTCTTAAATTATATGTCATTCATTATAGCTGTAGCCCATGGAAAAAGCAAGGGTTTTGCAGTTGACATTCCCGGTCCGGGTGGTATAATCTGTAAATACAGAAAGGCAGATGTTAGCAGATGAACAAAAAAACTTTGTTGGCAACCTTCAAAGATACCATCCCTGTGCTGACAGGCTACCTGTTCTTAGGCGGCGGTTTTGGCATTTTATTAAGCGAAAGCGGCTACGGCGTTGGCTGGGCCTTTTTCATGAGCCTGTTCATGTTTGCAGGCTCCGGGCAGTATCTGGCGGTGAGTCTTTTGGCCACCCACGCTTCTCTGATCAGCACCGCTGTGGCCACGCTGCTGGTCAACGCGCGGCACTTATTCTACGGCATTTCCCTTGTAGATACCTACAAAAACGCAGGTAAGAAAAAGCCCTATATGATTTTTGCCCTCACCGACGAAACCTATTCTCTGGTGACCCAAAATCAGCCCCCGGAAGGTATCAGCCGCAATCAGTATTGTTTTTTGGTTTCTTTCTTTGACCACTGTTATTGGATTTTGGGCTGTGTTATCGGCAACATTGCCGGCAGCACCCTGCCCATCAACTTTAAAGGCGTGGAATTTGTGCTCACCGCGCTGTTTGTAACCATGTTCGTCGAACAATGGATCAGTAACAAAGATCACCGCCCCGCCATTATCGGCGTAGCGTCCACCGCCCTATGCCTTCTGGTCTTTGGACGCGACCTGTTTTTGATTCCCTCCATGGCGCTGATCGCCCTGCTTCTAACCATCTCCAAAAAGACAGCAAGGAGGGCCGATTAACATGCACAGTGTTTTTATTGTGGTGGTAGCTACTCTGGTAACTATGGCCACCCGCTTTCTCCCCTTTTTGATCTTCCGGGGTGATAAGAAAACGCCGGACATCATCGTATATCTGGGCAAGGTCCTGCCCTATGCCATCATGGGCATGTTGGTCATTTATTGCATGAAGGACGTTTCCTTCCTGTCTGCGCCCTATGGGGTCCCGGAAATTCTGGGTTGCGCTGTGGTTGCATTGCTGCACTTGTGGAAACGGAATTCTCTGCTGTCCATCGGCGTTGGTACAGTATTTTATATGCTGCTGGTGCAGTTGATTTTCTAGCGCAAACACCCTGCGGAAATTTGATCCGCAGGGTGTTGTTTTTACTATTTACAGGGATCGGGTCCATTCCGTAACCAAAAGGCCCGGCACCATCCACAAAAGCTCATACAGGAACATGCTGGCCGGAGTCAGGTACTCCGTCGCGCCCAGCACCGCCAGCACCAGCATCATCACCATACCCAGAATGCCGCCGGCCATATGGATAACAAGGCCTGCAGTAGTAGCGCTTTTAAGGGACCTTGCGCCGGTTATGGCATAGGCAAAGGATGCCAGACCGCCACCGGTAACCAATGCCAGCGCGCGACTGTCTGTTTCCGGTTCCCGCTGTGCCATCTGCTGCCGCAATTCCGGGTCCGGAAACAGCATCCGCTTGGTATTGACGTCAAACTGACCGCGGATAAAGCTTTCTGTGAGCATAAAATCGTTGCTGATCAGCACCGGCTTCAGATTCCGGTAACCGCACAAGGTAGCCAGTCCGGCGTTGCTGGAGCGTTCCTTTTCATAGGCCACCGCAAACAGACCGCAAAGCTCACCGTCCACAGCCACGCAAACCGCCTGGCTAATACGGATTCCTTCCGGCACTTCCACGCCCATATCCTTTAAGAAAGGCAATGCGCCTACCAAAACCGACTCTCCGTTCACCTCGCCGCCGATACCGCCGGCTTCGTAAATGCGGAAATTCTCCACCGTATAGTGCATGCCGTTGCGGCTGTCCAAAAGGCCGGTAAACAACGGCTCCAGAGAACCACCGTTTCCGCAAATCACCGCCGTAGCATAGGCAATGACCTCATCCGGCTGCAGGCTGCCGTAAAACTTTACGCCATTGAGTTTTACATTGCCTGTAGGGAAAAGATCGTTATGGTCCAGGGGAAACAGCAGTTTTTTGCTCAATGCCTCCACGCCCTGCCAACCGCACAGCACACTGCCGAGCCCATGCAAACGTTTTTGCAAAATCGCCATAGGCCGGGAAAAAATCACAAACATAGATGCAGGCATGGATGCCAGGGTAGTCACTGCCGCCACCTGAATACCGGTTGTCACCCCATGAAGAACGCCCGCCAAAATACCCGCCGCCACAGATACGCAAAGCGCGACAATGGCGTACACCGAAAGCACTTTTTCCTGCTCGGGATCGTCGTACAAGGTGTCCATAAAGTCCTCGACCTGACCCTCGCCGCGCAAAAGGGCATTTTGGTCTTCATAGTAGTTTTCCGCTACGCCAATGCTGTCTAAATTGGTTGCCTTGCGCATAGTGTCCAGCTGCCCCAACATGGCAGTTCTTTGCTGATACGTCCGCCACAGGGACATAGTCACCTGCAAACTAAATGCCGCGCAGCAGGGCACCCGCAGCTGCCGCAGACAGACGATACCGTCAATGCAGCACAGCAGGAAGGTAAATACCAAAAGCGTGTTGAGTGAGAAACGCTTGCGTAGCAAAGCCGCCGCGCCTTCAATCAGCTGGAAGCTGCCCAAAAGGGCGGACACCAGCATAACCCAAAACTGGCCGAACACCATCAGTCGCATCCGGTTTTCCTGGACAAAACCCAGGGCAAACACAGCCGTAGCCACCGCAGAAATCAGCACCACCAACGCGCTGAAGAAAATGGCTGCCTGCAGCTTGCCCAGGCCTTTTTCTGTCATGGCGTAGTACAGCTTTTCCGGACCCGCCACCAGCTTGCGCTTTAACTCCCGGAAGCGGGAACGGGGGTGAATCAGCACCGGTCGGGCAGGAATATACTCCCCGATAGGCTGCTCATAATCCGGCTCCCATTGCTCGGAATAAGGCTCTGCGCTTTCTTCCTGCGCAAGGTTCTCCGGCTCGGTCTCCTCCACAGGCTGGGCAATAGTGACCTTGCCCTTCACCTCCGGAATTGCTTCCAGTCGAATCGTATCCGTGCTCACGCCACCGGGCACTGCGTCAAAACGCACCGTATCCCCGGCAACCGGCGCAGGGTCTTCCTGCGCATTCTCTGCCTGCTCCCGGTAGATTTCTGTTTCTACCTTCTGCAGAATTTCCTCCGGTGTCTTTTCTGCCACCTCGGCAGAATCATCGCCGAACTCTTTCATAATATCTTCCAGAGTAAATTCCTGAAGTTCCTTTTCGTCCATAGTTAAGCTCCCTTAATTCTTTGGCGAACTGCCTCGTACAGCAAAATGGATGCCGCCGCAGAGGCATTCAAGGATGAGATGCGACCTTTCATAGGAATATGCACCGTTACATCACAGTTCTGGCGCACAAGACGGCTCATGCCGTCGCCCTCCGAACCGATAACGATGGCTGTGGGACCGGTCAGGTCTGCCTGGTACATGGGAATAGACCCTTCCGCGGCAGTGCCGAAAATCCAGACACCTTTTTTCTTTAGTTCGTCCATGGCGGCATTAATATTCGTCACCCGCGCCACCTTCATGTACTCTACCGCGCCGGCAGAAGCCTTGGCAACCACCGCGGTAAGACCCACACTGCGCCGCTTGGGAATAATCACGCCATGGGCGCCGGCGCACTCACCGCTACGCAAAATCGCGCCTAAATTGTGGGGGTCCGACAGCTCATCGCAGATAATGATCAGCGGCGGCTCTTTTCTGTCTGCCGCCTCCTGCAAAATGTCATCAATCGTGCAATATTCCCGGGCTGCCGCATAGGCGATCACGCCCTGATGGGCGCGGGTAGTACTCATAGCATCCAGCTTCCGTCTGTCCACCGGAACAACAACAGCGCCGGCCTCTTTTGCCTGGGCAGCCAGATGCTGCAGCGCCCGGTCCGTCTCTCCGGAGGCAATGAACACTTTATCGATCGTCCGACCGCTTCGCAAAGCCTCAGTCAGGGCGTTGCGTCCTTCCAGCTGTCCCTCATTTTCTTCTACGGGTGCCGGTCTTTCCTTGTGGCGATACCGTTCTTGCTTCATACAATTTCTCCTCAACAGATGCACAGTTTTGATTATTATACCAAAAAAATTCCCCTGCTACAACTGCTATTTTTTTGCAACCGGTAGAAATTCACAAAAAATTTACCCCTAAATGAGGTATCTTTCGTTGCGGTGCAGTAAAAAATATGTTATTATGGGCAAAAAGAGCCGAGGAGGCGATGTTTTTGGATAAGAATCCTAACAGTAACGACCCAAAGAACACAAATAAAAAACCAAAAGGAAATATTTGGATCACCTTGATTATCACCGCAGCCATTGTTTTGCTTGGCAGCTGGATCTTCAATATGGTTTCCTCCAGTCAGTATACCCAGACGGACTTCTCCCACTTTTTGGAGGCCAGGGATGCCGACAATCTGTCCGAGGTGGAGCTGCGGGCTGACCGGATCGTTTATATGACCAAGGAGGAAGCCGCCAAGCCTGCCGCCCAGCAAAAGGCGTTCTTCACCGGACTTCCCACCGGCAGTGATACCATGGCCCTTGCTGTAGAACTGGATGACATGGGCGTGAAGGTCAACCGCCAGATCGTAGAGGATAACTCCACCATTATGATGATTCTTTCCTATGTGGTGATGTTTGCGCTGGTCTTTGGCGGCATGCGCATGCTGACCAAGCGGATAGGTGGCGACGGCATGATGGGTGCCATGGGTGCCAGCAAAGCCAAGGTCTATATGGAAAAACAGACCGGTGTGACGTTTAAGGATGTTGCCGGACAAGATGAAGCCAAAGAATCCTTGCAGGAGATCATTGATTTTCTGCACAACCCCCAAAAATATACCCAGATTGGCGCAAAATTGCCCAAGGGCGTTCTTCTGGTTGGCTCTCCCGGCACCGGCAAAACCCTCCTTGCCAAGGCCGTAGCCGGCGAAGCCAATGTGCCCTTTTTCTCCATTTCCGGCTCAGATTTCGAAGAAATGTTTGTGGGCGTTGGTGCCAGCCGGGTTCGGGATTTGTTCACCCAGGCCGCAAAGGTCGCCCCCTGCATCATTTTCATTGACGAAATTGATGCTGTGGGTCATACCCGGGATGCCCGCTTCCACACCAACGACCAGACCCTGAATCAGCTGTTGGGTGAAATTGACGGCTTTGATTCCTCCAAAGGCGTTGTGATTCTGGCAGCAACCAACCGTCCGGAAATTCTGGATAAGGCGCTGCTCCGGGCAGGTCGTTTTGACCGCCGTGTCGTTGTTGACCGCCCCAACCTGCAGGGTAGACTGGACACCCTGAAAGTCCACACCCGGAAGATCAAACTTTCGGAAGATGTGGATCTGAAGAAAATTGCCCAGGCTACCGCCGGCGCAGTAGGCGCGGACCTGGCAAACCTTGTCAACGAAGCTGCGCTCCGGGCAGTACGCCAGGGCAGGCAGGCAGTAAATCAGGAGGACCTGTTGGTCTCTTTTGAGGTAGTTATTGCCGGCACGGAAAAGAAAAACACTGTTCTTACCGACGCAGAAAAACGGCTGGTTGCCTACCACGAGGTAGGTCATGCTCTGGTTGCCGCTTTAGAAAAGCACAAAGATCCTGTCACAAAAATCACCATCGTCCCCCATACCTCCGGCGCTTTGGGCTACACCATGTATACCCCGGAGGAAGAAAAGTTCCTCTCCACCAAGGACGAATTACTGGTAGAGCTGCGCACCCTTCTTGGTGGCCGCGCTGCCGAGCAGGTAGTCTTCAACGTGCAGACCACCGGTGCCGCCAACGACATTCAGCGGGCAACGGATATTGCCAAAAAGATGGTAACGCTTTACGGTATGAGCAATACCCTTGGCATGATGGCCCCCGCCGCCGTGCAGCACCAGTATCTGGACGGCAGCACCTATCTGGATTGTTCTCAGGAAACTTCCGCCCTTGTGGACAAAGAGGTTAAGGAAATTCTGGAGTGTTGCTACGCCGATGCCCAGAAAATTCTTACGGAAAACCGGGCGCTTTTAGACGAGATTTCCTTGTATCTGCTAAGCAGGGAAACCATTACCGGTGAGGAGCTGATGGCCTTTATCAACCCTCCCGCGCCCAGCGATGAGGCGCAGGATTCTCAGTAATCCAAAGATTTCCCGGAAAAAGGGTTTTGCGTGTTGACTTTTGTCGCAAATTGTATATACTATAGTTAGTCATATTCCCTATGACGTGTCCCGGGAAAGCGGCGCAAGCCCACCGAAGGATTGACAGTCTCAGGTATCTTTTTTGGATAAGACCGGAACACAGAGGACTCTCTGGAGAACACATTGAGTTGTGTGCCGAAGGTGCAAGGAAAGGCAAGCTTGCCTGACCGAATCTCTCAGGCAAACGGACAGAGATATGCATTGCAAGACAAACTATGTCTATGTTGCAGGCAGTCCTCGGTTTGGACTGCCTGTTTTTATGAAAGGAAGATACACATTATGTACGGAAAACCTATTGATTCCATCGGATTTGTCGCCCAGTTCGACCCGGAGCTGGCAGCGATGATGGACCGGGAATTCACCCGTCAGAAGGAAGGCCTGGAGCTGATTGCTTCGGAAAACTTTGCCTCCCCTGCGGTCATTGCCGCTATGGGCTCTGTTTTGACCAATAAGTACGCCGAGGGTCTGCCCGGCAAGCGCTACTACGGTGGCTGCCAGCATGTAGACGAGCTGGAAGCGCTGTGCATTCAGCGGGCAAAGGATCTGTTCGGCGCAGAGTTTGCCAATGTCCAGCCCCACTCCGGTGCCCAGGCCAATATGGCTGTGCAGCTGGCTTTGCTGCAGCCCGGCGATACCATGATGGGTATGAGCCTTGCCAACGGCGGTCACCTGTCCCACGGCAGTCCCGCAAATATTTCCGGCAAGTATTACAACGTGGTTTCCTACGATGTCAACCACGAAACCGGTCTTATTGACTACGATCAGATCCGGGATATGGCCAAAAAGTGCCAACCCAAACTGATCATTGCCGGCGCATCCGCTTATCCCAGAGCCATCGATTTCAAGGTCTTTGCCGACATTGCCCACGAGGTTGGCGCGATTCTGATGGTGGATATGGCCCACATTGCCGGTCTGGTAGCCGGCGGCGCCCATATGAGTCCTGTCCCCTACGCGGATATTGTCACCACCACCACCCATAAGACTCTTCGCGGTCCCAGAGGCGGTCTGATTCTGGCAAAGGAAGAATACGCAAAGAAACTGAACTCCGCCGTGTTCCCCGGCACCCAGGGCGGTCCTCTGGAGCATGTGATTGCTGCAAAGGCTGTCTGCTTGAAGGAAGCTATGAGCGACGATTTCAAGACCTACGCGCACAACATCGTAAGCAACGCCCAGGTTATGTGCCAGTCGCTTCTGGAGGAAGGCTTCGACATGGTGACCGGCGGCACCGATAACCACCTGATGCTGGCAGACCTGCGTCCCCTGCACATCACCGGAAAGGAATTGCAGGAGCGTTGCGACCTGAACCACATCACCCTGAACAAGAACGCCATTCCCGGCGATCCGGAGAAACCCTCCGTCACCAGTGGTGTCCGTATCGGCACTGCCGCCGTTACCACCCGCGGTCTGGGCGCAGAGGAAATGAAGCGCATCGCCCACTGCGTAGCCCTCACCGCCAAGGACTTTGAAGGTACCGCCGACGAGGTCAAGGCCACCGTCGCCGACATCTGCCAGAAATTCCCAATGTATGTGTAATCAATGATTTAACCCCCAACCGTTTCCAGCGGTTGGGGGTTATTTTTTCAGCAGCTGTCACATAGGTGTAAAAAAGAACTTCCGCATCAGTCCGTCGGTAACCGTGTAGACGGTCACCGAGCCGTCAGGCTTTCTGTCCACCGTCAGCTCCGTCTGGGAGTCCTTTAAATACTGCCGCACATATTCTTCCGGATCGTCGGTTTCCACCTCTTCAAAGAAAACATCCCGCATCTGGTTGTTTCTGCAAAGATTCGGGATCTCACAGACCAACTCATACCAAGCCATAAAAACACCTCTTATCCCCTTTGCAGCGCCTTGCTTTTAGCGATCTTACCGATGACCCAATACACTACAAGTCCCACACCGAAAAACAGCGCCGTATTCAAAAAGGGCATAATAACGGGCGCAATCTTTGTGGGAAAAGCATTAAAAGGATCTTGGCTGACAAAAAACCAATTATACGCTGCGTTCTGATTGCTGTAAAGGGTGTTCCCAATCCACGCCCAAGTGGTCATCGCGGCAGCAACACCCAGATCCTTGTAGACCTTTTTCCAGGAAAATGCCTGCCGTTCGTACACCAGCACCAACAGTCCGTAAACCATCATAACGCCGTGGAAGATCAGTGTTTGCACCACCCGATAGGACAGCGGGTGAATCTTCAGCCACATCATACCGGCAGGATAGATCAGATATGTCAGATTGGAAAGGAAGCCCAGCATTGCAAACTGCAGCCGGAATCTGCCAAAAAAAGCATTGTATCTGCTGAAAAAACACATAATGCACATAGTCGTGCAAATGTGAAAGGGCAGCTTGTCGATGCTGATCTCCCCATAAGCAAAAGGCATCAGGAAAAAGTCAGCCATATATATGCCAAAGGCAACCGCAATCACCGTATCGATAGTTTTTCTGCGGGTATCTTCGCTCTTATTTTTCAGGCGCAAGCAAAGCAAAACCGCGCTGATCACAAAGAAAGCAATCAAGCACAGATGCCAAATATCAAAGCAGTTAAAGATCCTGCCGCCGGTTTGGTCTGCCAACAATTTCTGTAAAATTCTATACATAAACCCCGCCCCCTTTTCTGCATTATATCACGGCTAAAACCAAGGCGCAAGAGCGTTGTTTTGCGCCGTGTGATAACATCCCGGATTGGTGAATTGTTTTCCGTGTTTGCGCGCATATTCCACCGGATTCCGCGTATGGCCGGCCGGACGTCAGGCATAGATAATCCTCCACCATATACCGGCTTACCCGAATGATACCCAACCTGCGTGGTTTCCTCTCCATTCCGGGCGAATAATAGGTAATATTAAATCCGGGCAGTGTTTCAATCGGCTATTCTGCCGGGTGATAAGAAATCAGCAGATACAATGTTATTTGCGGGTATTGCTGCTTTAATGAAATAACCGCCCACAATAAACTCCGTGACACCCATATTAATATATCGACCCCCATTCACCATATAATAACTGTGAAAAGGGCGGGCATGGCGTTGGGTGATCGTATCATTATCGGCAAGCGTGTTACCGAGGCAAGACTGGCGCAGGGAATGAAACAGGTAGAACTGCTTGCCAAGCTACAGCTTGCGGGAATTGATTTGAGCGTTCCGGCATTGTCCTTATTGGAAGGGCAGAAACGGCCCGTATCAGATGTTGCGTTAATTCTTTAGCCGATATCTTGAATGTGTCTGTTGATTGGTTGCTGGGAAGAGAATACGTGTTAACCGCCTTTGTGATTATCTATTTTCACAAAGGCGGTTATGTTAGTATTCAATTCTAAAGTAATCCAAATAAGCCTTAAACCGATCCTGAGCGGTGAGGCAGGTATCCATGAGGAAACCTTTGACCTGATCCCATTCTTTGAGACCACGGTAGTAGAACAGTTTCAGATTGTCCTCGATAATGAAGGGGACAATGTTGTTCTTTAGGCACTCTTTAAAGAGGATCAGGCGGCCTACGCGGCCGTTTCCGTCCTGGAAGGGATGGATGCGTTCAAAAGCCACATGGAAGGCTACAATGTCCTCAAATGTCTTAGCGGGCAGCGCATTATAGTTTGCCAGCAGCTTGCGCATCTCACCGGAAACATTTTCAGGGAGTGTGGTATCATTACCACCTACCTCGTTTGGCAGCTTCTTATACTCACCCACAGCAAACCAATCCTTGCGGCTATCGCTGGTGCCGGTCTTCAGCACGAAATGTAATTCCTTAATGAACTTTTCGGAAAGTGCATTACCCGCCTGGTCGATCACCATGTCGATGCAGCGGAAGTGGTTGGATGTTTCAATCACATCATCCACGTTCACAGACTCATTCTCAAAACCGATGGTATTGGTCTCGAAGATATACCGGGTTTGATCGTGGGTAAGGCGACTGCCTTCCATATGGTTCGAGTTATAAGTCAGGTCGATCTGAATTTTATGATAGATACCTCCAGTCATCTTAGCTGCCTTCTGTTCCCGCAGGATCTGCAGCAAGGAGGGGGTATCTTTCTTTTTGTTTACGCGGTCCGGTTTCTGTGCATTTTCCGGAATGTACCAAGTTTTGCCGATAAGCTTACTATCTCTAATTCTGCCATGGGCACAGTAATTCCGCACACTTCGTTCAGAAAGTCCCCACTTTTCAGCCATTTTCGCAACAGATACGTATTCCATAGTTCCCTCCCGGCAAGTTTTCTTGACTCTATTATACTACATTACCGGCAAATTTACAAATATTTTTTATGCGCCAAAAATTATTGTTTGCCGATAAATCATATAAGGTGTAATTCTGGAGTTAGGGCTGATATGTCAAAATTTTATCTGTATTGTCGTTAATATGCGTTGATGCCCCTTCAATAACATCGTTAGCAATTAGTGTAATGCCTTCTTCAGAAACAACTGCATCATCCATTTTGCCGTTATATCTGCTCATTGTTGTTTACCTCCGTTGTTTGATTGTGACCTCATTGTACCAACGGCCATAGGCAAGCTGTAATTTTCGTTGACAGGCATAAAAATAACGCCACCGGCGATCAAACCGGTGGCGTTATGCAATAGGTTTTATTCTTCTGTTTCCTTTAGGGAAAAATCAATGTTGGCGATAGACTCAACCTTTCCTTGATACTTCATCCATATATCAAAGAACTCGGTATTAGCAACTCTGGTCTCATTGGTTTCGAAAAATGTACTTTGGGCTGCATCTGCGATAGCTTTGTACAATGAAAAGAAATCTCGTTCATTAAAACAATTGTGATCCTGGGCATATTGTTCCCATTTGTCAGCAATGTCAACCAAATACGGAATGATCATGCCCATCTTACCAAAGACAGATAGTCCATCATAAGCATTTCGTAATGGCAACAACCAAAATCCTGCCCAATCAGTAAAGCGGTGCCAGGGAATGCCACCCTTGACGTAATGGGCAATATCAATTTCTATCACCCCTAAAAGCATTACCATGAATTCATCGAATTTCTCGGTATTTCCCAGTGCTGCATACGTTATGATATAATTGACCATATTATCATAATCATACTCTTCCCATTCTTCCCAAACTAAATCCTTATCTGGTCCATCGGAAATAATAGCAAGATTCTCAAATTCTATATCCAGAATCTTCTCTATTTCATCCCAATTCAAAGAATAATTCTCATTGGGCAGCCGAACTCCTTTTCGGAATTTTCCTATCAAGACTGCTGTACAAATATTAATTCTCTTGGCTTTTTCAAAGCCTGACAAGTCTTGGTTGTTTACAATGGTTTGAACCAACAACAATTTATCCGTTGCCGCTAAAATTTCCTCCGAATATGCTTCGTCTAGTGCGCTATCAATATCGTTATATGTGGCATCATCGGATAGTTCTTTTCCGAATGTACTCAGTTCAAGCCTCACACGTTTGATTAAGTCAGCATCCGCAATTGCATCGGAATCTGCACAGCGTTCACGCATACGGTCTTCCCACTCTTTTTCATGAACAGCCCTTGCTTGTTCCTCAGCCTCTGTTAATGGAATACCAAAAGCTTCTTTTGATATATAGGAAAGTTCAAAGCAATGTGGCCGTTCATTATAGGCCCGTGTAACGAACTCGCTTGGTCCCCAGATGAACGAATACTCAGAGAGATAATCAGATATCACAGTATAAAGCTTATCCAAGGCTTCGCCTTGTAAGTCTTCTCTTAATGTTTTTGCGGCATTTTTGGCCAGATCAAAAGTATTATATAACCATTGGGTATTCTTTGCCCGTTTTTGCTTTTCTTCTTCGTCGTCACCAATATACATGCTATTGAAACTCGATAACCAGAAAACAAATAAAAGGTATTTTACAAGGAAAGCTTCATACTGGACCGGGTTAATAATATCGTCTGCTTTCTGAAGCCAAGCAAATAGTAATCTAAAATCTGAATCGTATGGACTAAATCCAAAGAAGTTTTGATCGATCAGTTGCAAGCACCAATTAATCACCATTTCACGGTTTTCTTTTGAACAAACATCTAACGAAGAGAAAAATGCGCATAGTAATTCACAATCTGCCTCAAATTCATATGTTTCTGCCTCGGTATCTGTAGAAATATCAAGGCTCTTTTGGATTCGTCTCTCAAAATATTGGAAAATTTCACCACAACTTCCTCTGTTAGGCGCTAAATCATTCTTCACAAGTTCTGCGACCAGAGGATGCAAGTAATAGAACACAAGTTCAAACTTTACCCAACCTAGTTCAACCAGGTCATTAAGGCCATCAATCTCCTGTGCACTGGCATAAGTGAATCTTCTATAAGAATCTTTACTAATCCGCAAAAAGCGCAGCATATAGAGATTCCGTAAAACTCGTTTTTGCGTATCATTTAGTGAAGCAATATGATACAATGCGCGAACAATTTGGGGAATTGTCCTCTTGGCAGTTCGGCCATCTTTGTTGGTTCGAATCCTTTCTGAGACCGATAGATTATCCAATCCGGTTTTCACTTTGCTATACAGCTTTTCTATGGACCAACCGGATGCAGCTGCTTGCCGTCCCAGCAATTCCACAACATATGTGTTGTGCGCCACCTTTGCAAACAGCTTTTCCAAAAGTTCATTCTGCTCACCAATCACGATACCGCTGGCGTTTTCAAAAACTCGCACCAATTCCGCATGCGCCAGTTTATTAACTTCCAACTGGACCAAATCACCAGAATACGTGGCAGAAAAATCTGTGCGTGTGGTAAAAATGAAGTGAGCATGATAACGCAAGAATTCCTCAAAATATGGATCTTGACCTATCTCAACATCAAAATTATCCACGATCACCAGGGTGTTTTGATCCAACACGCGACGGAGAATCTTCTTTCTATCCGAATCATCGCCTTCACAATTCTGAAGACTGTCTGACATATTTTCGATAACAGTTTCAAGCGAATCCTCGTACCGAACAAAAAGAACAGCATCATATTCCTTTAGAAAAGCATTGCTGTAGGCTATCGCTAGAGTGCTTTTTCCAATACCAGCATCACCATGTAAGAATACCGCTTTGGCACCGGAGGAAAAAGCCTGACGAATACTCTCTATATCTCCACCGCGACCAACCATATAACCGGTATTGCTTGGGCAATCTGACACCAAGAAAGGTTGGCCTGCATTAAGGATGTCAACAGCTTTCTCCAAATCTACAATCATTTCTGCTGCAGACCGATAGCGCCTTCCAACGGAAACCGCCAATGTTTTCCGTAATATATTACACAGCAGGCGTTTAATCTTAGGATTAACACCATCAAAGCAGGATTCATCAAAAGACCAATTGGCAAATATGCCACAATCCTGCTGCTCCACTTTGCGGCCCATAACCTTCTCGAAAAGAATGGCGCCAATGGCATATAAATCCGTGGCTTCACAGATTTTATCCCGCTGTCCCTGAAGCTGCTCTGGCGCAGCCCAATTTTCTGAGTAAGGAATGCAATGTGCCGTGGCAATTTCCTTCTTAGACATAACGGTATCCAAATCGAACAGCTTTACCAGTTGCCGTGTTTCAGGAATCACCAAAAAATTGCTGGGTTTGATATCCAAATGAAGATATCCGTTGTCATGGTAGTTCTTCACTGCCTTTGTCAACGCCAACACGGTTTCCAGATTCTCCAGCAAATTTTTGCCGGCTTCTTTGTCATAGGTAATGCCGATATCCTTATGCACGACAGAATAGATCGTGCCATTGGCGTTGAATATCTGGAACGCAACCACCGTGCTATTACGATTCTTTTCGCTGTTCTGCGCCTGCATTAACTTTTTGTAGGCATCTTCAAATGCCGCCAGATCCCGGCTCTGTTCTGCGTTGTCTGCCCAGGACAGGGTATCTCCTGTGCGAATAATATCAGAGGCGTGGGGATAGCACTCTTTCAGCAGAACTGCATGGCTATACCCTGCGTTGTCCAAATAGTGTGCGGAATACACGATGCAGTTGGCACCTTCGCCAGCGATACCGTCAATAATATAGGCTTGATCGCCGGTGACAACAGTGCCGTTTTCTAAAACAATTCTTCCCATATTACCGCACACTCCTTCCTTTTAAGGAACGCACGCCTACCATAGGCCGCGTTCCGATTTTATATTTGCTGATATAGGCTCGATCCTCCATCCACTTAGAGATGGCAGGCTGCATATTTCTATTCGTTACCCGGGAATTTTTATCAATCAACCAATCGATATGGCTGCAAACACCTGCGATGGTATACAGTCCGCTTTCTACCACAAAGGACAGAATATCTTGTCGCTGATGGCTGCTTAAATCCTCAGTTGCATTTACGTTATAGCCTACGCTGTGTAATACGGATTCTGGGTTCAGTTCTTCACCCGAGAATGGTGCCAAATCTTTGTCTCGGTAAGTTTTTTCTGTAATTTGCCGGCAAAGAGGAAGACCACTCCTTCTGAGTCGTTGATAGTCTGCTTCCAAAATAAAATAGCAATTACACTGTCGGCAATATCCAGCAGAAACCTCTTGATTGACTACCGTACCATCATAACGAAGCACGGAGATCAATGCACGCAGAGGATCGATGGTATGTCCGTGGTTACAACGGAAAGTATTGCTGCGAACAACAAAGTCCTCAAAAGCAATGCCATACTGGATGTTGTTGCCAACAACTCCACCAATCAGTTCCAACAGCTTTTGGCACTGTGCCTCTGTCAGTGTAAGACCTTTGCCGCAGACCGAGAAATCCTCACTCCAGGGGCGGAGGTCATACTTTGCGCCATAGCCCCAACTGATATAGTTGATCTGTTTGCTCAAATCTCCGCTTTCTGCAAAAGTACCGAAGGTGTTCAGGATCTTTGCTGTTGCCTTACCCAGTTTTACTGTGTGGATCGGGTTTTTGTTTTTGGATGTATGAAGCGCTTTTTCAAGCAGATCGTAAAGAGTTTCCAGTTCATCTTCGTTGAGCGTAATGCCTTTGAAGGGCTCTGTTCCATCTTCACTCCAACGACGGATGTCATACTTTTCAAATCCGTTCCAATCAATAAAACGAAAATATGCAGAGTCCGAGCCTCCCAATGAGCCATAATCATTTAGAACTTTGAATTTGATGGTTCCCATAATGTGCCTCCATTCTTTCTGATGGGCTCATTGTAGCAGGCGAGATTTTCAAGCTGTAATTTTCGTTGACGGTTTTATTCGCTGTATTCCAGCACTTCGCCGAGAAGTTCACGGAAGGTGTCTAATGGGTATTCAGCGGTGGTGCAATAGCAATACATCCAATCGTGGGGATTGCCGGGATACAGTTTTCCAAAACCAAGGGAGAACAATAGGTTATCCATCTCCTCTACATAATCGTCAAAGCCGATGTCGTCGACGCTGGCACCCTTTTGAAAACCCTTGTACTGCATTCTGCACCAGAAATAGTAGGAGTACAAAAATATAATTACCCGTCTCATTTCATCCGGGGTACACTCCCGCGCATTAGAGAACATATGCGCTTGCGGAAGCAGTCTTTTGAGATATTTCGGGAGTTCTTTGTTCTTAAACATAGAAGAAGTTCCCGTAGACTTATCCATATTTAAGCCAGTAATATGTTCGAGCATTTCGTTGACAGAGATGTTTTTTAACTCTTGTGATGTGGTGCCATTTATTTTCCGGTATAAAGAACAATCACGAAAACGCTCATACTGGCACTCGGTCCTGACATCCTCAATTGCTTGAGCAACCAATCTTTCTCTCTGCTGCTTAGCCGAGATGATATTGATCGAAAAATTATGAGGATGGCTGTTGATATACTGAATCAGTGCCGCTGAATCCGAAGCATCTACTGCAGCTGTAACAACAGATGTATACTGCGTCGCATCGGTTGCATCATCGCTAACAATTGCAATTTGTGCAATCATTGCTTGCGCATCCTGATAAGACAAACCATTTTTCAAGCAATGATAATATATGCACTCCTTGGGGTTGCGGAAATTGAAGGCACGATCCAGATGCACTTTGTTAAAAAGTTCTATAGTTTCTTCAATGGTGAAACCCAATGCAAATGCTATGGCAAAGATTCTTTGTCTTTCGCCTTCGCCCTTCTTAGGACCCTCTGCCTGTTTATAAAACCATCCCTTGAGAGTGTTGACAGAACCGATCTCACCAATATCAACACTGCGCTCAGCACAGCATACCTTCAAAATATCTAATGCAGGCATATCCGCTTTGTTGGGATATTTCTTGTAAATCAACGCAGAAAGCCCCTCGCCAAAGGAACGAAAATCCTTGCTGTTCAGATATTCAATTACGCCTTGAAAATCTTCACACTCCTCCGGTGCGAAGTTATTTTGCCATATAGCATCTTCCATACGAGAAGTATATGAATTGTCCATAGATAGTCCCTCTTATCTCTGTCTAATTGCGTTCATAGTTAGTGTAATATAATAATACAAGGTTTTCTGTTTACCATTATACCATATTACAAATAAGTATCAACAAGTTATTGTATGTACCTCTTGTTGCTGCCGGTAAAGTCAATATCATATGCTAAGTCATTTCTATTGCCATTATTGTCTTATTCTGTTATAATTAAGAAAATACAGAAGTTTGGAGGTATCTCTATGCCATTAGTTCCCGCTCAATGTACACAATGTGGTGCCATCGTTAAGGTTGATGACACAAAAGAAGCAAATATCTGCCATTATTGTGGAACTGCCTTTGTTACAGAAAAGGCAATAAACAACTATCACATCACCAACAATATGAATATTTCCAACGCAACAATCAACGTGTCCGGTTTAAGCGCCGAAAACCTCCTTCTCCGTGCAGAACAATTCGAAGCTCAAGGAGACTTTGAAAAAGCTAAGGAATATTACAATCGTGTTCTGGATATCGAAGCTACAAACCAAGTGGCTTTAAGCAAGTTGGAGCAAATGTCTAATCTATACTTCGGTCAGGCATGTGTTACCAGAGAACAGTTTGAGCAGGTCCGTCACTACATAGGAACCGGTGAGAAATTAAATGCCATTAAACTAATTCGAGAGTTCTCCGGTCTTGGTTTAAAAGAAGCAAAAGATATCGCAGATCACTTTGAAACAATTAACTTCCACCAGCCACAAGCAATGATACCCTCCGGTAATACAACATCTAATGGCGGTTGTTATGTCGCTACTGCTGTCTACGGCTCCTATGATTGCCCTGAGGTATGGACACTGCGCCGTTTCCGCGATAACTCTTTAGCTGTATCTTGGTATGGCCGAGCTTTCATTCGTCTTTACTATGTGGTAAGTCCAACCCTTGTTAAGTTGTTCGGAGACACTACGTGGTTCAAGAATCTTTGGATGCCCGTACTAAACAAAATGGTTGCAAAACTTAATTCCGAAGGCGTAGAAAATACCCCGTACAACGACATTTCCTGGTAAAAATAGTGAGGCCAACCGTTTCCGGTTGGCCTCATTACTGTTATATACGTTTGCTTATTTTCCGACGGGAGGATGCAGATCCCACTCAGGGAAGCAGCTTGCAAAGCCCTCAAGATTTTGGGTCAGCATAACCTTTTCCATTTTGGCAAGGTCGGAAGTATCCTGACCAAACATCGCCTCGAGTTCTTCAAATTCGCTAAACTCATTTGCCAAATTCATATCTGTCATATCACTACCTCCGATTTATGCCACAACGTCAGGGATAGCGCCGTTCTCGTAGCTATCAACAATCGTCTTTGCCTTCTTCCATTCCGTAAGGATGTCATCGATTTTCTTCTTGCCTGCCGCAATTTTGGCATCATACTCCGCATTGATGTTGGAAATCTGCTGCTGATTGGCTTTTTCAACACTTCCGGATGTAAAGAAGCACACGCCAGCACCAATCAAGCCCATAATACCCAAAGGTGCAAACAGGAACAAGAAAATCAAGCTAATGCCACCGATGACGCCAGCAAGGATCTTACGCTGTTTCGGCTTGTCCATCTTTACAGTAGCCAGCTTCTCTTGCCGCTCTTGCTGCATATGCAGCTCATAACCGCGCTGCAATTCATCAGCATTTGCACCATCGGAAGTAGTGCCGGACCAGGTATCCACATTCAATGTGATCTGTTCGGGGAATTCCGGCTTTTTTTCTGCCATATATTCTTGGAAGCCACTACGAATGTAACTGCTCAAGAAGTTAACAGAGGTCTTCCGCTCAGAAGGACGAGCATCTTCTCGGTTAATAATGATGTTTGTCATCTGGCTAACCAAGTCAATGGTCTCTTCTGTACGCTTGCGATCTGCCTCCAGAACAGAGCGCTTGGCGGCATCGGTATCACCGTCAAAGTAACGGATTGCCTGCAGATATCTTTCCTCTTTACGCAGAGGCTCTTCTTTTTCGTCGCATCTGCTAATCAAAGACACCAATGTCTGGTCGATATCCTTCTTCAGTTTTTCTTCTTCAACAGTGATGTTCTTCATGCTGGAGAACTTATCGGAGATGCGGCCAACAGAATTGATACGGCTCACATATGCAGCAATTTCAGCATATTCACGCACACTGCCACTCATCTCAGGGAACTGACCTTCCAGATCCACAGTAAAATTCTTACAATACTCGCGCCAGATCTCAGTTTGCCGCTGTTCAAAATCAGCACCATTGCTCTGAATTTCACGCAGCCACTTAGCGACATAGTCCTCGCACATATGCTTTTCGTCCGGGCCAAACACGCCGTTCAGATAAGCATTGAGATATGTAAAGTTGCTCTCTGTGAAATGCTCTGCGCTCTGATGTGCAAAATAGATAGACAGCCACTCAAAGCAGGTATCTGTTCTATTGTTACGTCGGCAGATAAGAGCCATTGCCAAAGCAGTCTTTTCCTCGTCACGCTTGACAGCTTCCTTGATTGCGCGGTTAGCCAAATCTCTGTCATTGCCGATCCACGCTGCAACAGCAACCAAGCAAGGAGCAAGCCAGTAATCAGGAGTGGAGAGCATCAGTTCTTCAGTAACCTGAGAAATTGTGGTCTTCTTGACCAGTGCAAGGTCAGTTGCCTGCAATACGCCAAGCATAGTTTCTCTGACGATCTTGTATCCTCCAAAGTTCTGCTCCAACTCCTGACGAACACGAATCAACTCGGTTGCAGCCTTCTGCAAGGTGGTCGCCTTCTTGGAATCATCCATAAAGCGATTGAAAGAATCCTTCAGCGCATTCAGTTCATGGCTTAACTCGCTCAGTTCTTCTGTTACTTGACCTAGGCGATTATTGGTTTGCGTTAGTTCTCGCTCAATTCGGTTAGTAGCCTCTGCAACCTTATCCAGGCGACGCTCTAACGGAGCAAGGTTAATTGCGGTTGTAACTACATTTCCCATATCTACTTCTCCTCTTTTGTGTTACGACATACCTGCATCAGCTTTATATTGCTGACACTTGTTTTCGTATGCCCCAACAAATTTTGCTTTCAGGTTGGCATCATTCATTGCACGAATGACCTTGCCAACATTAACAACATAGTTATCGTAGAAATAACGAACTTTTGCTTTTAAGTAGAAACTCTGTCCAACATACGGAGAATCCGGATTGGTTTCAATTGATTTCAGCAACGCAAAACAGGTTTTAGGAATGCCGCAGTGTTCAGCTAGTTCCCGGTACATATCTACAAGATTATCTGTAAGGTAACCGGCAGAGGTGCGCTTGGAAATCAAGAACGGACAAATCGTATCAATTACCGTACACAGCTCTCTTGCATCATCCGGCGATTGCATATTCACAGCAATCAGCTGAATAACCTGTTCTTCAAAATCAGCCAGATTGTAGGCTGAACCCATAATTAAGCTGCAGATATCACGCACCTCATCATATTCCAGCGCTACATCCATAATCTGCTCAAAAAACATCCGCATAGAATCCGGTTTTCTAGCAGTAAATTCGTCGTAATATGCCAATATGTACATTGCAGGAGCATTATCCATAGAGATGTTTAAAACCTCCATGGCATAATGCTTGGCATCATCCATTCTGCCTTCTTTGAAAAAATGGATTGCGTTCCGGCGGGCATAAACAACCTTGCCATTGGCATTCAGTGTTGACCGGGAATAATATTCTTCCTTTCCACACTGATTGCAGCTCAATATTCTCCGTTTAGGATCAAATGTTACATTGGTACTGCCACAGCCGTGACATTGCAGTCCCTCTAAATCCATATCCTGATCCTCACTTTGTTATCTGACGGAGGAAGCCGTGCTGCTACGCATTTTCCAAGTCATTTCTGCTGCTTCGACCTTGTTCAGAATAATCAGTCGATCTGCACGTGCAATGGTCAGCTGTGCAAGTTCATCCAACTGCGCACCCATCTGGTATTCTTTCTCAGAGGTTGCATTGGTAGAGATGTTGGTACCATAGTCAACAGCTTCTTTCAGTTTGAGAAGCTTGGCTCTGATCTCTGCATCTTCTGTAATTGCCAGCAGCTCGCCCAGCTTTCTTCCAATGTTAATGGAAGGTGCAGTTTTCTGCTCTGTTTTTTCAAGCTGCCGTGCAAGCCGAGCAGCAGACTGCTCAACCCAAAGAAGCAGAACAATATAGCATGCAATCGCCAGCAAGTTCAGCGTTAACAGCACCCAGTTAAAATCACCGCATCTCAGCAGAACAAACACACTGTTAAGAAGTACAGTAATCAGAAGAAAACTAATTGTAAAAATGATACCCAACGCACCGGGCTCGGTGCCTTGCTCACCGGGATCTTTTCTGAATCCTAGCAGATAGACCTCTGCAGCAATGATTGCGATAACGGTACAGGTGATACTTCCCCAGCATAGCCAGGGCAGTTCAAACAACATCGTGTAAGCTGCAATTGCAAAAACCCAAACCAAACCGAGTATTGCAATTGTAATAGCGAGAGTAGATGTCTTTTTCATAAGATGACCCCCTTGCCTTAAATCTTCGTGCCACACTCAGGACAGAATTTTGCACCCGGTGCCAACTTGTTTCCGCAATTGGGACAAGCAGACTCCAACTTATGACCGCAGTTTGCACAGAATTTTGCTCCAGCGGGAAGTGCTGCTCCGCACTCAGGGCAAGCAGCACCTGCAACGCCCAACTTCTCGCCACAATTCAAGCAGAACTTTGCATCAGGGCCACAGGCGGCACCACACTTAGGACAAGCATTACCTTGTGCCGGGGCATTTTGAACGGGTGCATTATTTACTGCACCGATAGTATTCTGTGCGATATTGCTCATACCGGCACCAAAAGCGCCACCGACACCGAAGCCCATACCCAGACCCATACCTGCACCCATCAGATTAGATGCGGTACCTTCATTTTGAGCAGCAGCCTTCATAACATCGAAGGAATGCTCCTGCTGATATGTATAGCCTTCACGCTCACGCATACGAGCACGTGCAGCAGATTCGATATCCATCTTGGCTGCTGTGCCTTCGGCTTCGATCTGATCTTTCTTTCTCTGAATCTTAGCCTCATTAATGATTCTGAGATCCTCATCCGGCACATTGATGCTGTGGAAAGAGAAATTATCCAGCGTCAGGCCAAACTCATCAAAGTGATCACGCAGTGCCTCACAGATGGTTGTGGAGAACTCAGAGAGGTATGCACTGATTTTCAGAACACTGATATTCTGGCGGATAATATTGTTCGCCAGAAGATTGGGTACATATTCCAGAATCTTGGCACGCATAAAGGTGACCAACTCATCTCTGGTGTAGTCGGCCCGTGTTCCTACGATTTTCTGCAGGAACTTTCTTGCCTGCAACTCAGCACGGCTGGTATCCACCTGCTCAATGTGAACGCCGAACAAACCAAACGCACGTACATGAACATTTACATCCTCTTCAGGATCTACAACCACAACAGGTGCCTGAGTGCCCCAAGAAAGGTCATTCAGATATGTAGTGTTCACAAAGTAAACTGTACTATGGAAAGCGGATTCGCCACCGGTCAGTGCATGAGAGATATTGCGGAAGGGAGCAAATCTGCTATCACCGGTCTCCAGCTTGATTTTGCACGGACCTACAAAGGTCGTAACTTGAGACTGACCTGCGCCTGCATCACCCAGGGAGCTGGCAGCGTTCATATTGTTTGTGAAGATTGCCATCTGGGAAGGTCCAACAATCAAATAGGATCCGTTAGGAAAATCCTCATACTCAAACTTGTGAACGATTACAGAAGCCTCTGCATCGGTCTCCGGCTCCCACTTGATTACATCTACGGAAAATGCACCGAGGATACCGGAATGCTGCTTTTCTTTGGGATTGTTGCTGCTGAACAAAGCCATGGTTAAGTCCCCCTTTGAATTTTTCTATACTTGTGGGATAAATGAATAAACATTCATAAAATAATTATATGGCAAATTTCGACAAATTGCAACACTTATATTGCCATTAACCCCACATCAAAAATCCATCATTTTGTAGTTGTATCCCTATTTACTATATCTATTATCGCCTTGTGATGCCCGGAAATCAGGTGTCTGGCATACTCGCCTTTGTTCACTGCTTTGCAAAAATTTTGTGCCATAGATTTCTGGAAGATCACTTTGCGGTGGCAGCATATATTGACTCGTTACACGCCTTGCAACTCGTTACACGGCAATGCAACTCGTTACACGGCTATATCAACTCGTTGAACGGGAGCACTACTCGATACGCGGGGACAGCTGGAAAAATATTGCTAAAAAGAACAAAAAACGCAGCTTTAGAGGCAATTCTCAAAAGTTGCGTTTTCTTGGT
>JAZOUW010000024.1:0-17799 GCA_045658385.1 Faecousia sp.
TGGGACCTCCTTTCCTTGGGTCGCTTCCCGCAATTCTCACGGTAACAGTATACCACGGTATTTTGAATAATGCGCTTCCCTGGGCTCCAACCTTTTTCCCCATAACTTCCCCTTTTTTTGTGACTTATTTTGGATGGACACCAGGCAAAAACCCAGGTATACCAAGGTTTTTTCCCGTTTTGTACTGGGTCTTCATATCAAAAAAAAGAAGCGCACCGAAAAGAATTTCGGTGCGCTTCAGTCTGTCAATAAAGCCGCCAAGACAAGCAACGCGACCCCGAAGTGTATGTGGATACTCGAGAGGGGAGCGTTGTGCAGTAAGCCAAAACACCTTGCGCAGCAAGCTTTTTACACCTTATCCGTCAAGAATCAAAGATTTTGCCACCGTTCCCTCGTGTGGAAAGCTGAAAAAACAAGACATATTTATGCTCTGTGTTTTGGCGGTTTGGGGTTTCTTTGACACGCTGAAAAGCCACCCTGCGGGGTGGCTTTTTTAGTTGACAGTGGATAGCAGAGGCCGCCAAAGGTCGCACCTGCAAGCAATTCGCCCTTTTTTCCTGCCGCTGCTGTGCGGTCTTGACAAATGGAATTTCGGGGCATATAATAGAGAAAACCGTTGCGAAAGAGTAAGTAGGCTTTGACTGGGCTGTGTAGAGAGCTGCAGGCGGTGGGATTGCAGTGAGCAGGTTTTGGCCGAATGGACTTTCAAGGGCAATCAGAAAGGAAACGAGTATGTGCGCCGGAGCAGACACTCCGTTACAAAACGTCAGCATATGATTGTATGCGCAAAGTGGGCGTTTTTGCGCCAAGCCGGGTGGCACCGCAGAGTTAATCTGTCCCAGCGTAATGCTAGGACAGGTTTTTTGTTTTTAGCGTTAATAATTTCGTAGGGGGGTCCTTCGGCCACCCGCGGCGAACGCAGCGCGCCCCTACGATATATTTTCATTCTCTGAAGGGAGATGCCGTTATGGAAAAGAAGATACCTTACAAGATATATTTAAGCGAGGAGGAGTTGCCAAAGGCATGGTATAATCTCCGGGCGGATATGGTCAACAAACCGGCGCCGCTGTTAAATCCCGAAACCTTTCAGCCGATGACGGCAGAGGAATTGGAGCAGGTGTTTTGCAAGGAGCTGGTCAAGCAGGAGCTGGACGAGACCAGCGCGTTTATTGAGATTCCGGAAGAAATCCGGGACTTTTATAAGATGTATCGCCCCGCGCCGTTGATTCGGGCCTACTGTCTGGAGGAAAAGCTTCAGACCCCCGCCAAGATTTACTATAAGTTCGAGGGTAACAACACCTCCGGCTCCCATAAGCTCAATTCCGCTATTGCCCAGGCCTATTACGCCAAAAAGCAGGGCCTGAAGGGCGTGACCACCGAGACCGGCGCCGGTCAGTGGGGTACGGCCCTGTCTATGGGCTGCAGTTACTTTGGTCTGGACTGCAAGGTGTATATGGTCAAATGCTCTTATGAGCAAAAGCCCTTCCGTCGGGAAGTGATGCGTACCTATGGCGCGTCGGTTACCCCCTCGCCCTCTATGGATACGGAGGTGGGTCAGCGGATTCTGGCAGAACACCCCGGCACCTCCGGCTCTTTGGGCTGCGCCATTTCCGAAGCGGTGGAAGTGGCATCCAAGACGGAAGGCTACCGGTATGTTCTGGGCAGTGTGATGAATCAAGTCATGCTCCACCAGAGTGTTATCGGTCTGGAAACCTTGACGGCGCTGGAAAAGTACGGCGAAAAGGCGGACATTATTATCGGTTGCGCCGGCGGCGGCTCCAATCTGGGCGGTCTGATCGCGCCCTTTATGGGGCAGAAGCTGCGGGGAGAAGCGGACTACCGGTTTATTGCCGTTGAGCCGGCATCTTGTCCCAGCTTGTCCAGAGGCAAGTTCGTTTACGACTACTGCGACACCGGCAAGGTTTGCCCCTTACAGAAAATGTATACCTTGGGCAGCGGCTTTATCCCCGCGCCTAACCATGCAGGCGGATTGCGGTATCACGGCATGAGCGCCACCCTTTCCCAGCTGTATGACGACGGTTTGATGGAAGCGGTCACCGTTCCCCAGACCAAGGTCTTTGAGGCGGCGGAGTATTTTGCCCGCGTTGAGGGCATTTTGCCTGCCCCGGAAAGCAGCCACGCCATCCGGGTGGCGATTGACGAGGCCCTGAAATGCAAGGAGACCGGCGAGGAAAAGACCATCGTCTTTGGTCTGACCGGCACCGGCTACTTTGATATGTACGCCTATGAAAAGTTCCACAACGGTCAGATGGTGGACTACACCCCCTCCGACGAGGAATTGGAAAAGGCCTTTGCCAAGCTTCCAAAGTTTTAATAAAAAGCCGCCTTGGGAGAAACTTCGTAAAGAAGTTTCTCCCAATTTCCTTTTATATAAAAGCTGACGCTTTCAGTTTGAAAGTGTCATAGTGGGTTACGCACTTTCAAAAGGCGCGTAACGAGGAGATATTCATAAGAATTGACCTGACTCAAAAAACAAGTGATATTGTGAGACAGGTCTCACAGTGATATTTTGCCTGTCGGCAAAGTGATATTGAAACCTATAGTTTCAGTGATATTATATTCGCCTCCAAAACTGTCCGAAGGACAATATCACGATGCATAGCATCATATCACTGCGAAGCAATATCACTCGCCGTCAGGCGAATATAACTGAGGCGCACTTCCTTACGGAGTGCGCCTCTTGGGCGGCTTTTTTTATGTATCATTGATAAGGAATCGGCTGTAGCACATCAAAGCGCCTCCTGACGAAACGATATAGGGTTTTGTGGTGCTTTACCAAAGTGAAGCGGTAAAGGAACGGCGGCTTTTGTGCATGTATACGAATGTGGTAAAAAATGCAAAATAACACTTTACAAAACTAAAGCGATAAAGTATAATGTCCCCATCAAACAAAACCAACGCCGGGTAGTACCGGCAAACAAGAAAGGAAAATCGTTATGAAAAAGTATATCGCACTCTTTTTGGCAGCGCTGATGGCTGTTGCTTGCTTCGCAGGCTGCGCCCAGCAGGGCACACCCGACAACACCGCAGGTACCACGGAAGACACCGATAAGAGAATCATCGTAGTTGGCTACACCATTTACGAGCCCATGAACTACTTTGACGAAAACAACAAGCTTATCGGCTACGACACCGAGCTGGCAGAAGCCGTGTTCGCAAAGCTGGGTTATGAAGTTCTCTTCCAGGAAATCAAGTGGGAAAGCAAATACACCGACCTGAACGCCGATGCCATCGACTGCGTATGGAACGGCTTCACCGCCAACTGCGCTGACGACGACGGCGTGCAGAGAGCCGACAAGGTTGATTTCTCCTACAACTACATGGAAAACCGACAGGCTGTGGTTGTGAAGAAGGATTCCGGCATCGCTGTCGCTGCAGACCTGGATGGCAAGATGGGCGCTGCAGAAGCCGGTTCCGCCGGTGAAAGCTACGGCGCAGAGTTCGAAGGCGCAACCATCAAGGGCTTTGATGTCCAGACCAAGTGCATCTTCGAGGTCAACGCAGGTACGGCTGATTTTGCAATCGTTGACTCCCAGCTGGCAAAGAGCTACGTGGGCAAGGGCGATTACGAAAACCTGCAGATCGTTGAGGAGCTGTCCAGCGATGTAGAGTACTACGCCATCGGCTTCAAGAAGGGCAACCCCCTGATGAAGGAAGTCAATGAGCAGCTGGAAGCTTTGGCAAAGGACGGCACCATTGCAAAGCTGGCGGAAAAGTACGGCGTTGCCACCACCGCCATTACGGATTTTTCTGATCAGAAGTAATTTAATGACCAGGGGGCCTTCGGGCCCCTAATGGTCTGCAATTATGAATTTAGAATTAAGAATTAAGATTTTGCGGACAGTCGGGGACGATAAGCCCCCGCATGGCAAACCATCGAATTGCCGACTCTGTTTGGGGCGCTGTATCTGTCGGCGGCAGCGCAGCGTAACGCGGCGATCATTAGGCATTCTTAATTTTTAATTTTACATTTAACGGAGTATTACTATGTCATTTATGGAAGTTACGGCCTTTCTGTGGGAGGGCTTCAAAATATCGCTGCTGATCTTCGCAGTGACGCTGGCTTGCGGCGCGCCGTTGGGTCTGCCCATTGCGTTCTGCTCCATGAGTAAGTTCAAGCCCCTGAAGGCTGTTTCCAAGGTCTTTGTGTGGATTATCCGGGGCGTACCGCTGATGCTGCAGATCTTTATTATTTATTACGTGCCGGGTCTTTTGTTCCAGAAACCGCTGTTTTCCCAGGTGGACCGGTACTTCTTTTTGACCTACGGCGTGCAGGATGCAGGGCGTATCACCGCGGTGCTCATTGCCTTTACCATCAACTACGCCTGCTACTTCTCCGAAATCTACCGGGGCGGCATTGAGAGCATTTCCAAGGGGCAGTATGAGGCGGGCTATGTGCTGGGTCTGACCAAGGGACAGATCTTCCGGAAGATCGTCCTTAAGCAGGTGATTCAGCGAATCGTGCCGCCTATGTCCAACGAAATTATCACGCTGATTAAGGACACGGCGCTTGCCAACTGTATCGTGGTTTGCGAAATTATCAAGCAGGCCAACGAGCTGGCCGCTACCAAGGCGATGGTCTGGCCGCTGTTCTACACCGGCGTGTTCTACCTGCTGTTTGTGGGACTGCTCACCATTTTGCTGGGCGGCCTGGAAAAGAAACTCAGCTATTTCAGGAGTTAAAGCAACGGGAAGCCGAACTCCGATAGGTTTTCACGGGCGGCTTTCCGCCAATACGGCGGAAAATCCCTTGAAAATACCAACGGGTATTCCCTGCGTGATTTTACTTGTCTTGACGAAAAGCTGCTGCGTGAAAACTGCACAGCACTCCACCGCAAGGATTTTTGCATTGGATTTTTGTGCAGATGACGCAGCCTTGCTAACGCAAGGCAAGGAAGATAAAGAAAAATACAAGTGAAAGGACTGCGGTGGAGCTGTCGGCGTTCGGCTTCCCGTTGCTTACTATGAGCGTATTAGAGGTTAAGAATATTAAGAAATCCTTTGGTAAGACAAAGGTTTTAAAGGATGTCAGCTTTTCTCTGGAAAAGGGACAGGTGCTGGTGATTATTGGCTCCTCGGGCAGCGGTAAGACGACCCTTTTGCGGTGCTTAAATTTCCTGGAAACCCCCGATGCCGGCGAAATTCTGGTGGGTGGCAAGACGCTGTTTGCCCCCGGACAGAAGTACAGTGATGAGCAGCTTCGGGAAAACCGGCTGCATTTTGGTCTGGTTTTTCAGAATTTCAATCTGTTTCCCCAGTATAATGCGCTGGAAAACGTCCTCCTTGCCCCGACCCTTTTGAAAAAGGGCAGCCGAACCCAGCTGGAAGAGCAGGGCAAGGCCCTTTTGCAGCGGGTGGGACTTGCCGACAAGCTGGAAAGCTATCCCTATCAGCTCTCCGGCGGTCAGCAGCAGCGGGTGGCCATTGCAAGGGCGCTGGCGATGCAGCCGGAGGTGCTGTGCTTTGACGAGCCTACCTCTGCGCTGGACCCGGAGCTGACCGGGGAGGTTTTGCGGGTCATTAAAGGCCTGAAAAGCGCCGACAGCACCATGGTGGTGGTGACCCATGAAATGGAGTTTGCCCGGTCCGTTGCCGATGTGGTCATTTATATGGCCGACGGTGTCATTGAGGAAATAGGACCTCCGGAGCAGGTGTTCGGCAACCCCCAAAGTGAAAAGACCAAAGCCTTTTTGCAGGTCACAGAAAGCTTTTAAGGGGGGAAGGTATGGAACATAAGGACGAGAAAATCCTGGCGTTGTTTCAGCTGATCGCATCGATGGAATCGCCGGAGGCTTGCGCAAATCTCTTTGCCGACCTGTGTACCCGCCGGGAGGTGGAGAATATGGCCGAACGGCTGTATGCTGCAAAGCTGCTGCTTCAGGGCAAGACCTACGCCCAGATTACAAGCCAGACGGATATTTCCTCTGCCACCTTAAGCCGCATTTCCCAGTGCGTGCAATACGGAAAAGGCTACAGTCAATTTCTCAAATAAAAAAGCACCCTGAGGGAGACACTTCGTAAAGAAGTCGTCTCCCTCGGTTTTTATCTCAACAAAACAAATGACACTTTACACAAAGGCTGTGAAAGTGTCATAGTGGGTTACATACTTTGAGAAAGGTAAATACTTGCCGAAAAAACAAGTTTTCTTTTTCGATTGGTAAAGTTATATTGCAAACTGTCGTTTGCAGTGATATTTTTGCCAAAAGCAAAAGTTATATTGAAACCTTATGGTTTCAGTGATATTATATTCGCCATTTAAACTGCCCGAAGGGCAATATCACTATGCGTAGCATAATATAACTGCGAAGCAATATCACTCGCCGTCAGGCGAATATAACTGAGGCGCACTTCCTTACGGAGTGCGCCTCGATGGGTGCTTTTTTATTTGCGGTGGACAGTTCCTGCCTTGCGCGCATAATATCTGCGTACCGTTTATGCGGTTACCTTGTTTTAGCAGTAAAAGTCCTTAATCTTCTTGGCGCGGCTGGGGTGGCGCAGCTTGCGAATGGCCTTGTTTTCAATCTGGCGGATACGCTCACGGGTAACGCCGAAAATCTGACCTACCTCTTCCAGCGTGTGCGTGCGGCCGTCGTACATGCCGAAACGCATGCGCAGCACATCTGCCTCCCGTTCCGTGAGGGTGTCCAGAATGTCCTTCAATGCTTCGGCAAGGAGCGCGTTGGAGGTAGCATCGGCCGGGCCGGGGGTACGCTCGTCCTCTACGAAAGAACCGATGGAGGTGTCTTCCTCGTCGCCTACCGGGGTGTCCAGAGAAAGGGTGTCTGCCGCGGTGCGGTTTGCCTCGATAATCTTCTCCACCGGCAAATTCAGCTCGGCGGCGATTTCTTCCACCGTCGGCTCTTTGCCCAGCTCCTGCACCAGCTTGCGGTTGCAGCGGGTGGCCTTGTTAATCACCTCTACCATATGCACCGGTACGCGAATGGTCCGGGCCTGGTCGGCAATGGCCCGGGTGATGGCCTGCCGAATCCACCAGGTGGCATATGTAGAGAACTTGTTTCCCTTTGTCCAGTCAAATTTATCAACGGCGCGAATCAGGCCGGTGTTGCCCTCCTGAATCAGGTCCAGAATGTGCAGGCCGCGGCCACTGTATTTCTTGGCGATGGAAACAACCAGTCGCAGGTTGGCTTCCGTGAGCTTGTTTTTGGCGTACTGGTCGCCCTCGGCAATGCGCTTTGCCAGCACCACTTCTTCCTCCGCGGAAAGCAGGCGAATCTGGCCGATTTCCTTCAGATACATACGCACCGGGTCGTCCAGATTGTACTCTGCCGCCAGACCCACCGGGTCTACCAGCTCCTCGTCCTCCACAGAGGACAGGTCAATGTCCTCGCCCAGATCGTCGGTCAGGGAAATATCCATGTCATCGTCCGGGTCAAGGTCCAGCTCGCTGCTGATGACCTGAATATTCATGGTGTCCATCCGGTCGTAAATTTCCTCGATTTTCTCCGGACACATATCCATGCCTTCTAAAATTGCAGACAAGTCCGAGGCGCGAATCATGCCTTCCTTCTGACCCTTGGCAATCAGCGCCTGCAGGGCGGCCTGCTGCTCTTCCATTGTTTTAGGAATCTTCTTTGTACTCATAAAATACCATCCCCTTTTGTCTTTGCCGTTAGACTATAGCGTGATTCCGGCATTTTGACAAGGGTTTCCGCCAAAAATTTTTTAAATTTCTCGCTTTTTGTCGCTCTGCAGTCCAGTATTCCCGAAAAAGTGCAAAAACATACGGTTGCGTTTTGTACCAAAAATCGGTATAATATACAATTATAATTAAAAATCAAAAATTAAGAATGAAAAATTTCCGTGTCAGCGTAACGGACGGTTTCAATTTGTTTGTGATGCGGACATAACAATTCTTAACGCTTACTTTCCTTTTCAATGATACAGAGGTTATACAATGACAGAGCTTTCTAAAATTCGTAATTTTTCCATTATTGCCCATATTGACCACGGGAAGTCTACCCTGGCCGACCGGCTTTTGGAGCAGTGTAACGCTGTGGACAACCGGCAGAAAAACACCCAGATTCTGGACTCCATGGAGCTGGAGCAGGAACGGGGTATTACCATTAAGGCTACCGCCGTGCAGTTAAACTACACCGCCGCAGACGGAGAAGTCTATGCCCTGAACCTGATTGACACCCCCGGCCATGTGGACTTTAACTATGAGGTCAGCCGGTCTTTGGCGGCCTGTGAGGGCGCGGTGCTGGTGGTGGATGCCAGTCAGGGCGTGGAGGCCCAGACCCTTGCCAACACCTATCTTGCCATTGATGCAGGACTGGAGGTTTTGCCGGTAATCAACAAAATCGACCTGCCTGCCGCCCGCCCCAAAGAGGTGAAGGCAGAGGTGGAGGATATTATCGGTATTCCCGCCGAGGAAAGTCCCGAGATTTCCGCCAAAAACGGCATTAACATTCCGGCGGTGCTGGAGATGATCGTCAAGGACGTACCCACTCGCACCGGAGACAGAAATGAGCCGCTGCAGGCGCTGATTTTCGACAGCCAGTACGATGCCTACCGGGGCGTGATCGTTTACACCCGGACCAAGCAGGGTGTTGTCCGCCCGGGTATGGATATTAAAATGATGCCCACCGGCGCGGTTTATAAGGTAGTGGAAGTGGGCACAATGAGCCCTGCCGGTCTTGTGCCGGGGCAGGCGCTGGGCGCAGGTGAGGTTGGCTACATCACCGCCTCCATTAAGTCCGTTGCCGACACCCAGGTGGGTGACACCATTACCACCGTGGAAAACGGCGCAAAGGCGCCGCTGCCCGGTTACCGGCCGGTGCAGCCGATGGTCTATTCCGGCATTTATCCGGCAGACGGCGCAAAGTACCAGGACCTGCGGGAGGCGCTGGAAAAGCTGCAGCTGAACGACGCGTCCATGTCCTATGAGCTGGAAAGCTCCATTGCGCTGGGCTTTGGCTTCCGGTGCGGCTTTTTGGGCCTTTTGCACATGGAAATCATGCAGGAACGACTGGAAAGAGAGTATAATCTGGACCTCATTACCACCGCCCCCAACCGTGTGTATCGCATTACCAAGACCGACGGTACGGTGCTGATGGTGGATAACCCCCTGGATTACCCCGACCCCATGGAAATTGCCAGGGCGGAAGAGCCTTTTGTGAAGATCAGCCTTATTGCACCCCAGGAGTATGTGGGGGGCATGATGGATCTGGCCACCTCCCGCCGGGGCGAGTTTAAGGACATGGTCTATCTGGATGCCAACCGGGTGGAGCTGCACTACGAAATGCCCCTCAATGAGATTATTTACGATTTCTTTGACGCCTTAAAATCCCGGACCCGGGGTTACGGCAGTCTGGACTATGAGCTAATTGGCTATCGGGACAGCCGGCTGGTGAAGCTGGATATTCTTCTTAACGGCGATGTGGTGGATGCGTTGAGCTTCATTCTCTTTGCGGACAACGCCTATCCCAGAGCCAGAAAGATCTGCGAAAAGCTGAAAGACAACATCCCCCGGGCGCAGTTTGAAATTCCGGTGCAGGCGGCCATCGGCGGCAAGATCATTGCCAGAGAGACCATTAAGGCCCTGCGCAAGGACGTGCTGGCCAAGTGCTACGGCGGCGATATTACACGGAAAAAGAAGCTTCTGGAAAAGCAGAAGGAAGGCAAAAAGCGGATGCGCACCTTCGGTACGGTTTCTGTGCCCAGCGAAGCGTTTATGGCGGTCCTTAAGCTCGATGAGGACTGATGAAAAAAGAAGAATGAAAATGGCTGTGTCGGTTTTGCCGACCGATTAACATCGTTTGCGTCAGTAAATACCGAATTTTTTAATTCTTAATTCCTGGTTGTCAACTGAAGCCGGAGGTTTCTATGTTCTTTTTTGGTAAAAACAACAAAACCCCTTTGGGGATCTATATTCACGTGCCATTTTGCCGCAGTAAGTGCGTCTATTGCGATTTTTACTCCCTGACGGCAAAGGACCCCCGGGTCATGGATGCGTATCTGGATGCGGTCTGCGCGCACATCCGGGAGGCGGGGGCGTTGGCGCCCCGGCATCTGGTGGACACGGTCTACTTCGGCGGAGGCACACCCAGCTTTTTCGGAGCAGAGGGTATGGCGCAGATTTTGTCGGTGATTCGCAAAAGCTTTGATGTGGCCCGGACGGCGGAGATTACCTTTGAGGCCAATCCGGATTCCGTGTCTGACCGGCTGCTCCGGCGGCTGCACAGCGAAGGCTTTACCCGGGTCAGTCTGGGGATTCAGAGCGATGATGACGATATATTAAAGAAAATCGGCAGACCCCACAACTATGCCCAGGCGGTGAAAGCGGTAGAGCGTATCCGCAAGGCAGGCTTTCAGAATCTGTCGGTGGATCTGATGTACGGTCTGCCCAGTCAGGATCTGGACAGCTGGGTGGCAACCCTGGAAAACGTGCTGACCCTGCAGCCGGAGCATATCAGCTGCTACGGCTTGAAAATTGAAGAGGGTACGCCACTGCATAAGTACCGGGATTGCTATATCCTTGCTGACGACGATATGCAGGCAGATATGTATCTGAAGGCCATTGAGGTGCTGCGCAGTCACGGCTACCGTCAGTACGAAATTTCCAATTTCTGCCGCAAGGGACAAGTTTCCCGACACAATCTGAAGTACTGGACCGGCGGGGAGTATCTGGGCTTTGGTCCCGATGCCAGCTCCGATTTTGCCGGACGGCGGTTTGCCATTGTCCGGGATTTGCGGGGGTATATCGACGGCATTCGCAGCGGCGGTCAGGTCCTGCGGGAGGTGCAGGAAATCCCCAACCGGGAACGGGCGGGAGAGTATCTGATGATGCGCCTGCGGCTGGTTTCCGGTGTGGACCCGGCAGAGTATGAAAGGAAGTTTATGCTGTCCTTTGCCCCGATGGAAAAGGCGCTGCGTCAATTCCAGGAGCGACGGCTGGCCCAAAAGACCTATGACGGCCGGTGGCATTTGACACCGGAGGGGTTTTTGGTGTCCAATTCCATTATTTCCGACCTTTTGCTGGTGCAGGAAACCTGCGAACAAATTACCAGAAGATAAGAAAAAGCCGCGCAGTTGGGAACAACTGCGTGGCTTTTCATTGTTTATTATCCCAGTTCCCGGACGAACATGGGGCTCATCAAAGGCTTTTGGAAAACCGCTTCAAACCGGGAGCATTTGACCAGAAAGCCGTAGTACACGTTCCTTCCGCAGCCAAGCATCGATTCGGTGTTGCCCATGCCCTTGGCGATAATCACGTCAGCGCTGTCCAGCGCCGCCTTTGCCTCCGGGGATATAAACTCCTCCAAAATGCCCCCCAACGCCGCGCCGCTGTCTATGACGGGAAAGGTAATGCCCGCCGCCGCAGCATCTGCCCGGGTGGCATCATTGGACATAGGTCCGCCCCGGACCATAAAGGTGATTTCCAGATGGGGGTAGGACTTTTTCAGCTGCTGGGCAAAAAGCCGGTCGAAAACGATCTCACCGGCGTTGTCGGTAATGTAGAGCAGGTTTTTGCCCTTTTCCAAATCCGCCCGAAACTGTCGGTAGGTATCCCCGGAAAGGTCCATTTCCAGAGCGTTTTCCAGCATCTGCTCCAAATCTTCAAAGGAGAGCTTCCCCTGCAGGGCGGAAAAGTCCAGATAATTGCCCAAAATCGCAAACTGCAGCGCCGCAAATACCGGGTCTTTCCGGGCGTTGATCTTGCTGCCAATGGTGTCCAGCCGTTCCAGCACAAACCGGTTGGAAAAGTCCTTTTCTTCCTTCAGCCGGTCTGCTTCCAGACCAAAATACTCCCGTACTGCCTTGTCCGTCAGCATGCCCAGCTCCGCCGAGGTCACCGGGGTTTGCCGCTGGGAGAACAGATTCATAATTTCCTTGGTAATTGCCGTCTGCTGCTCCTCTGTGCCGAATTTGCGAATCGTCTGAAACCACCGTTTGTAAAAGCACTCGGCGCACAGATTGTTCATATAAATGCTCACGATATTTCCTCCGGAAAACAATTTTAAATGAAGGGTTAAGAATTTCGGTGTCCGCTTTGTGTTTCGGGCAAACTTTGGTCGCCTTAATAATTACATCAGTTCCCTGCAGCGGCTTTCAAAATCGCCCCCGGCGCTTGATTCAAAGACGGTGCAGCCTTCCCCTTCCCGGAGCAGGTCTGCCGCCTGCAGCCGCCGTCTGGTCTGTTGGGCAACCCCTGCTGCGCCGTCTAAAAGGACGGTGTTTTCCCCTAAAATCCGCTGAATAACCGGCGCAACCAGCGGATAGTGGGTGCAGCCCAGAACCACCGCGTCCAGCTTACCTTGATAGGGGGCAAGGATGGGGCGCAAAAAGGACTCCGGATTCTGCCCTTTTTCAATCAGCTCCACCAAACCGGGCAGGGGAATGGATACAATTTCCATTTTGGGGAAAAGCTCCGTCAGATGGGCAAACTTCTCCTCCCGCAGGGTCACAGGGGTGGCCAGAACGCCTACCGTTCCCTTGGGGAAGTGGTCATAAGCTACTTTTACCGCCGGCTCAATGCCTACGATGATGGCGCCCGGGTGCTTTTCCCGGAGAATATCGATGGCCGCGGCGGTGGCGGTATTGCAGGCAACTACCAGCGCCTTAACACCCCGGGAAAACAGCTTTTCCGCCGCCGCCAGAGTCAATTCCCTGACCTGCCGGGTGGTTTTCGTGCCGTAAGGAGCGTTGGCGCAGTCGCCAAAGTATAAAAACTTCTCTCCGGGCAATTCCTTGACCAGCTCCCGCAGCACGCTGATGCCGCCGATACCGGAATCAAATACGCCGATATAATCTTGCTTATTTGGCATAACCAAGCACCCCCCCAGGTGAAGTAAGCGTTGAAAATTGCTCGTATCAATTTGTCGCGGAGCGACACATCAATTCTTCATTCTTCATTTTGCTGCTTCGCAGCCTTAATCTTTTTAAGCATATAAATGCAGATGGGCAGGGCGATGGCAAGACTCAAAATGTCCGCCACGGATTGCACCGCTGCCACGCCGTAAGCCCCCCAGAGGGCTGTCATGGGATACAGAAGGGGAATAAAGCAGCTGCCCTGCCGGGAGGTGGCGATGAGCAGCGCGCCACCGGCGTTGCCCAGTCCGGCGCAAAGCATATTGACGATGGCAGTCCAGCCGTGGACCGGCAAAGCAATGCACTGCAGACGGATGCAAAGTACGCAAATTTCGATGGCCTTTTCGTCGGTAATGCCCATCCAGCTTTTGACGATATATTCCGCGCCCACAAACAAAACTGCGCACATAGCCACGCAGCCCAGAACCGCCGTCCAGGCGCCGAACCGGAAGCTCTGCTGCACCCGGTCATACTGCTTTGCGCCCCAGTTAAAGCCTGCCACCGGCTGAAAGCCTGTGCCAAAACCCAGAATAATACTGAAGGGGAACATCATGATTTTTGTGGAAACGCCGATACCCGCCAGCACGCTGTCGCCCAGATTGCCGGCGATGTCGTTGAGTATAATGCCGGCGACCACCGCCAGACCGTTACGAAACAGCGAAGAAGAACCAACGCTGGCAATCTGACCCATAATATCTTTGGAAAAGCGCACCAGTCTGACCGACAGACGCAGAACGCTGCGCCTGGTGATATAGGGGAAGATCAGAATGACGAAGCTGATGACCTTGGAAACGGCGGTGGCCAGAGATGCGCCCACCACCCCCATTGCCGGAATGCCCAAAGCCTCGCAGCCGGGGACCATTAAGTAATCCAAAAGCACATTGATAACGCCGCCAAAGCTCATACCCACCATGGACAAAACAGAGCTGCCCTCGTTGCGCAGACACTGATTCATGACAAAGCTGGTAGCCATAAAGGGGGCAGCCAGCAGTACATAGGTGGCATAGTCCTTGGAATAGGGCAGGCAGGTGTCCGTCGCTCCCAGAAGCCGCATCATCGGCTCCATGAAGATGCTGCCGAAAATCAAAAGCAGTCCGCCGATTCCCAGCGCCACAAAAAAGCCGGTGGACAGCACCTGACTGGCTTTCTCATCCCTGCCCTCGCCCAGCAGCCGGGAAATATAGCTGCCTGCGCCGATGGCCAGCATCGAGCCGCACATCATAATCAGCTGGTCCAACGATGCGTTGACCGTAACGGCGGCAGTGGCCTCCACGCCCAGAGCGCTGACGAAATAGGTATCTGCCAGAGAATATATGGAGTTAATAAGGAAAGCAATGATGGTGGGAATGGCCATTTTCACAATGGCAACGCCAACCGGCGCTTTGCCCATGAGGTATCTGCTTTTATCTTGTTTGCTGTCTGTTGGTTTCATATTTGCGCCTTCTTTTTAGATAAATAGGATATAATACATACCGAATGCGGTGGCTACGCCGGTGAGGATGCCCATGAACACCTGCAGGGGCGTGTGACCTACCAGCTCCTTGAGCTTGACTTCCGGCAGCAGCTCCTTGGATTCCAGAATTTCAATCAGCTCGTTCAAGACCACGGACTGCTTGCCGGTTTCCTGCCGCACGCCGGTGGCATCGTGGCAGACGATAATGGCCAAAATGGCTGCAACGGCAAATTCAAAAGACCCAAGACCTTTCATCAGTGCTGTCACAATGGCAAGACTCGCCACCGTGGCGCTGTGACCGCTGGGCATACCGCCGTCGCCTACAAGGCGCTCCCAAAGCAGCTCTTTCCGGACAATCAGATTGATAATCACCTTCATCAGCTGGGCAATAAACCAGGCGGTGATGGGCGTGATGAAAAAAGGATTGGTCAGCAATTCCTTCAGAAACGTCATAAATTCTCTCCTTTAGACATAGCTTTGTTTATTATACCCCCAATCTTCTGAAATGTAAAGAATTGATAGTTGAAATTGAACGTTTTAAGCGTTAAGAATGATTCCCAAAGCCGAGGACAGACCAAATTATTCATGCTGAATCCCCTTGCAAAGTGCCATATTTCTGCTATAATGGTATTCAGCCGACTTCGGTCTGTATATTTGCGCTGTATCCGCAAGGGCGGAACGGCAGCAGGAGGTCATTGGATATGAAAACAAAAAACATGGTTGGCATCGGTTTGTTTACCGCCATTGTGGTGGTGCTGCAGTTGCTGGCGGTAGGACTTCGCGCTTTGGGACTGTTCTCCATTTCTTTGGTGCTGGTACCCATCGTTGTGGGCGCGGCGGTCTACGGATGGAAAGGCGGCGCATGGCTGGGGTTTGCCTTTGGCGTTGCGGTGCTGCTTTCCGGCGACGCGGCGGCGTTTCTGGCGGTGGATGTGGCCGGTACGGTCATCACTGTGCTTTTTAAGGGCGCGCTGTGCGGTCTGGTTGCCGGTCTGGTGTATCGGCTTTTGGAAACCCGCAGCAAGCTTTTGGCGGTGCTGACTGCGGCGGTTGTCTGTCCGGTGGTGAACACCGGCGTGTTTTTGCTGGGCTGTCGGGTGTTCTTTTTTGACACCATTACCGCCTGGGGCGCAGCTGCCGGCTTTGAAAACGTGGGAATGTATATGATTTTCGGTCTGACGGGTATCAATTTCTTAATTGAGCTGGGCGTCAATCTGGTGCTCTCGCCGGTGGTTACCCGCCTGATCGCTTTGGGAAAGAGGGCTTAATATGCTTCTGGCCATTGATATTGGCAACTCCAATGTGGTCATCGGCTGCATTGATGAACAGGGAAGGGTGTCCGCCCTTTTGCGGATGGTCACAGACCTGAAGAAAACCGAGGACGAATACGCCGCTACCATGCAGGGAATCCTTGCCTACAACGGCATCGACTGCACCTGCTTTGACGGGGCGATCGTCTGCTCCGTTGTGCCGCCCCTGACGGATATTTTCCGCATGGCGGCGGAAAAGCTCACCGGCTGCAAGGCTTTGGTAGTGGGCGCGGGGGTCAGGACCGGTTTGAATATCCAGATTGAAAATCCTGCCAGTCTGGGCAGTGATATCGTTGCCGCCAGCGTGGCGGCTATGACGGAATATCCTTTGCCGGTAATCGTTATCGACATGGGTACTGCCACCACCATTACCGTGGTGGATGAGGGATGCAAATTCCTGGGTGGCGCCATTGTACCCGGGGTGAAGCTGTCTATGAATGCCCTTTCCTCCGGCACGTCCCTTTTGCAGAAGGTGCAAATCGAAGCGCCGAAAAAGGCCATCAGCTCCACCACCAACGACTGCATGCAAAGCGGCGCGGTCTACGGCAATGCCGCCCTGCTGGACGGCATGATCGACCGGTTTGAAAAGGAGCTGGGAAAGCAAGCGGTGGTGGTGGCCACCGGCGGCATCGCCGGTAAGATTTTGCCCCACTGCAGCCATGATATTGTTTACGATGAAAATCTGCTCTTAAAGGGCCTTTATACCATTTACAGAAAAAACAGGAGATAACCATGACAAAAAAGCAGCTGGCGCTGGTGGGCGCGGTCTGCCTTTTGCTGCTGGGGGCGCTGATCGGGGCGCTGGCAGGCGGCAAGGAGCAGGAAACAACGGAACAGCCCCAGCCGACAGCCCGGCAGCCGCTGATTGGCGTGAGTCTGGCGGGGCAACAGGGTGAGCTTGCCCTGCAAATGGCCCAGCAGCTGGAAAAGGAAGGCTTCCGGGTGGAGGTGTTCTGCGCTGAAAACAGCGCAAGCAAGCAGGTCGGGCAGCTGCAGACACTGCTGATTGCCGGGGCGGTGTGTCTGGTTGTGCAGGCGGTGGATTCCCTGACCCTCCCGGAGGTGGAAGAGGCGGCGAAAAAGCAGAATGTTCCCATAATCGCGCTGGATACCCCGCTGATGGATACGGACTGGGTGTGGGGATATCTTTCCTATGACTATGAGGCGTTGGGCAGGCAAATGGCCCGGAAAATCATAGCCCAAAAGCAGCTGGACACAGAAGATGCCCCAAGCTGCACCATTGAATTTTTCATGGGCCCGCCGGAAAACCACAATGCCTATTTGCTGCACAAAGGGGCGCTGTCCCTTTTGCAGCCGTACTTAAATGCAGGAAAGCTGGTTTGCCCTTCCGGACGGACGGTCTTTGAAGATTGCTACACCGACGGCACAGTGGCCGGGGCGGAAGCTGCCTGCGCTGACCGGCTGGAAATCAGCTGCGGCGAAAAGACTTTGGATATTTGCTTTGCCGGGTCCGATGCAATCGCCACCGGCTGCCGCTATGCCCTGGATAACGGCGGCTATACCCGGAAAAACTGGCCGGCGCTGATTGGTCAGGGGGGCGACAATGCCCAGACTGTCAAGGACGGTTATCAGCTGGCAACCTATGAAAGAAACCCCTTTGTTCAGGCCCGTACCTGCGCAGAAATGGTCAAAATGGCGGTAAACGGAGAAACCTTTGCCGGCGACGGCACAACCCGGGATAACCATGTGATCAACGTGCCGACCAAGATTCTGCCGGTGGCGGAGATTGACCGGTGATGGAAATGTTGCACAAAAGGGTGTGGAAAAAATTGTATAGATTGCCAAGAAGCGCTGTAAAAGCAAGGTTTTCCTTGCTTTTTGGGCGCTTTTTTTGTATATTATAATGGATAACGAATTGGCAAAATTTCCAAGAAAGAAGGCTGAATTATGAAAAAACGGATTCTCGCGATGCTTCTGGTGCTGGCAATGGCGCTGGGTATGGCACCGCAGGTGGCTTTTGCCGCGCAGGAGACGGAAGAAATTACCGGAAGCTACAAGGTTGGCTATTCCAAAGTGGATATCAACCCCTATGCCGACGGCACCGGCGCAAATCAGGCGCTGATGGCCATCGGTATGGCAGGCTTCAACGACAATGCCACCCGTCTGGCTCTGGAAGATAAGATGGACGACAACGGTGACGGCAAGGTGGATGAAAACGACGGT
>JAZOUW010000025.1:0-26977 GCA_045658385.1 Faecousia sp.
TGCTTGGAACTGTATCTGGCGTCTCTGAAAGGCTCACCAGAGTCGTACTTAGTTCGCCGGGAGTCCATAATCTCCTGTGCTTTTTGGAAGACCTCCGGGGTTACAATAGCCCAGGAGGGACGCTCATGATAGAAATGATCTTCCTTGGGAATGTTCACTTGCTTTCCGGTCAAGAAATCTTCGATCTCATATTTGTGGTTGACTAAAATGCCGCAGTACAGCGGATTCACAAGTACCCGCCGAACGCCCCGTGCATTCCAGTCATTTCCGTATTTGGTTTTGTCGTTGTCTCGGTTTAAGGTCATGCTGATGGTTCGGCAGCCTAAGCCCTGTTCGTTGTACAGGAAGAATATTTTACGGACTATCCGGGCTTCCTCGGGGTTGATCTCCAAGGTGAACTTGTCGATCCGGTCATAGCCGAAGACCCGCTGAGGAACACGCCCTTTTTTCGCATTGATCTTCTTGCCCCACTTGACGCGCTTGGAAAGATTGTTGCTCTCCTCCTGTGCCATAGCAGAAAACAGGGTTAACACAAACTCACTGTCTCCCATAGAATCCATATTGGCTGTAAGAAACAGGGTGTTGATGCCCATAGATTTCAGCTTGCGGATACTCTGCAGGGCATCCACTGTGTTTCTGGCAAAGCGGCTGATATCCTTAACCACCACCATATCGAACAGACCCAGTTCCGCATCCCGTAAAAGCCGTTTGAATTCCTCGCGCTTTTTCAGGGAAGTACCGGTGATGCCCTCGTCCGCATATAGGCGGAATAGTTCATGGCCGTTCCGCTTGGCATACTCCACAAAGAATTCCTTCTGGTGGATCAAGCTATCGATCTGCTCGTCCTTGTCCGTCGAGACACGACAATATGCAGCTATTTTCATTTGTTGGTTGCTCCTTTCTGTCAACCAACCCATATCCTGACACTCATTATATCATAAAAAGCAAAAGGCATCCACTAAAAACTCTTTTTTGTTGATTTGAGCAGTAGATTTCGCACCAAGTTGAACTTTGGAAATACCGGAATACTTTGTGTATTGCGATATTTTCAAAGTGATAAATTGGGGTGAAAGATGCGCTAAAATCACAAAGGGAGAGTTTTTAGGGGTGCCCTAATAAAAGGGGAACGAAAACATTCCCCTTTCCGGATGTAGGTTGGTTAGCTTTTAGCTACCCTGCTGTCCCAGTATTGAGAGAGCAGCTTGTTGATCAAAATCTTTTGAAGTTGCCGTTCAAACTCCTTTGGGGTGTTAGGGTTCACAAAGGTAAAGGTTAGTTGCACCTCTTGCTTTGCCATCGCACGGCCCCCTTCCTTAAAGCAGAGGGAAACCGAACCTCAACAGCCCCTCAGCGGTCCTTTTTGTCGCTTTTTACTTTGTTTTCCTTGCCTTGCGCTCGCAAGGCTGCGTCATTCGCACTAAAAATCGAGCAAAAATTACTCGCTGAGGGGTGCTGCGCAGTTTCCAACAATATGATTTTTTCAAGATAAAGAAAATCACGAAGGGAATACCGTTTGGTATTCTCAAGGGATTTTCTGCGATATTGGGAAAAGCAGGCCGTTGGAAACCTATTGATGTTCGGCTTCCCTCTGCTTAAATTCTATTAAGAATGGAGGCCTGTAATACCTGCGGTATCGTCAAACCAGTATGCCTGGAATACCGTTCCGTCATGTAAAATGAATCTGCCACGGGCATCCTTTGGAATTTGCTCCGCTGCGGCGGTGCTATCCAGGATAATTTGTGACAGGATGGTATCCGCACGACCGCAGATCCGGCAGTTCACATTATTCTTGATCTGACCAGACAGAATGTTTGCATCCGGACGCTGTGTGGCAAGAATCAGATGGATACCAAAGGCGCGACCTTGTCGGGCAATCATAGAAAGCTTGCTCTCAATCTTGCCGACAATCTCTTTCTGTTCCTTTGTCAGACCGGTCTTGTCCAACACCTCCGCAATCTCGTCACAGGCGAAGATATATCGTGGCAGGTCTTCTCCTGTGGCTTCGTTGTATCGGTCAATGTTGGGCTGCCCGGAGGCTGCCAGCAAAGTTTTCCTGCGTTGCAACTCGTCCACAAGTTCGGTTAGGAGTGCAAGGGTAGATTCTTCCTCAATGCACATCCTGCATTTCTTGTGCCAAATGGGTGGGAAATCCACACCGCCCTTGAAATCAGCAATGCAGACGATAGCGCCTTTCCTTAATGCCTGCATGAGGAGTAACTTCAGCAGAACACTCTTACCGCTGCCGGTAGAACCGCCCAAGAGGATGTGGGGTACTTTTACAAGGTCCACGGTGACAGGTCCGGTAAAGCTTTCACCCAAAGCCAGTATGAAGGGGTTCTGGGAAAGATACTTATCGTTCCAGTCTATCACTTCCGGTAGATATGTTCTGGCAGGTACGGTGTAAAGCAGAACACGACTCTTCCCAGACCCATATTTCATTTTGACGATGGTGATATCCAGAATCGTCTCAATGGCTGCCTGTTTGTCCTCCCATGTCTTTAAGGGAATGCCTTGGGAGCTGAACTCCCAGACTGAAATGCGGGGATTTTGCTTATCCTTGTACTTCCGTTTTAGAGCTGGCACCATATCCGTATGGTTCACAAGACCGATGCTTCGCAACTGATCCTGAGCAGCCTTCTTACCAAGAGGAAATAGAATGAGTATGGTGAGGAATGCTCCACCGATTACCAAGTACACAGCAAGGATGTGCTGCATAACAAAGCTGGCGATAGGTGAAAGTAAAGCGGTGGTCTCAGCAGTCAGTGCGATCTCGTCTTTCTTACTCCATATCAGGATTGCTCCCAATACGTAAAGCAGAGCGAAAATCAGTTTCACCGGCGCGTCGGAGGTAGGATTCGGTCTGGGGAGATGCTCCCGGAAACTGGAACGGCGTTGCAGCCGTTCCTTTTCAAATCGTCTCATGTGGCACCTCCCGGATGGTTCCATCCTTTCTAAACTCCGTTACCGTGTGGATCCGTCGCAGAAAAGCGTTCCAGGTTTCCAATTTGTCCTTATGGATGTCCTTGTATTGCTCCTCCAAAGGAATGTTGGAGGTGATATACACAGTAAGGTAGCAGGCGATCCGGTCATGATACCGGGCAGGAAGCATCAACGGATAGATATCCAAAAAGTTCAGCATTGCTGAGATGGGTATCTCAGAATGGAACTCCTCGAAAACAAGCACCGACTGTCCTTTGTAGGCATCAAACTGGACATTACCATTGGCGGGATAATTGGTGATGCGGCAGATCTCCTCGGTCGGGTGCTTTTCATAGATGCTCCGGGTCTTGCCGGTTCCGCTGTCTCCGTAGAGATAGTGAACCTTGATAAACCGGTTTTCAGTTAAATACCTTTCAAACCGGATATCCTGACGGAGCTTATCAATGTGCTCCAGATGAAAAGCAAAACTGGGATCTATCGCAAGGATCTCCTGGTTGGTCATACCGTCCTTTACACATTGCAGAAGCTTCGCGTATTTGGGGCTTTTCTCAGCGGCCTCGTCAGGCAACTCGCCGAACTCCTTGAACGTGCCTTCCACACTGGTTTCGGATTTGCGGGTGTCCGCCCACTTGCCTTCCTTTCGGATGTAGTCCCGATTCTCCTGTGCTGTTCCGTAGGCCTTGTCAATATGGGCGGTAGGAAACCGCTTCTTGACAGTGCTGAACCGCATAGGCGAGGATGAGTACAGGAAAAGGTGCGTGTGATATGTCCCGGATTCACCAATTTCGTCCGCCAGGCACATATAGTCAGGATTAAACTTCTGCGCGCGGTCGATAATCTCGTCGTGGGACATACCGTGGTCTTGGGGGTTGTTGATGGTTAACAACCATTTCCTAGACTGGGCTTTGTTATCAAACATAGCTTTTTCTCTTTTTTGCTACCGCTACCTCGCTCGCATAGGTAATACTAACCTATGCGAGCGGGGACGCTCCCGCGTGAGGCCGGGGGATATTTTTCTTTAGGGAAAAATATTTACCCTCAGCCGCCCCGCGGGATCGTCCTCAGACGAACAGGTGGATTACTCCACGGGGAATATGCCGCTGGCTTTCGCGGAGAACTGGGGCTTGCCCTGGGACTCATAGCCGGTCACGACCAGGTCAGTAAACTCCACATCCACAAAACCCTCGGGCTGTTCCATTTGCTGAGGTCCGTCGATGCGCACACTCAGCTTCTCCAGGCGATGTTCTGCAAGGCACACCACATAGCGGTAGCCGGTCACGGTCTCGGTCCGTTTGCCGTCCTTATACTCGTAGGCGGGCATCACATCAACCAGCAACATTTTACGACCCAAGCTGGCAGGGTCGATCCGAAGATCACGGATATTTAACATAGGATCATCTCCCAAACATAGAAGTACTGCCATCGGCCGATAGCAGCCTTAGTAGTCATGAGCTCCTTGACTGACTATATTGTAAACCATAAATTGGCTCTTGCGGTTTCGCATGCGAAACAGTATTTTTGAGCATAAAAATGCCGATACCCAAATGCTGTTTTGGGTATCGGCGCTTTGCTTATTCGCTTGTGAGTGCGTTCAAACCTTTTGCCTCTAGCATGGAGTTAGTGTCTTCTACAGTATAACCATTATTCATGGCTTCAATGTAAATTGCTTCCTCTGGGAAAACCAGATTCAGCAACTCCTATCGCTGCTCTGTAGACACTCCTAATGCAAGGCATACGGCGATTACGGACTCTTTCTTAGGGCGGTAGTAATTTCCATGATGATCAGTATTGTTGATCATTCTGGTAGTTGTCGTTTTTGATAAGCCGGTTTTCCGTGCAAGCCAGGCAACACTGTGCCCTTTCGCATAGAGATAACCTCTTAACAACTCATTGAACCGTAAGATGTTTTCCGGACTTTGCTTCGGCTTTTTCTGTGCCAAAGCAATATCCTCTGATTAGCAAGCTACTTTTTTGTGTGGCCTCTGCGGCCGGAGGTGGTCTGCGCGGTTTGCGTACAGATTGCTTGGGATGGTTTTAAATGAAGCTTTAGAACCATAAGCAACCACCTCCTTTTGTGAAATACGCCTAGGTGAATAGTCTTTCTATCCACCTCCGACGCGCAAAGTCCGTTCACGAAATTAATTGCTGACGTCTAATTTTAAATAATAGCAGTCATGTGAGTACTTTTCCGGAGATCAGTACAGCACCTTATCTCCATACTCGGTTTTGTGATGCTTTCGCATCTAGCAGAGTTGTGTCCCAAAGGACCAGTTAAATTTTGGTGCTCATCGCACCCATAGCAGTGTAACGCAAGTCCTTGCTTGCAAGAATATTTTACCATATATTTCTTCAGAAAAAAGCAAATTTTCTGCAAATTCTCGTACCAATACGTCTTTTATGTACATTATTTCCGTCTAGTACATAGCAAAAAACTGCCTACATGAGCATAGCTGCTCGCGTAGACAGTTTATACTTATTCTCTTCCCAGCAACCAATCAACAGACACATTCAAGATATCAGCTAAGGCATTTAACTCGACATCTAACACCGGCGCTTCGGTGACGGAATGGGCTGAGTGATCACCGAAAGTCGACATCGTTTATTCTTTGCTTTCTTTTCTGCTTTGCTCTACAGCTTGCAGGATTTGTGCTGTGCTCAGCATATTTTCACGTTCGATTGCCTTACGCTGCTGTTTCGCACATTCGGCACAGATCTGACCGAGGCCGATCTCATAGTTTTCTCTCCAATCGACAGGCATAGAAATTGGCACGCTGGTCAATGCTCCGCACATTACGCAACGCTCAAATTCTTCTGTATTAGGGGTGTTATTCACGCTGTCAGCCTCCTTTTTAGAACGCTGATAAGGTGTCCCCCCCTGAAAAACCGGGAGATTTTGGTGAATATCTTAAACTTCATTTATTCGCTTGCCTCGGTGGTGGATGCGCCTGTTGTTTCTTCGACAGGCTGGGTTTCAGTGGCAGTAGGCTCCGTCGGTTCGCTCGTTTCCGCCGAAGCGGGAGGAGTGGTAACGGTGGTTGAAGGTGTAGTGTTTTCCGTTGAAGGCGGAGTAGTCACAGTTGCCGGCGGGGTGGTGTCCTCTGCAGGTGTTTTATTTTCTTCCGTATCGGAATTAACTACAGGATCTACAATACCGTTGACTATCATCTTGACCTGTTCCATCCGACCATCTTTGTAGGTGATATAATGATCATCGTCCGTATCCTTGAACTTGGGATAATAGGAAGATGTTCCCCAGTGGGCTTCAAGCACCACATCGGTTGTATCTGTAATCATCAACTGGAACTTGATTTCAGGTGTTTTCCCGCCCGGAACGTTTTCATCGATACCGAGCTGTTGGGTGTGGTAGATTTCATTGCACCCGGTCGCCGTTACGATGATAAAGCCCGTCTTGGCGGTGCTTCTCTCTGTGGGTGTAACGGTAACTGTGTACCATTCTCCCAATTTCAAGTCAGCGATCTTGTATAACTTATAATTGGTTGTTATGGGTTTTGGAGCATCCACGGCTTTTCCATCAGAGTCGGTAATCTGAATTGAAACACTGGTTTCAAAATTGGCCGATTTTATCGTGTTGAGACCGGAGGTGACATTGTAAGAAAAATAGGCGTAGGCGGAAAGGCTCATAGCGGCTAAGCACATAACGATTATTACAACACTCATCGCCACATGCATGAGCATTACTTTTTCACGCACTTTTCCATACTTGGGTACGTAAAAAAACTCCTTAAACAGTTTTTTCACACGATCATCCTCCTTTCAGAGATTTGCTGTTGGTGGTTATTATATAATTTGGTCGGCTTTAACGGTAATACCCAACTCTACCTTTGGTATGGTATCGCCACGGTAGTTTGCAATATTACCAACATTATCGGGCATACGGACGATCAGTGCGATATACTTGGTAGCACCCGGTGCTAATTCAAAAGCACCTAATTCGTAATAGTTGTGCAGGGGTTCGTTCGCAATATCAACCGCAACATCACGATTGGGAACGCTGTTTTTCATTTCTTCCTCACTTTCAGCACTTGTGAGACCAAATTTCAAGTAGTCCTGCAACATAAACGGTTGACCAAACACATTGGTCGCTTGCACACAACCATGCACTGTAACGGCCGTATCAAACTTAAAAGGAACGGTTCCTTTGTTTTCTACTTTTAGATATACGACTTGCACATAGCCAGGTTCATATAATGCTTTTTCATCAAAAATCTTGGTCTGACTGTCAACCTCTGCCCATTTTCCGTCGGTCAGGCGGTGGGATACCACCAAATCAAATTCTGCAAAATGAAAGATATTGTTGATTTCGGGAGATGTATCGGTAAACCACGCCAGCGACGCACCTGTGCCGAGAATTGCCCAAATGAGCAACGCACACAGGCTGAGGGCTAAGGCTATTCTTTTATAAGGTGTTTTCTTTGCTTGGGGCTTCACGCCTTATTCCTCCTTGTCATTCTTAGCGCTTCACGGCGTTTTCTTCTTGCTCCTTATCCTTTTTACGCCAGAACAAAAGGATAATTAACATAGTTCCAGAACAGAGCATTAGTGCAAACCACAATCCCATATTGGAATTATCACCGGTCTGCGGAGCTTGGGGATCTCCCGGCTCTACGGGGAATTCTTCAATCATAAATTCCCAGTCAAGATAGCCGATTTTATTTTGAAATTCGTTAGGCAGCTCTACGGGGACATTAAGGGTAACATCCAGATTGACCTCGCCGCCGGAATAGAGCATACCGAGATATACCCAATCGGTGAGCTGCGCCGTTTCGCTGGCAGCGGCATCAAACATATATGCCATTTTGTTATCTTCGCTCTTGGCTACCTTTAAGCCGAGCTGGGAAAGGAACTCCACAGAATCCTCATGCGCTCCGAGAGAGCGAATGTAGATCTTTACCTTAACCTTATTATCCGCATTGTTTTTAACGGTAATCTTCTGCGTTAAGGTATCACCGGGCATAACACCTTTGAAGTTCGGGAACAGGTCTGTCAGCGAATGCTCACTGCCTGGTTCAAATACAAAGTTTCCTGCGTTGCCACTATAGGTTACCTTGCCGTCTGCCGCAAATACGGTCACGGTGGAGGAAAGGAGCAGAACGATGGTAAATAATACAGCAATTATCTTCTTCATCTACACATCCTCCTTATTCCGCGGGCCAACCGGAGGCGGTATAGGTGTTACCGTCGCTGATGGGGTTATTTTCACTCTGCACGGCTTGGGCTTTGACGGTGAGCGTCAAAGTCTTTCCGAGATAGCTGTTATCCACCTTAGAGCCAACGATCTCTACGTGAGAGAACACGTCGGGCGTGGTTTCGCCGGGATTTACAATGCCTGTGTAGTAATACCAACCGTCATGCAATACCCAATGCTCCTCGTCAATGTTCAGCTTAAAGCAGTCTTCCGAAGAAAGTTCCTGCGAATCGACGCCGTAAACCATCTTCACACGAAGATAGAAAGGATGCTCACAATCGCTCTCGATACTGACCTTCTTGGAAACAATATCTCCGGGAACGATATAAACGCCCTCTTTGGGAAACTCCTTGCCCTGATCCGTCATTTCGTGAATGATAAATTGGATATTACCGGAGGTCACGACATTGGTGGCTTTTCCGACGGTTGCGTAATATGCAAGAGTTGACGTGCTGATAAACGCCATCATCGCTGCCACAAGAGCAACAACGAATATTTTTATTTTGATCTTGCCCATTCAAATGACCTCCTTCTGAAAGATTTGAGTTTGTCACTCAGCAATCAAAAGGCACAAAGGCTTCTCTTTATACCCTTTGATTGCCGCCTAATTCCCCGAGGGGAATTAGGACAGCACATTTTTAGTCAATATAGTTCAAAGTGTGGCTGCCACCACGATTATCGACGATATCCGAGCTTGTCACGCTTGTATCCGTCGTATTAATGGTAAGATGACCGTTTACGGTAGTTGCATAGTAAGTTGCCTCAACGTCAACATTGTTGAGCGTTACGGTACATTCACCCATAGAACTGATTGCATTGGGATTTGTCGGACCGTTTGCAGCAGTACCCGCAACACATTCAGCAATAATAGAACCGCCATTTACCGTTAGATTAGCATTGTTCAAACTGATTCCATAACTGTAAACCCATTTTGCTCCTGTCGGATTATCAATCTTGATATTACAGTTATTAAGCGTAGCGGTCGCGTTTTGTACTTCCATACCCGTGGCTTCAGCCCAATTCACATTTGCATTCAGGTGATGGTTCACGCCAACTGTAACATCATTCATAATTAAATTACCGCCCGTCACCTTTAAGTGCGGAACAAGATTTGTATGCCCGCCACTCGTAATTGCACCATTCTGAATAGTGGCGCCTGCATTAAAATCCATACCCATAACGGTAAGTTCCTTGCCGTTCAGATCTATTTCCACAGTTTCAGCGATAGTAACAGCACTGCTCAACGAAATGTTGTCAGCGAGAACGACGTTATCACCCGATTCCAGCGCCTCAACCATTTCCGACTCGGTAGACACTACCTCATATCCTTCAGGAACAGGTACAACAGTGTACCAGATGTCTCCGTTCCCCTGTGTTTCGCTCGTTACCATATAACCGTCTGCAACGCGGATATTGTTGGGATCCTGTCCGCCGGTGGAGGGGTCAAAGTTTACATACGTGCCGCCGTATACGTTAATAAATCCGGTTGCACGGTTTTTGTCCTCGACGTTCAAGGTGTAATTGCCGTCGGTGTTATGGAAGAAACCGCCGTAAATATCGATAACACCGCCGCTGGAATAGATCAATTCGTGATCGGTCTTTGCGTTGCAATTGACATAGCTTCCGTCGTTGATAACGATATGGGAGCCTGCACCTGCCCAAACAGCAATGCCGTTATCTACCTGAAAATCGCCGCCGTTAAGCGTAACCAAGGTTCCATCCTTACCCTGCACGGCACAAGCATAACCCTCGCTGTTAACGGAATAAATCTTTCCTTCTCCGTCGATAGTCAGTTTGGTTCCTGCGTTATTGGCTACGAACAAATAGGTAAGCGCATTATGGTTAGCATTTTCATTGACAGTGTCGTGAACGATGGTTTTTCCGTTCAAATCAAGTGTGTAATCTGCACCTTTTCTGATTATGTACTCGTATCCGTATCCGTAGCGGGCATCGGCAGCGCTGTTAGAGGTAGTTATATTCTCAGCCAGTTCGAATTTTCCGGAACGAGTAGTGGAGTTGTGGATATCTGCGCCGGAAAACATATAGTTCGTTTCGGGATCCAAGCCTTCATCGTAATCATTGCCGAAAGAGTCGGATTCAAAATCCTTTTGCGTAGCGACTAATTTTACACTGAAGTCTGCACCAATAGATTTGCCTTGATAATCGTTCCCTGCGCTCTCCTGCATCTTCAGCGCAAGCGTAATCGTGTGATTCTGTTCCGGCTCAAGATTACCGGAAGCGGTGGTTTTGATTGCCGCAAGCATTTCGGTAAGCGTACCGAGCTTCTTATCTGCGGTAAGAGCTTTACGATCTGCAATCTGGGCAGCGGGATCAAGATAATAAACGTCGATCACGTCTGCAAGCTCAGATACTTCGCCGTTAGCAGCGATAGAAAGCTGATACTTGAGGGCAAGAGAACCCTTGTTTTCAATCTTGATATGACGAACCTCGGTATAACCCGGCTCCCACTTGTCGTTGTTAAAGATGGCGCCCTTGGATGCATCGATCCATTCGGTGCTGTCTACAGCAGGAACAGCCTTAGTTCCATCAAACCACTCCATAGACACGTCAAGTGTACCGGACTTAATAATGTTACCCGAAGAGGTAACGCTGTCAGTGAACCAAGCAAATGTGCTACCAATAAGCATAGAGATGCACATCAGCAAGGACAAGGCGCTTAACAGCAGAGCGCGCTTGGTGGACTTTTTCTTTGTCATTCTTAATGACCTCCTTTTCTTATTTGCCAACATCATTTACTTAGCCACTTTCCTTGACGTTGACACAGCAAAAAAGTGGGTTTGCCCTTCGGCAATCAAAAGGCACAAAGGATTTCTTTATGCCCTTTGATTGCCGCCTATCCCTCACGGGGGAGGGATAGGACGGATTTGATAATTGCTTACTTAACGTAGTGGTATTCAGCGATGGTTGCGTCAGCAACACCGTTGACGGTGCTCTGGCAATCGGTTATGGTGCAACCCTCGACCCAAACGCCGCTGGCTTCGTAGTCGTGGTGGGAGTAACCGTCACCAAGGAACATTGCATTGCGGCCGGTTGCGCTGGTGGAATTCAAGGTAACATTGGTTGCTTCGCAATCGATGAAATAAATGGCGCCTTCCGTAACATTGCCTGCATAAGCGGCAGAGCCGGCAACACCGTTGACGGTAGAATTCTTGATATCTACATTGTCAAAGGTAATGGTGCCACCGCCGATGGTACCTACAAGAATGCTGGACTGGCGGTTGTTGGGCTTGCTTGCAGAGCAGTTGTCGAAGGTAATATCCTTCATTGTGAAGTTTCCGCTGACGGTTCTGAACAGGGAAACATTGTAGGTCCAGGAAGCCTCAATGTGATAGTTGGAAATGGTGTGCCCGTTTCCGTCAAACACACCGGTAAAGAGCAGATTGCTGCCGTTGCCGATGGCAAACTCGGTGCCCTGGATTGCTGGTGCGTCGGTCATGTCAATGTCGGAAATCAGCTCGACCCATACATTGTCGTTATTTGCCACATTGACACCGTTGTAGGCAGCGTTGTCGTTAACAGCCTTGCCGAATGCGGTGAAATCCTCGAGATTCTGAATGTACACAACACTGTAGCCCTGAGCGGTGGGATCGTCAACGCTTACATCCTTTTCGGTATTGTTCTGTACGATTACAGGATCAGCAGCGATTCTGCCCACAATGCCGCCGGCATTGGTAGCCTTTGCGCCATAGTGGTTGGTTGCCTGATCCACGGTGATGGCTACGGTATCCACTGCACAATTTTCAACAGTGGAGGAAGAGCCGATGTAGCCGGTGATGCCACCGACATCGCGGTAAGCCTTCAGTGTGACATTCTTAGCGGTACAATTCTTGATGAAATGCTTGTCGCCGTTGTCACCGTGCCAGCCCACGATACCGCCGATTTTATCACCGTTGTCGTATTCGGTGCCGATCCAGTTGGGAACTGCACTAATCTCTACATTCTCAACATGGCAGTTTTCCACATTGCCGTAAATCTGACCAACCAAAGCGCCGGTCATGCGGTTTGTGCCTTCAATCTCTACATTCACAAGTTTCAGGTTGGAGATGCTTTCCTTAACGGTAGTGGTACCTCTGCCCACCAGACCAAAGAAGCCGTTCCAGCCGCCACCCTTGGTGACCTTGATGTTGGAAACAGTGTGATTCTGACCGTCAAAGATACCGTCAAAACCGATCCAGGTGCCATTTACATCACCGGCTCCAATGGGAGTCCAGTTGTAGCCATCCAGATCGATATCTGCGGTCAGCTTAACGGTCTGACCCTTGTAGTTATTACCGCCATTGACCTGGGATGCGAAGAAGAACAACTCATCCATGTTATTGATCAGCCATGCACCTTCTGTATCCTGATTCAGGTAAGTAGCTTCGGCATCGTATTCCTTGTCAAAGCTGTCGATCTCTGCGGTGAGCTGGGTAGCCATCACCTGAACGGAGAATTCAGAACCGATGGACAATCCCTGATACTCGTTGCCTGCAGATTCCTGCATCTTGAGTGCAAGAGTAATTGTGTGATCTTTACCTGCTTCAAGATTACCAGAAGCGGTAGTGCTGATAGCAGCAAGAACTTCAGCAAGAGTACCGAGCTTCATATCTTCGGTAAAAACAGTACGCTCAGCAACCTGGATTGCAGGATCAACATAGTAAACATCAATTACGTCAGTAAGTTCGGAAACTTCGCCGTTTGCAACGATGTTCAGCTGATACTTGAGAGCAAGAGTGCCAACGTTTGCAATCTTAATGTGGCGAACTTCGGTATAACCGGGTTCCCACTTGTCGTAATTGAAGATAGCGCCATCAGCAGCATTCTTCCAAGTCGTGGTGGCAGGATCGGTAGTGCCTTCTGCCCACTCCATGGTTACATCAAGCGTACCGGACTTGATAATATTGTTACCAGAGGTAACAGAGTCGGTAAACCAAGCGAAGGTGCTGCCTACCAGCATGGAGACGCACATCAGCAGAGACAGTGCGCTCAGCAGCAGGGCACGCTTGGTGCTTCTTTTATTAGTCATATTTCTTATGACCTCCTTAGAGTTTTATCGGTGCAAATGCGAAACTGTTCCCCATCAGCACCGATGAAAAGAGAGCAGTTTTGAAGGATGGATGCCGTATAAAAAGCAAATATGAACAAGACTCCCATGTGGGGCATCCATCCTTCAAATTTCTTTGGCTTTTATGGTATCCGGTCTTTTATAAAGCCATTAAAGTCAAGACCTTCGTTATGGATTGACACACGTTCTTATCTGCCCCAATAGGTAGCAAATGCAGCACGTGCATCGTCGCCGGTGTTGTCAGCCTGCAGAGCCTCAGCCTTGATATTGATGCTGAAATTGCCGTTGACATATGCCATATCAGCCTGCTCAAACTCACCGGGGATGGTGACGTTGTTGAACAGAACAGCAGTCTGATCCTCAGTCAGTTTGTAACGATAGTAGTACACATAGGTTACACTGTTGTTAGCATAGGTGGTAGCGGAATCATCTGCGTACCAAGCGTTGCTGTCAACATCCAACCAAGTGCGCAGATTGCTTGTAATGCCCTGAGCGTCGCAAGCAGCCTTGATGGTTGCCCACTCGTCAAAGGTTACATATACACGGATCCACTGATCGTAGTCGCCGGTATTCTCTACAGTGGGATTCTTGGCGATCTTATCGCCGGGAGCGATCTCGGGATAAGCGTTACCTGCATGGGTGATGGTGTTATCGCCATCGCCGTCTGCATCAGCAGTGTCATCACCGTCGTTCTCATTTTCCCACACTTCTACTTTGAAGTCAGGAGTACCATCGCCATCGCTATCGGCGATCATGAAATTGTTGGTGATATCATCGGTAGCATTAAACCAAGCCAAAGTACCCAAAGAAAGGATGGCAACGAGGCACACTGCAAGAGCTGCAACAAACACCTTTTTCTTCGTCATTTTCATTTGTTTTTCCTCCTTTCTTCGAGAATTTATTTCAAACTCGTGCCTGTTGGAATTCCTTTACAGGCGCGAATCAGAAACCGTGGTTATTCGCTCTTTTCACTTTTCTTTGCAATGCTGAGCTGAGCAAGTTCTCCGGAAGAGAAATGGGTTTCGGCTTTGAGGCGTTCAATTTCCGCTTTCAGTCGTTCGTTTTCCTCTGCGGTAGCATCAATTTCGGTTTGCACAGCAGCAACCTCTTCGTCTTCATCCTCTTTTTTCTTCCTGCCAATCATATCGGGCAGAAAAACAGCGAGAATCAAGATGATACCAATACCGATAGTGATATACATACCGGGAGGGTTCTGCACAAAGTCAGACACATAGCCGAGCTTCGGGATTGCAAATTTAGGTACGCCAATCACATTATTAAAATGGACAGGGCTTTGATCTTCAATTTCGTTAGCATCGCCCTTGGTATAGAAACGCTGATTTTCGGCATCCACACGAACAACGCGGTGAGTACCAACGACCAAATCCTCGTTTACAATAAAGGTAATGACGTCGCCTTCCCTAATGGTAGAGGGGTCAACCTTTTTTACATAAATCAGGTCGCCAACCATATACTCCGGCTCCATACTGGGCGAAATAATGTTATAGCATTGATATCCCATCAGACGAGAACCCATCAGAAATACGGCACAGAGCACCATTAGAACCACGAGTGCCGTGGATACGATATTCCATATTTTCTTTAATGTAGTCATATATGTAACTCCTTTCGAGCCTATCAGCAATCAAAAGGCATAAACACAGGACTTATGCCCTTTGATTGCCGCCTATCCCCTCAGCAGAGGAGAGGATAGGTCGGACTTGAACAAAATAAAACTGTCAAAAATGGTTACTCTGCAACAACGGTGTGCCATACGTCGCCGTTTGCCTGAGTTTCTGAAACCATCTTATAACCGTCTGCAAGAACGATCAATGCAGGACACTGGGGCCAATCGTATGCAAAGGAGCTGTCCTTAATAGGATTCCAATTGACGAACGTGCCGCCGCTAAGTATTATCTTCTGATTGTTTACATAGTTTAAGTTATTGCCCATACTAATTAGCGCCGCCGACGGATTTGCAGTATTCTGGAAGAATCCACCGTTAATCTCAACAAAACCGTTGATGCAATAAACGATTGGTGTATTGGCATCAGTAGAAATATAAGTACCATCGTTGATGACAATGGTAGAGGAGTTCTGAGAATAAAGATGTCCTTTGTTATTGGTTTCACCTAACTCATAAGTACCGCCGTTAATATTGAGTGTACCGCCTTTACTGGCAAAACCTGCATAACCCGAATCAACTTCAACAGTTCCGTCTCCCTCGATTGTGAGCACACAATTTTCACCTTGCGTAGCGAAAAGGAAATCGCCTTCAGCAGTAACGGTCTTACCGTTCAAATCAATGGTATTGGTTGTGTTATCACCAAAGTAAATCTTGTCGCTTGCAACGATGTCGTCAAGCAGAACATGCTCTCCACTGCTACCGCTTGCAGAGGTAAGTGCTTCATAATCGGAAGGGTAAGAAGCTTCTGCCTGTATTTTTGCAACCTGATGAACGGTTTCGCCGTTCTCCTCATAGGTTTTCAAATACATACCGTCAGCCAAAACGATACGACCTTTGTTAATATCGCTAGCGATTACATTGGTAGTGCCGTTTTTCATGAAATCCTTATAAGTAACGCCTTCGTGAAGAATGATAACGGGAGCATTAGCACTTGTATCGTGCGCATTAAAAGCATATCCGCTTTCAGAAAAATCACCGCCGTATACATTTATCGTCACATTAGCGGTATTAACATATACATCGCTTTCATTTCTTTCGTATGCGTTACCCTTGAAAGTGCCACCGTAAATGTTAATTTCGGAATGTGCCCAACCATAAACGGGCATAGACTTATTTTTTGTAATTAAGCTACCATCACCTATAATGTTCAGGGTGCTGTAGCGAACAAGGATCAATGCATTAGGTGCTTTGCCTGCTATCATCTCCGCATCAGCCTCGGCAATAATGTCATAACCGTTTAGATCAAGGGTAACATCAACATGATCCAAATACAGCAGAGAGCCATTGCCGTTGGTTGCCATAAATTCTGCAGTGGCATCTAAGGTAATGTCGTCCTGAAGGATAATCTTACCACCCTTTTTCAGTGCGTCCTGTAGCTGTGCAGGGGTAGATACATAACTTGCCTCGGGATCCAGACCTTTATCGTAGTCAGTACCGAAAGAATCAGATTCAAAATCCTTCTGCGTAGCAGCGAGCAATACACTAAAGTCAGTACCGATAGATTTGTTCTGATACTCGTTGCCGGCAGATTCCTGCATTTTAAGAGCAAGAGTAACGGTGTGTGCTTCGCCGGCTTCAAGGTTGCCTGATGCGGTAGTGCTGATAGCATCGAGAACTTCGGTCAAGGTGCCAAGTCTCATATCTGCATCAATTGCGGCACGATTGCCGATCTGTTGTGCAGGATCAAGATAGTATACATCGATTACATCTGCAAGGTCGGTTACTTCACCATTTGCAGCAATAGAAAGCTGATACTTGAGTGCAAGTGTGCCTACGTTAGCAATTTTGATATGGCGTACTTCGGTATAACCGGGTTCCCATTTGTCGTAGTCAAAGATTGCACCGGCAGATGCATCTGTCCAATCAGCATCAGCTGTTGGCACTGCTTTGGTACCATCGGCCCAATACATTTCTACATCCAAATTTCCGGACTTGATGATGTTGTTACCGGAGGTAACGCTGTCTGTGAACCAAGCGAATGTACTACCGATCAGCATCGATACGCACATTAGCAAGGACAAGGCGCTGAGCAGCAAAGCGCGCTTGGTTGACTTTTGCTTTGTCATTTTCAATGACCTCCTTTTAAATTTGCACCAACGTTGGGAAGTGTTTTTACCGTTCTCACGCTGACCGTTGACATAACGCGGGAGGGCGGATTTACCGAAACATTCGGCAATCAAAAGGTACAAGGCTTTGCTTATACCCTTTGATTGCCGCCCATCAGAGAGGGATGGTACGGCGCGAGGTAAAAATGTTTGAAGACAAGACACCTTCTGTTACCACGCTCACCACAGAGAAATACTCTGTTGTAAGTAGATCAATATTTCACGAACGGGATCAGTGATAACCACAATTTCCGCCTTTGTCGGATATAGTGCCTGCGTTCTGCACCATCCGTTCGCCTCATTTCATTATTTAAGTATCTGAGTTCCTGTGAAAAGTCGTTGATGAAAGACACCAAACCAAACAAAACTATAATCAGGAAAAAAGCGGCAACTATGCCGATAAGCCAATATAGCTCTGTATCAGGATTATTTTCTGGCATCGCTATCTCCTATTTCTTTGGCGGCGGGGGTTGGTATACTACGGTCTTTTTCGGAATTATTGACACTGAGAACGGCACAAACGATAAAGCCGATAATACCGCCTACAACAACTCCTATTAAGAATTTCAACATCGGACATCAACTACTTTCTATACGAGAAGGGTTTATACTTACTCTGTTTCTGCACCCGGCGCAGCGTCGGATGCGGCGTCATCGGATTCAGCAGCGTCAGTTTCAACGCCTACTGCTACGGGTTGCTGACCTTCGAGCTGGGCCTTCAGAGCGCGAAGCTCTTCCAGCATCTTTGCGTTTTCTAACTTCTCGGCTTCGATCTTATCCTTCTCCGCCTGCATTTCATCCATTTGCTCCTTCTTATATCTGCGGAACAGATTGAAGAACTTCAAGCCTTCATACAGGATAATCAGCATGAAAGGCGTAAAGATACAAACGAAATAACCGGGCGTAGTCTTTAAGAAATTAAAGAAGGTACCAAGACCTGGAACATGGCTCTGATACTGACCGAGCACATAAGGATAGGTAACAACGGTTTCATCGTCCGTATTTGTAGTGGTACCATATGTGACAAATCCGGGGTTTCCTTCTGCATCCGCTGTCAGCTTGCGAATCTTATGGGTGATGGTCTCGCCAAAGCTATCAGTATCCTGCGACATGAAGGTAATGATATCGCCCTCTTTTAAAGTGGATGGGTCAACCTCTTTCACCAGAATCAAGGAGCCCGCGTTAAAGTTGGTAGCTGCCATTGAGTCCGAATTGACTATGTACATCTTAAAACCGAACAAATCTCTATCGTTTCTATTAAAGGTGGTTACGGAAACAACTGTAAAAATCATCATAGATACTGCAAGCAGCACAACCAGCCATACCAAGGTAGTCTTGATTATATTCAGGACTTTCTTCATATTAAGAATCACACTCCTTATTCGTGTTTGAAATATTGCTTAAATCTTGCACAATATTGCGTTCCTCTTTTTGATTTTCCAAGACGGTTTTTGTTGTTTTACTTTTACTCCAAACAAGGAACGGTTCAATGGCCGAATAAAGCACCCTAAAAACATCCTCTGCCGTTTCGTCGTTATCTGGAATTTCACCACGCAAAATTTTAATAACAGTAGAGTATACAATATCAAGAATGCGATTAAATATCCTCCATACATCTGTGCCTTTCTTAAAAGCAGGGGTGAAACTCTCTATAACCTTGGAATATGCCTTTCTTCGCTTTAGCGGAGAATAGGAGTTATAATAGTGTGAGTAATAGTACTTAATAAAAAAGGAGCACTTGTCGTAATCAAGGATTTTCCTCCAACAACTTTTGAAAAATATGTAACACCGTTCCTCTATCTCTATTCCTTGCATATTCATAATCGGTTCATATTTTAGAATACATGCGATCAGTTCACTGTCTATTGAGGCAAACGTTTGCGCAAACAAATCGTCCTTGTCCTCAAACAAGCGATAAATATACACCTCATTAACACCGGAATGGTTAGCTATAGCTTTCGTGGTAGCTTTATGAATACCCTCAGTGGCAACCACATGGATGGCACTTTCCATGAGTTTTTGGCGCATATATTCCTTTTTCATCTTTAAATCCCCCATTTGTAAGTGTTTGCTACAAAGCTCGGAAAAATAACGCAAACGTCGAACGTTTGCAAAGAACAAAGCCTACACCACGCATTGGGTTAATAGATACAAGGCACAGGCTCAGGACAAGGCACAGGCTCAGGCTCAGGCAATATATTTACGACACTTTCTGTGCCGCACCGCTTACACTTAATCGGCAAATCTTTGACCTCTGTCGTTGGGAGCAACCACAGAACCGTGTGTTTGCCGCATGCCGGACATAAGAATCTTTGGTAGTTTTCTTTACTGGACTGTATGCTGTTTTGCAATTCTTTCTCACCTCATATTTGTGACTCCAATTCACCATAATAAAGCAAAAAACCTGCGCCACTATCGCACACAGCGATATATGGCACAGGCTCTAAGGCGCAGGCACAAAGTATATACGTTTTTGCATTGCAATATTCTCTGCTGCAGTAAGCAAAAGTAACACTACGCGCTTACCACAGATCAAGTAGATGAATTGTATTTGTGTAGATTGATCCTCTTGCGTGAAAGCTCTCTTTTCCGGTTCGAGGTTTATTATCACATAATTCGCATTATGTGGTAGTAACTTTTTATAAAAACCACATAATTCGCATTATGTGGTGCGTTATTTCAATCTACATAGTTGATTTGCTTTATTATACACGGATAACAAAGTGAAATCAAGTACTAAATCATAAAAAAACCTAGAAATTTCAAGCCTTTTCTTGTGCAGTTGTTATAGTAAGCAGTACAATTACGCCCTCTATAAAACCATTTTTTGCTTTTTGGTTAGAGGGCGTATTTGTGCTGCTCATTATTATATTGTAAGAAAACAGGGACACAGAAGTCTCTGTAAGAAACCACATAATTTACAACATAATGCGAATTATGTGGTTTTCTTTTTTCTATACCACAAGTCCCAGACGTTCGATTTTTCGACGGTGCTCAGTGCCGGTAGTCATGATATAGATTCGTGTGGTGTTGATGGAACTGTGACCCAAAATATCTGCTAACTTGGCGATATCCTTCTCAATGCCGTAGAAGGTTCGAGCGAACAGTTTGCGCAGGTTGTGAGGAAAAACCTTAGAAGCCTTGACACCTGCAGTCTTACACAGCTTTTTCATCGCTGCCCAAATGTTACTGCGATTAAGTGTTTTTCCGGTCCGCGTGATAAAGATGGCTCCGGTGGTGATGCTATGGCGCTTGGCATAATTCAATAAAAGTTTTTTCAATTTGCCCGGAACGAGAATCGTCCGGGTTTTGTTTTTGCAATCCACAGTGACTTCGCCGTATCGTACCGCTTCCACTGTGAAATACTGCAGTTCGGAAACACGGATACCTGTTCCACAAATCGTCTGTATCACTAAATTTAACTGTTCGTTCTTTTTAGATACCTGCAACAGCCGCAAATATTCTGCTTTCGTTAGCTCTTTGTCTTCAGCACAGTAGGTCTGCCGCTGCATTCGGATATTCTTTACCTTGCAATTGGACAGTCCCAGAAACTCCAACAGGCAGTTTACACTTGCCAGCATAGAGTTAATAGACCGAACAGCGTACCCTTGCTCCACCAAATGCTTTTTCCAATCAACCACAAGCTCCTTCGAAAGTTCATTGTCACTTGTGTATTTACAAAACGCCTTAACATCCCGCAGATATTTTTCTTGTGTTGCCGCACTTTTTTCCTCACAACGGAGATAATTGCCAAATTCACAGATTGCATCGTTTGTTAAAATCATATCGTCGCCTCCTTTAGGTGATAATTATATTGTACCCTAAATTCAGCCAAATAAGATGCTCTCGCATTATTTTTAATAGGATATGGGTTGGCATTTTACCTTACTAATTGTGGGCAGTGACCTCCACCACAGCGGTGGGACGGTTGGCGCTATAGCGGCTTAAGCCGTCGGCGCAATTGATGCGGGTGTCACTGGCGAAAATATGTGCCCGGCTGTCTTCCCCACAAAGCACTGCCCGCTTGGAGAATACTGCCAGACCGTACAGGGCGGCAGGGCGGCAAGCGCCTACTGTGGCATCAGCAAGAATCCGGTAGTAAAAGGTTACATCGATGCAGTAATGATTCCGGTCAAAGGCCACCGGCTCTACGTCAATATAGGTGTAAAGCAGATCTGCGCAGCGGACTTTTGCACCTGCAGCGTTGTCCAGGATCTCTTGAGAACCTTTTGTTAAGTAGACACGCAGGTCTTCAATACAATCTTTGTCCCGGCAACTGTCTGTGATTTTGCGTGTGTGGATAGAGAGTGCCTGTCGCAGGTCCTCCGGACCGCAGCGGACACTTTCCTGACAATGATCAGACATGATGTTAATACCTCCCAATGAGAAATTCTAAAAACACAATAAGCAAAAACCGCTTATAGGACAGTTTATGCGAAAGAAAGCGGTCTGTGCAAGCCGGAAGAAAATCCCCTGACAATGCTGGCATTGTCAGGGGATTTTGTGTAAGAATTTTAGAACTCGATGGTGGGCATTTGCTTTACGATAACCTTCAGGGCGCTCATTGCAAGACCAAAGTCAAAGTACCGCTCCAGCTCGTAGTCATACTTGCCGTAGTCGGCAATAAACTTTTCCATTATTTCCAGCGCGAACTTGTCGTAGCCCTGGCACTTGTTCAGGAATACCTCTGCCAGACGTTCTACATATTCTGCGTGGCGCTTTAAAAGGCGGTAAGCCACGGTTTGAGGCCGGGTGGGCATCACCTTATGCTTATTGGCAAGATCTCTCGCCATAGCTGCCAGCTCCTTGACCTTGGCCAGGTAAGGCGCGCGGTCAGGGTTAAAGTGGGTACCGTGACCCGGATCAGCGCTGTCCTCACCGGCCATATACTTTTCGCCAAAGGCGTTGGAAATACCGGTCAGGTAAGCATTGACCTGTTTCCAGTCCTCACCGTACAAATGCGATAAATAGTCTGCATACTCGGCATCATAGTTCAGATCCCGGTTAACCAGAGCTTCTGCGCAGATGTGGTCATGGAAACCATGGGGGAAGTAACTCTTATTGGAGCCGTCTTCCAAAATTCCCTGGCAGTGAATCAGCTTCATGGAAAGCACATCTTCGTACATACGGCGGCTGATGTGGCATAGACCGGGATCTCTGTACTGGGCTCTCCAGAAATGGTATTCATAGGTGTAATACTGGACGGGGAAGTTCTTCTGCCATTCCTTCAAAAGGGCAACACAGCCTTCCATTGTCTTGGGGGCGTCCCATACATTTTTCTTCACATAAGGATTGGGAGGGGGAATGATGGAATCTTCGTAAACACTGGAGGTATAGGACCGGGTGATGGGTGCAAACTGGATGAAGAACCGATCAGGATTGTTGAGCCGTTCCTTCAGGGGTGCGAACATCAGGTCCACATAGAGGTAGAATACCAGCTTGGTCTGAATGCCCCGCTGGGTCAGCACCTCGTCCAGCTCGTTGGCGACCATAATCATAAAGTCAGCGGGGCGGGTGTCGCCGCAGGCTTCACACTCACAGTAGTTGTGGTTGGCATCGGCAAAGTTGATATGAACATTGTCCAGATGCTGGTTGGCCTCCACGAACTCGGCAATGACATTTACCAGGTTGGTGCGGACTTCCGGCTGGGAGTAGCACAGCTGGGTGTTGTTGGGATCGCCAAAGTTATACTGACCGATGTCGAAAACATTTTTCCGCAGACCCCGCTTGCCCTTTAGCATTGCCATCTTGGAGATTTGCTCCTCGGTGGGGAATTTCTCACCGCGAATATAGGCACTGCGCTCCTCCGGAAGAATACCGATGGAACGGGGGCAATCGCCGTGCTCACCATCGCAGATCAGAAGGCCGCGCTTGGTGATCTCTGCAAGATAAAGACCCTTCCACTGGTCATACTGGGACTGGGGAACAGGCTCCGGCTCCCGGTTCATTTCATTTAAGTTATGGGCATAGTAACGTTCGTGGTAGGTGTGGACACCCAGAGGGGCAAAGTAATTTTGCTCTTGCTTGGTGTTGTAGTCAATAAAGTCCATAACCTGCTCAATGCTGGGGTCGCCCTCGGTGGTGTGGCCACGATACCAGTGGTCAGCCAGCTTATGGTACTTTTGGGGTTCGATGGCTTTTCGGGGAATGTACTCGCCGTCAATACCCGGGAACAGCCAGCGGCACCCGTTTAAGCGCAGAAAACGGTAAACAGCGAACAGTACGGAGCGCACATTGGAGCCAGCCAGAATGCCGCCGGTTTCGTCGGTATCGATATGTACGACATCGTCCCGGACCGGATCGGGTGCTTCATTGGGCAGACCAAAATCTTCCAACAGACCCAAACGGAAGCCTTCCTTGGCGTTGGGGTCAACGGCAATAGGGGTGTTGCCACACTCGGGCATCATCATCCATAAGTATTTTTTCAGTTCTTCTGCGGCGAAATCCAATACGTGATCATCGCGCATTTTGTAAATTCGGAACATAGCTTACCTCCTCGTTTTTTCTCAAGATTATTATAGTAGATATTCCCCAAAAGTCCAGAAAAATCAGGAAAAATTCAACAAAATTCCCCCGACAACAAACTTGTTGTCGGGGGAGGGAAATCAAAATTCGATTTTGGGCATCTGCTTGACCAGAACTTCCATAGCGCTCATAGCCAGAGGAAGGTCGGAATAGCGCTCCATTTCAATGTCGTACTTGGTGTAATCGGCATTGAATTTCCGGAACAGCTCCAAGGCGTATTTGTCGTTACCCTGACATTTCTGGGTGAATACCTCTGCCAAGCCTTCGCAGTACTCTGCGTGGCGATTCAGCAGACGATAAGCTACCGTCTGGGGACGGGTGGGCATTACCTTATGCTTGGCTGCCAGATCTCTTGCCATAGCTGCCAGCTCCTTGACCTTTGCCAGATAGGGCACTCTGGAAGGATTGTAGTGGGGACCGTGATTCAGGTCAACACTGTCTTCACCAGCCATATACTTAAGACCAAAGGCCTCGGAAATACCAGTCAGGTAAGCATTGACCTGTTTCCAATCCTCACCGTACAGATGCTCCATAAAGTCGGCCTTTTCTGCCTCATAGTCGCAGTTTTCGTTGACCAGAGTCTCTGCATAGATACGGTCGTGGAAGCCGTGGGGGAAGTAGCTCTTCACAGAGCCGTCCTCCAGCATACCCTGGCTGTTAAAGAGCTTCTGGCTGCGCACATCATCGTACAGGCAACGGCTGATATAAGTAAGGCCCGGATCCCGGTACTGGGCTCTCCAGAAATGGTATTCATAGGTATAGGCCTGGCAGGGAACGGTTTTTTGCCAATCCTTCAGATGGGCAACACAGCCTTCCATTGTCTTGGCAGCTTCCCACTCGTTTTTGCGGATGTAGGGATTGGGAGGGGGAATGATGGTGTTTTCATCAATGCTGCTGGTATAAGAACGGGTAATGGGGCAGAACTGCAGGAAGAAACGGTCGGGATTATTCAGCTTTTCCTTTTCCGGGGCGAACATCAGGTCTACATAGATATAGAACACCAGCTTGGTGTTGATGCCACGGCGGTTCAGCTCCTCGTCCAACTCGTTACAAATCATGATCAGGTAATCGGAGGGACGGGTATCGTAGCAATCCGGACACTCACAGTGGTTGTGGTGGGCATCGGAAAGGTTAATCTGCATGCTGTCCAGATGCTGGTTCTTTTCCGCGTGGTCAGCAATGACCTTTACCAGATTGGTGCGGATCTCCGGCTTGGAATAGCACAGCTGGGTGGTGAAGGGGTCGCCACAGTTGTATTTGCCCACATTCCAGCGGTCCTTACGCAATGCACGGACACCGTCCAGCATCGCCATTTTGGACTTTTGCTCCTCGGTGGGGAAGAGCTCGCCCCGGACATAGCGCACCCGGTCCTCCGGGTCAATGCCGATGGATCTGGCACAGTCGGCGTGCTCACCGTCGGTGATGATCAGACCGCGCTTGGTGATCTCTGCCAGATAAAGACCTTTCCATTGCTCGTGCTGGGTCATAGTTACCGGCTCCGGATCTCTGTGAGCATCGGTATAAACGTGATTATAGTATTTTTCGTGGTAACCCCAAACGCCCAGAGGGGCAAAAACATTTTGCTCCTGCTTGGTGTTGTAGTCGATGAAATCCATCGCCTGCTCCATGCTGGGCATGCCCTCGGTGGTGTGGCCGCGATACCAGTAATCGGCAAACTTATGATACTTTTGGGGTTCAATGTTCTTCCGGGGAATGTATTCGCCGTCAATACCCGGGAACAGCCAGCGGCAGCCGTTTAAGCGCAGGAAACGGTAAACAGCAAACAGTACGGAGCGTACATTGGAGCCAGCCAGAATGCCGCCGTTCTCATCAGTATCAATGTGAACAATATCTTCCCGCACAGGGTCTTTTGCCTCATTGGGAAGACCAAAATCTTCCAACAGACCCAGACGGAAACCATTTTTGGCATTGGGGTCAATGGTGATGGGGGTGTTGCCACATTCGGGTATCATCATCCACAGATATTTTTTCAATTCCTCTGCGGCAAAGTCCAGCACCTGGTCTGCCCGCATTTTATAAATGTGAAACATAAAATTCCTCCTTACAACACATGGTTTTTTTGCCAAATACTGTAAAGACTATTATAGTGAATATTTTCCGAAAGTCTAGTCCCCAAAATATGGATTTATCAATATCTTGAATATGGCGCTTCCCTGTGCTATAATTTAGAAAAAGCGAGGGGGCAGGTTATGGATTTGCAGAAAGTAAAGCTTCTGTATGCAGATGAAGCGATCGTCGTGTGCATCAAGCCTGCCCGGGTGCTTTCCACCGATGAGCCGGGCGGTATGCCGGAACTGGTGCGCAGCGCTATTGGTGAAGATTCTGTTTTGACTGTCCACCGGCTGGATCGGGTGGTCAGTGGCCTGATGGTGCTGGCACGCACCCGGCAGGCGGCATCAGAGCTTTCCCGGCAGATTCGGGAAAATGCATTTGAAAAGGAATATTTGGCGGTGGTCCACGGTACGCCGGAATACGATATAGGCAGGTTTTACGACCTGCTGTTTCGGGACAAAGCCAGAAAAATGACAATGGTCGCAACCGAGATGGCAAAAGGGGTACAACCGGCTGTATTGGGTTACCGGGTGCTGAATCGCAAGGACGGCATGAGCCGGGTACGCATACGGTTGGAAACCGGAAGAACCCACCAGATCCGGGTGCAGTTTGCCTCCCGGAATTTACCTTTGGTCGGAGAACGGAAATACAGCACCCTGGAGGACGATTGCGAAATTGCCTTATGGTCCTACCGGTTGTGCTTTACCCATCCCGCAACCGGCGAAAAGCTGGAATTTATCCAGGCCCCACCGGAAGTTTATCCCTGGACAGTGTGCTAGAAGAAAGGAAGAAGATCATATGGCAAATTACGATTTTTTCCAGAATAAAGAATGTGAATATTTTCCCTGCCACACCGGCGCGGACAAGGAATGTTTCAGCTGCCTGTTTTGCTATTGCCCGCTGTATGCCCTGGGGGACAAGTGCGGTGGCAATTTTACATACACCGACGAGGGAATCAAGGACTGCTCCGGCTGTCTGCGCCCCCACAAAAGAGAAAATTATGAGGTCATTATGAAGGCAATGCCCCAGGTGCTGGAGCTGGCCAAGAAGAAACCTTGATTTTTTTCGGCTGTGCTGATATAATAGCCAAGCTATGGAGACGTATCGAAGTGGTCATAACGGGGCTGACTCGAAATCAGTTAGGGAGAAATCCCACGCGAGTTCGAATCTCGCCGTCTCCGCCAAAAAAGCAGCCACCCAAGCGGGTGGCTGCTTTTTGTTATTTTGCAAAATCCAAGAACTTCTTTGCGTCCAGCTGATCATAATTGTTTAAGAATGCGGCAAGTTCAGCAGCAATCTTCTTTGCACCGCCAACGCTGTTGCTCTCGATATTCAGCGGCAGCAGGGGATCGTGCAGGGAAAGCCGGAGCAAGAAC
>JAZOUW010000026.1:0-46195 GCA_045658385.1 Faecousia sp.
AGGAACTCGGACAAAGGCTCTACTTCATACCGGCTGCTACCAGTCTTGTACAGATAGATACCATCCTCTTCCCGGATCCAGCACTTGGCATAGTTGCCGCCTGTGCCAAACTCAGGTGAAGTGGTAGAAAGTTCACTGCTGCTGGCAGATCCATCGAAGGCGGCCTCACTGATCAGCTGGTCAAACTCATTCCGGTATAGGGAAACCTGATCCCAGCAAATATCCCGTTCTGCCCGTTTCACCCAGTAGGTGTCGTTCAGAGAAACAGCGTGAGTCACATTCAAGAAGCCTTCTAAATCGTCGCACCCAAAGCGCTCCAGCAGGCGCTGGATATGCTCACGATGCTTAGGCGCTTTCCGGCGCTCCAGGAATCCAGTCAGTGTCTTATAGCCAATAGGGCGGTATTCCACGAACCATTGATACTCTTGAAAAGTGGGTTCGTCATACTCATTTCGGATGCACAGGAAAGAAAGCACCTGGCAATCTTTGTTCATCAGGATATATTCGGTTTTCTTCTGAAAGACTGACATTTGCCCTCCTCCTTTGCTTTGTTTGCTTATAGTATAGCAAAGATCCGAAAGGATATCAAGTAGGCCGAAATCATCTTTTAATCTCTCGCTCTTACCCATACAAAACATAAATATAGTACCAGTTTCCCAGTGCATCTGTGTGGCTAAATTCAACCACAACGTTCACTCGAACCAAGCCAAAAATACTCTCTACTAAAATGTCAGAATGTCCTTCCGAAAATCTGCTGTTCAGCTGATTCTTTGTGGTTGCCACCATTTCCTTTGCCACAATAAAACCTTGTTCATTGGTAACGAGAGGGCGATAATCCGGATTATAATAGCCAGAATTACCTTTATGGAGGCTGTTGTCAACAACAAACCCTAAAGATACCGCATAAGCATTCGCTTGAGATGCAATCACAGATGTATCCACCTTTACCGCAGGAGGCTCCGTTACCTCGGGTGCTGTTTCGGTTGGAACGGCGGGTTTTGTCTCCGGATGTATGGTAGGCTTTGTTTGCTCAGTTGGCTCTGTTGGGGTGGTTGGAATTTCTGTTGCCTGCTGGGGTGATTGGGTTTCAGTAGAATCAGTCTCACCCTCGGGTCCAGCCAGCTCGAATCCTTCAGTGCAATTTTCAGATGGGTCTGGCACAGTGGATATAGTCGGTGTCGGATCTGATGTCACCGGGCCCAATGCGATACCTTCCAGGCCATCGGTAGGATCAGTATGGGAGGACCAGTCTTCAGAGGGCTTGCTCAGATGAGGATCAAGGGTATTCGTCGTATCGTGATCCGGATCCGGGGTGGTACATCCACTCAACACAAAACTCAGGATCAATGCAATGATAAAAAATTTACGCATAATATTTCTTCCTTTCTTTATTCGATTAGGCCGGGCCTATCAAGCTCCAGCGCGTTTTCCACAGCATCCATTGTGACAGTGGCATATTCCGCCAAGTCACCGAAAAATTCCTGCACAAAAGCCAACTGCTCGGGATAGCAAATGACCTGGTGCCCGCTAATGGTGTCGGTTGGTAACATGCCCTCATTTCGCATTAGAATCGTATCGCGGAAATTAAACAGATTCCGGATATCCCCAGCCAAAAAGCAGTATGTATCTATCCCATCGATCAAAGTGTGGAACTGTAGCCCTCCCCACGGAGAAGTCGCTTTTTCTTGTCCGAACAGAGAAAACAGCAAATTCATCTGCCAATTGTTAGAGGTAATGACCCGAAGAAGTCGCGCCCCGAAATCATTCATAGGAATGTAACGAATTCGGTAAAAGGACCGAAAAAGACCGTAGTCCAGTTTTTTCGTTTCCCGGATAGTCTGCAGCAAGCTTAACGCCACGTCATAATTTTCACCGAGCATGACCGCAGCTCTGTGATAGGGATGATATTCTTCCCTGATGGGATAGAACATAGACTCCATATGCCATAACACCTTGCTCTCACCCTCTCCCATCCATCTGGGCACTTCATTCCGGAGATTATAAACCGCATAAGCTCCACCGGAAAAAGTGAGAATACCAGCAAGACGGGTATAGCGGATCTTATTCATTTCTTCCTTATATGCCCGTTTTACCTCTCTGGCAAAATAGAAAAACGGATTGGCGCATCGAAGTTCTTTTATATCGTCCTCCAGCATATCTGGTGTATCCAGAGGATTTACCTCAACACCTGCCCTTAAGCACATTACTGCCGTTTCGGCCAGTAAGTGGTTTCTGTTTATATGACGGGCATTCCCGGAGAAGTTGTGGTTATCGTATTCGTCCATATATAGCTTGTACATATCCTCATCCCACCACTTAAGCATGGGTAGAGCACTCTTATGGAAACGGACGGTCTTTCTATTGCCCCTCCCACACACATTCAGAAGGCGGCAGGTAAAGCGCTCATCTCGATCCGGAAAGCGAAACTCCTGAACCTGAGTGAGCTTGTGGATCAGGTCTTTATAGGACCGGACGGAGCCTAAGAGTCTCAGTGCGGACATTGGGTATTCCCCCACGAAGGGCAGTATTGAAAGCAGGGTGAGGACATGACTGCCCGGTCTGATAGTGATCATATTTCTACCTCCATAGTAATCGTTTGTATTCAGGCACTGAGACTCGCCTCCTGGCCTAAATCCAGTGCTGAAGGGGTGTTAAAAAACCGTTGTGGCACAATGGTTTTTCGGTTTTCAGTTTATACGTCAGTGCAACATACGTAAAAATGCACTTTTTTACGATCCTTTTTCGGCCGTTTCCTGCATTTTGACCTTATTTGATTTCCGTATGTTTTTCTCCTGTGAAAGCCATGCTCCAAACGCATTTCTCGGAACGATAAACACCTCTGTGGACTCTTCATCGCCGACTACGCTGCAGTAATAATGCCGGCATTCAAAGGGTGTATCATCCACCAAAAAGAACATGGCCACGGCATCCACCACAGTGTTGAGTTCGATGTTGTCATGATCCCGGTATTCCCGTTCCGGACGGTTGCGATCATAGGTATGCCGGAAGATCATCACGCAGTCCCGGTAACGGATAGGCGGTCTTTCCCGGGCAAAGGCAGCCAAAGCCGGGTACAGGAAACCACGCAAATAGCTGCGGGGAGACTTCTCCTTCCGGGGCAGCAGGATGGGCATACGAAGATAAAACCAGCCATCTTCTATGAGGCTGATCTCTACCGGAACGGACTCAGAGATTGCCTCCTGAGCCATCCTTTCAGCCTGTGGATGACCTGTATGGGCAGGTAAGGCTCTGGTCTTCAAGGCAACGCCTTCTGAGATCTTTGCTGCTGTAACGGACAGCTTTAAGGCAGTTTCCAGATCCCGGCACTCGCCAATGGTGCGCAGCATCTTTAGAAGCTTCTCTGTCTCCCTGATGGTACTATCCAGTTGCAAACGAAAATACGATTTCTCCGTCATACGGACTCCCCCTGTCTAAGTCAAAAAATGCATTTAGGTCTCCAGGTGCGTACTGTTTCTCTGTTTTCGGTTTAGGCTGTCCCTTATAATTACTACCCCAGGCATTAATACAGTTCCTACTATGCTTACAGTTCCTACCAGAGAAAATTACGCGCGCGTTATATAGGGCAGAAAGTGCAACGCTAATTCCAGACTCATTCTGAATAGGCGCATTCTCCCCAGACTGGTTTTGTTCACGCTCCTCTAGAGCCTTGATAATACGACGGCTCTTCCAGGCAGTATAGCGGTTACCTCTTTCATTGACCGTACCCTCGGTATGCGTATTTTGGGCGGAAATGAGTATTTTGCGGAAAATACTCATAACGGTTTCTTCTTCCGGCATTTGGATTTCATCGCAGGTAGGATAGAATCGGCTATAAATCACGCAACCATAGGAATTAGGCAAACGGTACAGCTGGAAACAAGTAGCGTAATTTCTGAAGAAACGCCATACCTTGGTCTTCTCCCAGCCCCAGCGCTTACCCAAGGTCTCCAGAGTCAACATAGAGCCATACTTGCCATACTGGATCACAGGCGAAAGGAAAGAAAATGCATTTCCATAATCACGGAACACAGTGTGGCACCACAGATCCAGCCAAGCATCTGCTTCGTCGAACTTATAGTTCATCTCAGCAAGACGTTCGGTGATATTCCTGGGCATGCAAACGAACCCGTATCCGGGCGTAGCATATACAGCACCGTCTATGCATTCCTCACCTGTATACTCCATCACCCAATAGGTGATTTGGTAGGTCAGCAGCTTGGGCTCAGGATCCAGTGTATAAGTCAGGTATCCCAATGTCTTCAGATGATCCAATATCTGAAAGGCCTTTGCGCGGCTTCTGACACCCAGAATGGCTTTTACGCCCACAATGCCGCCTGCCCACATTCCAGGCTCTACAGGGTTCTTATGGCCGCAGTAGGTACCGATTCCCTTGCGGAAAGCAGCACTCTCTGCAAGCTTCAACCAATAGCCCAGCCGTCCTTTCAGTTCGGGCATCTCTTTCCGGGGCAATTTGACCCACCTGTACTTCCGTAAACATTTCATTGCATTTTCTCCTTTCTCGTGATATAAAAATAGCAGCCCTTGCGATGAACAAGAGCTGCTTTATAGGGTCGCGTTTTGCATTTGGCGACGGTCGAGGTTTTATATATTTTTGCTAACAATTTGCTAACAGGACTGTTTTGGACTATATGAAACGGCTGATATCTGCTAACACGACCTGGATTAAAAAGTTTGGAATTTCCTATGGGTTTTGTACTATCTGACACTATTTGAAACGATTATAATTAGAAAAACGGGATAATCGTTTCTCCTAAGAGTCAGAAGAGGTTATTCCATTTAGGTCAATTTCATAGATATGCCCCCGTAGCTCACCTGGATAGAGCGCGCGCCTCCTAAGCGCGAGGTAGTGAGTCCGAGTCTCGCCGGGGGTGCCAATAAAAAACCGCCTCGTTTGAGGCGGTTTTTGTTATATTTGGATGCCACCGTGGGGGCGAACATTCAGCACAAGGCAGCTGCCCTGACCTAAGTTCTCTTCAATAGTCTTTTTGAAATCTTCCAACATATCCAGCGGAACAAATGCCTGCACAGTGCCGGCAAAGCCGCCACCGTGGACCCGAAATGCGCCTTTCCCGGCAAGCAGCGTATCACAAAGGGCCAACGTGTAGCCTACCGGCTGCTTCTCCACTGCAATTGCGGGGTTGACATTTTGCAGATACATCCAGGAGCTGTGTCCAGAATCAGTGACCAGTTTAAAAAATGTATTTAAATCATTTTCCTTGATCGCCTTTACCTGATCCGCGACCCGGTCATTTTCCCGATAGATATGCATTGCCCGCAAAACTGCCCGGTCAGACACAACTTTGCGCAGCCGGGGCAACGCAGCCATAAACTCCCCTTCCGGCACTTGCCGCAAATATTCCTTTCCAAAGAATCTGCACACATCCTTCAGTTCCTTTGTAATAGCAGCATACTCCTGCGTCAGGTCCGCGTGATCTGCGCCGCTGTTTACAATGCACAAAGCATATCCAGCCTTTTGAAGATCAAAGTTAATTTTCTCAACAACAGGATCGGCAGGATCGGCAAAATCGATATGTACCATTCCGCCAACGCTGGAAGCCATCTGGTCCATCAGCCCGCAAGGCTTTCCAAAATACACATTTTCCGCATACTGGCCAATTTGGGCAATTTCAGCGGCAGACAGTTTCTTGTAAAAAACAGTTCGTTAAAAATAGTTCCCATCAACACCTCAAAGGCCGCAGAAGAACTCAGACCGCTACCGGAGAGCACAGAAGATCGCACCTCCGCCCGGAATCCGGACAGCTTTGCGCCACGCTGCAAAAAGGCGCTTGCTACGCCCCGGACCAGTGCTGATGGTCTGTGTGGTTGCCGCCGATCTCTGTGCGGCCGGGTGCAGAAAACTGATAATATGATTTCATATCGTTTACTCGTTAACAGCGCTTTTGACAAAAGTTTTTAATGCGCAGGAGCGTGGAACCGTTCGTGTTGTGGAAATTATTGGGATTATTAATACCCACCCGGATCAGGCAGATAATATCGTCGCCCTCAATTTTAAAGTCCGTATACTGAAATCCATTGGTTTTGGGATCTTCCATACTCCATTGCGTGGGAGTAAGTCAACGGCGCATCCTATATTTCAATACTATATGCAGACAAGATTTTACAAAAAGGACACCAAACCCCTCTCCATACGAGGAGGGGTCGGTCAGTTATTTCTTTGGAGCCAAAGGTTTGGATAAATACTGCTCCCACGGAAAAACCTGCATTTCGTCTTCCCAGTGCCAAGCCTCACGGATGCCCTTGCAGATTGCTTTTAGTTTTGCTTGCATTACATCAGTTTGGAACATTTGGGCATTCTCCGGCTGCATTGCCTGCCAGAAAATGCGACTGCGATCAACAGGTGCAGATTCCATAGACTCCCGGTCTGCAAACGCGCGGGTATCGTCTTCCAAATAAGTATCGCTATAGGTAGCTGTATCGCCGTAAACAAAGCCTTCCGGGTTTGTTTTATACCAGTAGTCATACCGGGGACTGTTGCTCAAAACATGCACATCTATAATGCTGCCAATGGCTTTTAGCATTTCATTTTCAATATCCGCGCCTACAGAAAGCACAATAAATGCATCTTTATCGAACCAACATTGCTCTGCGGCCACTTCTCCGTCAATGCTGCGCACAAGGCAAATACGGATCACGCTCCGGACACTTTTATACAAGAAGTCCTCCGGCAGGCTATCCAGCACAGCCTCCACCCGGTCAAGACTTTTCTGAAAAGCCTCCACACGATACTCTGCCTCCAAGTCATATCCCCTTGGATATTTGGCGGCGTATTCCCAAATACGGATAAAAACTCCGTGCTTTTTGTTCAGTTTATCCACCCGTTCCTGGCAAACTTCCAAACCCGATTCGTCCGGGGCATCCTTAGTACGCAAAGCAGATGTGTATTTTGTTTTTCCTTTTTTGGGTGTTGCATCAATATCCCAGCGCAGCAGAGAATCTCCTGTGTCCGTCTGCGTCAGAATCCAAACACATTGATTCCACCGGTCTGCCAAAAAAGCCTTTGGTTCGCCCACCTCTTCCAAGGTGACCGCGGATGTCTTCTTGCCGGATTTTAAGGTATAAAAGGAAAGTTTGAGCTTTCCTTCTTTGCTTTGTTTCCACTGCAGCACACCCCCAAGTTCCAGCGCCGACACAACTGTACCGTCAGAAACCGCAAGTTCTTTGGGGTCTTTTCCCTCTTCTCCAAAAATCCTCTGTTCTACGATTCCATCCACGCGGGTCAAAAAGTAATTGTCCGCGTAAGTCCATATATTTTTTATCCCCTGATCTGTTGACAGAGTTTGACCGGTCTGTCCGGATACCCAAAGCGTCTGCGTGTTCCCGGCAGAATCCTCCACCCGGCAGGACAGCAGTTTTTCATCCAGGTAGCAGCCAAGAAGTGTCTGTTTTTCACAGCTGTGCGATTTTACCAGGCGCCGCAGTTTTCTCTCCATGTCAAACGCGCGGATTTCCTGCCCGACACAATAATATGCGGTATCGCCGTCTGCAGAAAACACCGGCGTACCTTCTAAATCCTTCGGCAGGGAAACCGCATCCTTTGTTTGCAACTGCAAATCCAAAAAAACTGCCTGGTTTGTGTCTGCCTGGTAATAAACAAAACCGTTTTGTAACGCCTGATAACCGGTATTGTCCGCTGACAAGTTCACGTTCAGCGCAGCACTTGCGACAAGGATGCCTTCTTCACCGGAAAGGACTGTCAGCTGCGCTTTTTCGCCCTTTTCAATTAAAAGCAGCCGGTCACCAATGGCGCAAATTGTGTGGTAGGTTTTTCCACCGATATCATACCGGCGAACAGCCCCATTTGTTTGTTGCTCCACCTGGCTGCCTTCCAGCCACAACTTGGCAACTGTTTCATTGGTTGTCACCGATTCCGTTGTCTGCCCGGCAACATCTTCATTTTTTGCACAGCCGGAAAAAAGCAGCAATATAAGAAAAATCCCGATAAGTACCTTTTTCATTTTATTGTCTCCTTGCCAGTGTGTAATCGTCTCCTTGTCTGTAGTACGGGCAATAGTCTTTGGGCGACGTGTATAGCCGATAAATCTCGTCCTCATCCAGTTCCATCATGCAGTAGTATTCATCATACTCCTCGTCATAATCATAATACCAACAAGTATCACATTGGGATGTAACCATAGTCTTCTCCTTATAGCCCTGCAAGGTAGGTTTCTACATCAAAAGGTCTGATTTTTTCATCCTTGCGCAAATACAGCGGGTGATGGGGATGTCCCTTTTTGCTGACTGCTCCGGCGCAGTACCACTTTGCGCCGTAGGCGTTGCCCAAGGCAAGCATATCTTTTAAGCAGGCAGGCAGGTAATCGCGCTTTTCGATAATCGTTCCCCATGCGGCCCACACTGCCGGGGCTTTGGAAATAGACAGCACATAACGGAACGCCTCCATATTCTCCCGGTGCAATACCCCATTGCAGGTTTGCTCCATTGTATCCGGGTTCGTGGCGCGCTGGGCGTAGACATTAAACATAATAAAGCTGTCAAAACCATTCCCAAGGGCAATACGCTCAACAGATTTAAGCGTATTATCCAAATCCTCCGGCTGGGCAGTGGATGGATTGATACCAATGCAAATCAGCGGGTTTTCACCTCGCGTACCCAAGATATAACGATACTCCGAATAAAAGTTCGGAGCATAGATCCATTTTTTAATATCATAGTCAGGATTTGGTGTGTTTGCCGCCTCCAGCGCCTGACGAAACGTTACCAACTCCAACTGGGCAGTTGTTCCATTCGGTATGTGCATATCCATTCTCCCCCGCCCCAAATGGGGCGGTATGTATTCATTCTTCTATAGATGCCCAAAAGACACAGTCTACGGGAATATCGAATTCTTCTGTTTCCAGAGCAGGCAGCATCTGAAAATCATAGCATAGCGCAACAGTAGGATGGCTCGGCTCCTGGGATAAAAACTTATCATAAAATCCGCCGCCGTAGCCGATGCGGTGTCCCGCTTTGTCAAAAGCCAGACCGGGCATCAGCACCAACGCTGTGGGGTCGTCAGCCACCGGCGTATCTGCAACCGGCTCTGGAATTCCGCAATAACCTGTTTCAACCGCAGACAAATCATCCAGATAGATAAACCGCATTTCGTCGCCATAAACTTTCGGCACAGCAACACGTTTTCCGTCACGCAACGCTTGCTCCAGAAGGGGAAGCGTACGCACCTCCTGATTATAAGGCAGGTATCCGTAGATTGTCTTTGCCTGCTGATATTGGGGCGATGCAGCAAACTGCTCCATAAGCCTTTGACTGGCTGTCACAATCTGCTCGTTTTTCATTGCTCGCTTTTTTTCACGGATTTGGCGCCGTAAAGCAGTCTTATCCATTCTCATTCCCCCTGCCGGACTTTCGATACAAGCGGGACCAAAGAACCACCGCAAGCTGACCGGGAACACCCAACAAAAACAGCTTCCAAATATTCAACCGGCAAAACACCAGCAGCGTCATATAAATGCTCAAAAGGCTTCCCCAGACAATACCGGAAATCAGCAGCTGATTCCACCGGAAATCCCGCCATGCGGAACACAGGCTCAACATTACAATGGCATCTGCAGGAACGGCGTAAAAGAAGGCAATCCAGCTTTTAGGCATGTCCAGAGAAGAGCACACCACAAAAACAAACAACGCGACAAACCAGACAAGCAACGAGGAAAGGCCCAAAATGATGCCCTTATCCGCCTTTCGTTTCAAGGTCTTCTCCACAGCCTTTTCCATAGCCTTCTCAACAGCGCCGCCATTTTCCGGCAAAGCGTTGGGGTCTACAACCAAATCGTTAACGGATATTTCAAACAACTCTGCAATCTGCACCATGGTCACAATATCCGGAACAGACTCTCCCCGTTCCCATTTGGATACAGCTTTGTCAGAATAATTTAGTTTTTCAGCAAGTTGCGCCTGCGTCATGCCAAGGCGTTTGCGGTACAACATGATGTTGCCGCCGATTTGCTTTTTCAGTCTTTCGTCGTCCATACGCAACCTCCTTTACATATCTTTTAATATTCTAACAGATTCTTTCATGTATTGCAACAAAAAACCGCCTCTCAAAAAATGAGAGACGGCAATATTCCGGCATCAATCCTCCGGGAATAACTGCTGTTTGCAGTATTTGATAATCGCACTTCTGGTAACAATACCGATAAATGCATCCTTATCGTCCACAACCGGAACAAAATTCTGGGTGCTGGCACGTTGAACCAGATCGTGCATAGATGTAGTTACACGGACAGGTATGTTATCTTTTCTGCGACTGATCTCCATGATCCTGCGAGACTCCGCCTGACGCATATCCATATAACACATATTCTTCAGCGACCACAGCAGATCGCCTTCCGTAATACTACCGCGGTACTCCCCCCGCTTATTCAAAATCGGAAGTGCCGAATACCCGGCTGCTTCCATTTTTTCAAGTGCCTGACGGACGGAAAAATCGTCATACAAAAAAGCACACATAGCTTTTGGAGTCAGAAAAAAAAGGATATTGTTCATAATTGCTCCTTTACTTCGTATCGTTGGCAACAGGGGCAAAATACAGCTGCTATTTCTGTTACCACTATTATTATAGCATAAAATTCCAAAAGCAGGATGAAAACTTTTTGTAAATACGCTATTTGCGCGCCAAAAAACACGCTTCGTTTTTGTGCATGTTGCACAATTCTACGAATGGTAGAAGTTTCTTTCTCCGTTCCGGAGAGCTGCAGCCCAACAACCGTAGGGTGTGTTTTCCTCTTTCCTTGTTATAATAATTATGCAAACATTTCTATTTGAAAGGCAGTTTTTTATGACCCTTCGCATTAAGCTTTCTGACCGACACCTGCCCGACTATACAAAGGGCGAAGAAATTATGAACATGGTTACCCACATTGTTGGCGGTGGCATCGGGATCATCGCGCTCATTCTGTGCGTAATTAAAGCTGCATATAGCCAAGATCCCCTGGATGTAATCGGCTCGTGCATTTATGGCGGTACAATAATCGTGCTGTACGCCGTCTCCAGCGTCTATCACGGTCTTCGTCCCAGTACCGGAAAAAAAGTCATGCAAATTATTGACCACTGTGCCATTTACTTTTTAATTGCAGGCACATACACACCGCTAATGTTATCCGCTTTTGTACCGGTATATCCTATTTTGGGAATCGGTATTTTAATCGTGCAATGGGGACTGTGCGCTTTGGCAACCACCCTGACTGCAATTGATCTGCATCAGTATCGGGTACTGTCTATGATTTGTTATATTGGTATGGGTTGGGGTGTGATTTTCTTTATCCCCCAGACCCTCGCCGTGCTTTCAACGCAGGGATTTTACTGGCTGTTATCCGGTGGAATCGCCTATACCATTGGCGCGATTCTCTACGGCATTGGTGTAAAAAAGCGCTGGATGCATTCTGTGTTCCACATCTTTGTGGTTATCGGCAGTTTCCTACAGTTTATCGCTGTCTTCCTCTATGCGCTATAAAAAGATACCGTGTAAGCTTATGGACTTACACGGTATCTTTTATTCTTTATCCTCATAAGGCTGGAACATTGAGGTGTCCGACGCTTCGGTAATCTCTTGTCCCGTCATGCACTGGACAAATTGCTCGCCGGTCATGGTTTCATTGGCAAGCAGGAACTCGGTGACTGCATTGAGTTTCTCTTGATTGCGCTGCAAAATCTCCATGCACTGGGCATAAGCCTTGTCCACAATTGCCTTGACCTCATCATCAATGGTGCCGGCAACCTTTTCAGAGTAGCTTTTGGTCTTTTCGTAATCTCTGCCGATAAACAACTCATCTCCGCCGGTATAGGACACAGTACCAATCTTTTCACACATACCATATCTTGCCACCATATCCCGCGCCAGCTTTGAGGCGCGGTCAATATCATTGGATGCGCCGGTGGAAATATCCTGCAAAAGCAGCGCCTCCGCGACACGACCACCCAACAATCCCACGATCTGCTCATACATCTCATTGCGTGTCAAATGGTCACTTTCCTCCAGAGGTTGCGTCCAGGTAATGCCCAACGCCTGTCCCCGGGGAATGATGGAAATCTGCCGAACCGGATCATGGGTCTTAAGATTATACATGGCAACCGCATGACCGGCTTCATGAATAGCGGTGTTACGCAGATCCTTTTGCAGCCGCGCCCGACTTTTCTTCTCCGGACCTGCCAAAATCTTCATCATAGAATCGTTCAGATCCTGCATGTTCAGCATTAACCGGTTCTCCCGGGCAGCAGTAATCGCCGCTTCATTTAAAAGGTTGCTCAAATCTGCGCCGGTAAAGCCGGAAGTAGCCAATGCCACAGTTTTCAAATTCACCGTATCGTCAAGACGTTTATCCTTTGCGTGGACCTTCAAAATCTGCTCACGGCCTCTGGCATCCGGAGCGCCTACATAGATCTGCCGGTCAAAACGGCCGGGGCGCAACAGCGCCGGATCCAGAATATCCACCCGGTTAGTTGCAGCCAGAACAATTACGCCCTCCGTACGGCTAAAGCCATCCATCTCCACCAAAAGCTGGTTCAGCGTCTGTTCTCTTTCATCGTGTCCGCCACCGACGCCGGAGCCGCGCTTACGGCCCACAGCATCAATCTCATCAATAAAGATAATAGACGGTGCCATTTTCTTCGCTTGATCAAACAAGTCCCGGACGCGGCTGGCGCCAACACCCACATACATCTCCATAAAATCCGAACCGGAGATGGACAAGAACTGCACGTCAGCCTCTCCTGCTACCGCCCGGGCAAGCAAAGTCTTGCCGGTACCGGGAGGGCCGGAAAGCAAAATTCCGTGGGGGATCCGCGCGCCGATTGCAGCAAATTTATCCGGCTCCCGAAGAAAATCCACGACTGCCTGCAGTTCTTCCTTTTCTTCGTCAATGCCGGCAACATCATCAAAGGTAACCTTTTTGTTGCCGGGAAGACCGTTGACTGTACGTGCCTTTCCAAAATTATTCAGAGGGTTACTGTTGTTGGCCCGTCCCACAAGAACAATCCAAAGAACGATCAGCAGCACGCCTGCCAATGTGATTGGCATCACATAATCAAAGGGAGACTGCTCCTCCCGGGGAACAAAGTGGTAGCTGACAAGCACACCGGACTCCGTCTGAGCCTTTATCAAGTCCCACATATCTCTTTGGAAGCCCTCCGGGTCAGCCAGTTCGGCGGTCACGGAAGTTTTTCCTTTATATTCGCTGTTAAGTTTCAGATAGATTTTGTTTTCTTCCACAACAAAGCTCTGGACCTGTTCATTGCGAAACAGCTTGACAACTTGAGAATAGGACAAGCCGCTGTCGCTTTTATCAAATACGCCCAGAACCAGCAAAAAGACAGCGACCAATATCGCCGCATAGAAAGCGAGGGTAAGTATCTTGCGTTTTTTCAAAACAAATTTTCTCCTTGGTTATTGGTAAGCTTCCGGCTTCAGAACGCCCACATAGGGCAGATTCCGGTAATATTCGTTGAAATCCAGACCATATCCAACCACAAATTCGTCAGGAATGGTAAAACCTACATAGTCTGCTTCCAAAGTCACCTGAGGATTACGCCGTTCCGGCTTGTCCAGCAATGTGCAGATCTTCAAGGAAGCAGGTCCTTTGCTCATCAGGTGATTATAGGTAAAGGACAGAGAATTTCCCGTGTCAAAAATATCTTCCAAAATTACCACATGGCGGCCTTTGATATCTGCAGAAATATCCCGCTTTACTTTCATAAAGGAAGATGTAGTGCCTTGATAAGAGGATATCCACATGAAATCGATTTGACAAGGGATGTTTATCTTTTTCACCATATCACCAAAGAATACAACAACTCCCTTCAATACGCCAACAAAAATCGGGTTCTTGTCAGCATATTCTTCAGAAAGCTGCTTTGCCAACTGGGCAACTTTTTCCTGAATCTGTGCTTCCGTTAAAAGCACGCGCTCAATTTTCTCTTCCACGTGAAATCCTCCCAATTCTCTCTTGCTCAAATGCTTTCTGTTTCTGACGTTTTTATCTGTTCAAAACGAATTTGTATCGCTGGCAAGCTTTTGGCCAGCCGGTCTTTATTTGCGCCAAAGCCGTAGACACCCAAAACGCCACAGCTGTCGGCAATCACCGGCGTAAGCAAACGGCGGGTTGCCGGAAGCTTACTGTCGATGAATAATTTCTTTAAACTTTTTGTGCCCCCGGCGGTTTTCATTGCATCTCCGCTTTGACGGCTTCTGACCAGAATTTCTCCTATGGATGCAACCGTAAAGCAATCGGCAGTTTCCGTCAACGCCTCTGCGTTGGTGCAGATTACCCGCACACCTGTACCGGGTATTTCAACCACACCCGGGCAAGGCAGCACAATGCTTTCAAAAGGTGGCGCAATGTCTGTCTTTTCCAAGCGCTCATAATTACGGCAAACGGTCACGCCGCCGGGAAAATTTGCTTTCGCAGAAGGCTTGTCAGAAAACACCAGGCTTTCTGCAAGAGCAATATGCTCGGCCTCCGGTTCCAAAACACCGCATTCTTCCAAAAATGCGCCAAGCATCCGTCTGCGCAAAGGCGCAGCCATTCCCTGCAGCGCAGCAACATCCGGAAGCGCCGATACTTGGGACAGTTCGTTGAGCACCTGCTCATCTTCCCGCAGGCGCAGCGCCATGGCAGATAAATTTTCTGCCAGCTTTGGATTTTCCTGCTTTAGCAGTGGCATCACATGATGCCGAATACGGTTTCTTAAAAATGCATCTGTTTTGTTGGAGCTGTCCGTAACATAGCGCAAATGATACGCATCCAGAAAGGCAAGCACCTCTTGCCGGGTAATTTCCAGCATAGGCCGGATAAATACGCCGTTCACAGGCGCAATTGCGCCCAAGCCTTTCAGCCCGCTACCCCGGACCATATGCATAAGCAACGTTTCTGCATTATCGTCAGCAGTATGGGCAGTTGCGATCTTGCCGGTGAGGGTTCTGAAAAAGCTGTATCTTGCCTCTCTGGCAGCAGCTTCCAAGCCTTTTTTCCCGGCGATGATCTTCCCCTGTCCCACTTGTAGGGGAATGTCATAGTATTTGCACAGCGCTCTGACAAAGGCTTCGTCCCGGTCAGACTCTTCTCCACGAAGGTGGTGGTTAAAGTGGGCAGCAGACAAGGAAATCTGCAGTTTTTCTGCCAGCAGATACATGCAAAACAGCAGCGCCACAGAGTCTGCGCCGCCGGAAACAGCGCAAACCACCCGATCGCCCGGCTGCAGCATTTTGTACTGCTTAACAAAGCGTTCCAGCTTATTAAGCATGTTTCCACTCCCGGTCTGTAAAGGTTTGATACTGGGGAACCCATTGCAGCTTTACTGTTCCCACCTCACCGTGACGGTTCTTGGAAACAATACACTCGGCAATACCGGTTTCTTCGGAATCCGGATTGTAGTACTCATCCCGGTACAAAAACAGAACCTCATCTGCATCCTGCTCAATAGCACCGGATTCACGCAAATCAGAAAGCATAGGACGCTTGTCCGTACGGCTTTCCGGTCCACGGGAAAGCTGGCTCAAGCAAACCACAGGCACATTCAGTTCCTTCGCCATAATCTTTAAAGAACGGGAAATGTCACTGACCACATTCACACGGTTATCGCCGCCCTTACCGTAACCGGAGCCGTTCATCAGCTGCAAATAGTCGATGATCACCAGTCCTAAATTTTCCACACGGCGGCATTTGGCATTCATTTCCGCCACGGTAATGGCAGGATTATCGTCCACACGGATATCTGTCTGGCTCAAAACAGAAGATGCCATGCAAAGCTTGCTCCACTCATCCTCCGAAAGCTTACCGGTAGAAATTTTTTGTCCGTCCACAAAGCTTTCAATGGACAAAAGGCGCATTGCAAGCTGCTCCCGGGACATTTCCAGAGAGAACATTGCAACAGTCTTGTTATATTTTTTCGCCACATTCAGGCCCAAATTCAACGCAAACGCCGTCTTACCCATAGCAGGGCGGGCTGCCAGCAAAACCAAGTCAGACTTATTCAGTCCGTTAATCTTCACATCCAGATCCCGCATGCCGGTGGAAAGACCGGGAATAGCAGAATCCGACTGGCTCAATTCATTCAGGCGATCAAACACCTTATGCAACGTCGTACCGATATGCTCCAAAGAATCTCCACGCTCACCTTTGCGCAAAGCATAGATCTTCTTTTCTGCATTTTCCAAAATTTCCGCAGTTGAACCTACCTGCTGGAAAACCGATTCTGAAATATCTGTCGCCGCGTCCGCAAGGTTGCGAAGCATGGACTTATCCCGGACAATGTTGGCATACCGCACCGCATTGGCTGCCGTGGGGGTAATCTCCATAAGCTGCATGATATAGCTTCTGGAATCATCCCGGTGGACACCCAATTCCTTCATTTTGTCCAGAACCGTCACCGGGTCAATAGTCTGGGAGAAATTGAACATGGTATAGATCGTTTCGTAAATTTCCCGGTTTTGCTGGAGGTAAAAATCCTCTGGGCGCAGAATGCCGATCACATCGGTCAAGCATCGGCTGTCAATTAAAATCGAGCCCAGAACAGCCTGTTCCGCCTCCAAAGACTGGGGCATTTGCCGGGCAATCAGTTCTTGATCCATTCTGCATCTCCTCTCTTGTCTATTTCAAAATAATCAAGCTTCTACAATTTTAACAGTCAAAGGCGCAACAATTTCATACCCCAGCTTGCATTGGACGGTAAACGTACCAACCGTCTTGATCTGCTCGGCGATTATGATTTTGCGCTTGTCCAGTTCAATACCGGTTGCCGCTTTCAAGGCATCCGCGATTTCCTGGTTGGTAACAGAACCAAACAGTCTGCCTGCGCCGCCACCCTTTGCAGTAACGGTCAAGGTCATTTCCCGCAAGGTTTTCGACAGTGCAACAGCCTCCGCCCGTTCTTTTGCAGCCTTTTCAGCAGCTGCCTTGTCGTTCATACGCATGGTGTTCACGGCATCCGCTGTTGCCTCTACCGCAATTTTCCGGGGAAGCATATAATTTCTGGCATAGCCGTCAGACACTTCAATCATCTGGCCCTTTTTGCCCTTACCTTTTACATCCTGCATCAAAATTACTTTCATGGTTTTCTCCTTTACGATTCATAATACCGGTCAATAGATGCCACCAATGCATCCAGCACATCCTTTACGGAGCTGCCGGAAACTTGCGCGCCTGCCGTGGCCATGTTGCCGCCACCACCCAAAGGCTCCAAAATCACCTGCACATTGGCATCGCCAATAGACCGGGCAGAAATAACAATATTCTTCTCCTCGGGATACAGCACAAAAGAGGCTGTAATACCCGAAATGTTCAGCAGTTCATCCGCTGCCTGGGCAGCCAATTTCCGGGGTGCCGTTGTGTTCAGCGCGGCAATGGCAATCTGCTGCCGATACAGCCGCGCAGATTTAATAATCTGGTACTTTGCCATTGTGTCCTGGAAATCATTTTGGAAGAGTTTTTTCACCTCTACCATGTCAGCGCCCAATTGCCGCAAATATGCCGCCGCCTCAAAGGTACGTTCACTGGTACGCACATGGAAGCTCTTGGTGTCCAAGAAAATGCCCGCCATCAACGCCTTTGCTTCAATGGGAAGGACATCCTTCTGCTCAACGGCATACTGCAACAGTTCCGTAGCCAATTCTGCGGCAGAAGAAGCATAGGGTTCATGGAAATTCACCACTACCGGTTGGATATAATCTGCCGCACGTCTGTGGTGATCTACCACACAAACCTTGGGAATCGACTCCAGTAATGATCGATACTCCACTTGATCAGGGCGGTTGGTGTCCACAACGATCAAGGTACTGCGATTGTCACTCAAAAGCAGCGCCTCCTGACCGGAAATAAACACATTTTTATACTCCGGCTCTTTGGAAATTTCCTCAAGCAGATTCTGACACGCGTTATTATCCATGTCCAGAACAATATGGAACGGTTTCCCCTTCTTGCGACACAGGCACGCCACGCCCACGGCTGCACCCACAGCGTCTGCATCTGCATTTTTATGTCCCATGATGAACACGTGGCTGCTTTGGGCGATCAGTTCCATAAGGGAATTGGCAGTAACCCGGGAATGGACCTTGCTGCGCTGGGCAGCTTCTTTGGTGCGACCACCATAAAAGCTGAAGTTCAACCGATCCTTCACAACTGCCTGATCGCCGCCGCGGCTGAGCGCCATTTCAATTGCCAACGCCGCAAACTGAAAGCTCTCCTCAAAGGTTGCACCATCGACGCCAAGGCCGAAAGAAATGGACGTTTCCAAACCGGAAGGTCCGGTAATGTCATGGATCTCCTCCAAAATGGAAAACTTACCCTCCATGGCATGCTTCAGATCCCGTTTTTCAAAAATCAACAGGAAGCGGTTCTTTTCCAGCCGGCGGAGCAACCCATGATATTCCTGGGCCCACTTGGAAATGGTGTTGTTGATCCGGGCGTTGAGTCCGGATGTCGCCGCTTCAGACATGTTGCGAGTCAATTCCTCATAGTTGTCCACAAGAATAATAGACACGACCGGCCGGGAACGGATATACTCATCCCGCACCTGATAAAGCTCTGTCAGATCTGTAAAATACAACACACCCATAGGCGTTGCCTGCGGATCGTCTGCGCGAATGGCTGTTCCGTGGATTCTGTAGCGCCGCTTGCCCAAAGTCACATCATACGGGTAGACATTCTTACCGGAGGTAAGCCACTCGGTGGTAAAGTCCGGCAGTACATCGCCAATTTGCACTTCAGCAATCGCGTTTTGAAAATCCGCGACCTTGCTAAATGCATGGTTAACATACAAGATAACATTATCCGTCAAACGGACCACTACCAACGGAAACGGAGATTCTGCGCCGCCGGAACCGTTTATTTTATCCTCTGTTTTCTGGATAAATGCCTGGATTGCTTTACGCCGGTTTGCCCGGAATATCAGGTACAGTGCAAACAGCACAGCAGTAACAGCAAGCTCCACACCTGCAAGGATGTACTGCCCCAGCAATGCCGAAACAACACCAAAGGCCAGCAGGAAAATAAAGTAAACGCCAACATCATAATTCAGCAATCTTCCAAGCCGTTTATTCATGTCTGCCACCTCCCAAGTGCCTATAATAACCGCAATTTTATACATTATATCAAATTGCAACAAAGTGTGCAACTGCCTTTTTCCATAAAAAACATAAATATTTCATGGAGGTTTGTCGTTTCCTGCGAAAAATAAATGTATACAATCTACCCAAAATGTGGTATACTGTTTTTGTAAGCGTCGGGTGGGCAATCCCGAGCATTCCAATACCTTTGGCATAAATAATGTTTTTTATGCAGGCGTTATGCGTCATTTTCAACGATGCAGGGTTGTAAAGTGCGCAGACGGTTGCCTGATTTTCATGTCTTTTGACAATTTGAAAGGAGTATTTATTTGGCTGAAAAACTAAAAATTATCCCTCTGGGAGGATTAGACGAAATTGGCAAAAACATCACCGTTTTGGAATACGGCAGAGATATGATTGTTGTAGACTGCGGCGTTGGTTTTCCTGAAGAAGATATGTACGGTGTAGATCTGGTAATCCCGGATTTTTCCTATCTTGTGCAGAATGAAAAAAAGCTGCGGGGTATGTTTATTACCCATGGTCACGAGGACCATATTGGCTCGATCCCCTACTGCATGCAACAGATAAACTGTCCCATTCACGCCACCGCTATGACCTGTGGTCTTGTAAAGCTGAAATTGGAAGAACACCGGATTGCAGATAAGATCAAGCTGATTACCCACAAACCCGGCGATGTGGTGAAAGCCGGTTGCTTCAGTGTGGAATTTATCCATGTGAATCATTCCATTGCCGACGCTGTGGCCTTTGCCATCCACACTCCGGTGGGTACGATTGTAATGACCGGTGACTTCAAGATTGACCCCACTGCAAAGGACGGCATGATCGATCTTGCCCGCTTGGGCGAGCTTGGCAATCAAGGTGTTTTGGCGCTTCTGTGCGATTCGACCAACGTAGAGCGTCAAGGTTATACCCCCAGCGAAAACATCGTTGCTGAGGGTCTTGACCGTCAGTTTAAGAACTGCGACCAGCGAATTGTGGTTACCACGTTTGCTTCCAACATGCACCGCATTCACGCAGTACTGGCAACCGCCCATCGCTATGGCAGAAAAGTTGCCGTTACCGGACGCAGCATGGAAAACATGCTGAAGGTGGCGCAGGAATTGGGTTATCTGAAGATTCCTGCCGGCACCATTGTGGACCTGAACGATATTAAGAGTCTGCCAAAAAACAAAGTTGTGATCGTTTCCACCGGTTCGCAAGGCGAAAATATGTCTGCGCTGTATCGCATGGCATTTTCTTCCCATAAGCAGGTAGATATTCAAGCCGGTGACCGGATTATTATTTCCGCCTCTGCTATCCCCGGCAACGAAAAAGCCGTTTCCAAAATTATCAACGAGCTTTACCGTAAAGGTGCCGAGGTAGTTTATGAAAAAAGCGAAGGCCTGCACGTTTCCGGACACGCCTGTCAGGAAGAATTGAAGATCATTCACGCACTGTGCAAGCCGAAATTCTTTGTTCCCGTACACGGTGAGCAAAGGCATTTGCAGATTCACGGCAAGCTGGCAGTTCAGATGGGCACACCTGCAAAAAATGTCCGTATTGCTGAAATCGGCAGCGTTTTGGAATTTACCTCTAAAACCTGCAAGCTAAATGGCAGCGTTCCTGCCGGAAAAGTCTTTGTAGACGGCACCGGTGTGGGCGATGTAGGCAGTGTTGTCCTCCGGGACAGAAAGCACCTGGCACAGGACGGTATGATCGTGGTTTGTGTCAACTTGTCCAGCCAGGATGGCAGCATCGTCAGCGGCCCGGACATCATCACCCGCGGTTTCATTTACGTGAAGGAATCTGAGGATTTGATGGACGAGCTGCGCTGTGTTGCTATGGAAGCCATTGACCGCTGCAGCAGAAAGCATGCGCGGGATTGGGCGGCAATCAAATCCGCCATCAAAAATGACTTAAGCGGCTATCTGTTTAAGACAACCAAACGCAATCCCATGATTTTAACAGTCATTATGGAAATCTGATTTTCAGGGTGTGCCGCAGTTGCGGCACACCCTGCTTTAGGAGCTGTCTATGCGCTATTATTTTGCACCGTTGGAAGGTATAACCGACGGGATATATCGGAAGCTGCACCATACATATTTCCCCGGCATCACCCAGTATTACACGCCCTTTTTCTCCCCCACCGTTCACAGACAGCTGACGCTGAAAGAACAGCGGGAGCTGCCTTTGGCGCAAAATCTTGGTTTTCGCGTTATTCCACAGCTTCTTACCAAGAATCCGGAAGACTTTTTGTGGATGGCGCAGCAATGCCGGGATCTGGGGTATCCGGAAGTTAATTTGAATCTTGGCTGCCCCTCGGGAACAGTAACCGCCAAAGGCAAAGGCTCTGGAATGCTGCGTGATTTGGACGGGTTGGACCGTTTTCTGGATACTGTTTTTGCCGGCGTGTCTTTACCCATTTCCGTAAAAACACGTTTGGGTTTTTCCAGCCCGGAGGAATTTCCAAAAATTCTCGAAGTGCTCAACCGTTACCCCATCGCAGAATTGACTGTGCATCCCCGGGTACGCGACGCCTTTTATAGTGGGGATATAGACATGGCTGCTTTTGGCTACGCAGTGGAAAACAGTCGCTGCGCCGTATGCTATAACGGCAATCTCAACACCTTAAAAGACATTGCCGCATTGACAGAAAAATTCCCCAAAGTCCAATCCGTCATGCTGGGCAGAGGTCTGATTGCAGATCCGGGTATGGTTTGTCCTCAAAAAACCGATGCCGCCACTTTGGAGGCATTTTACAACGCCCTGTTGGAGGAATACCTGGCTGTCTTTGGCGGCTCCCGAAACGCCATGTTCCGTCTGAAAGAGCATTGGCGCTACCTTGCAAAAAAATTCCGGGGCAGTGAAAAGCTATATAAGCAGTTGCGAAAAACCACAGATCTTACGGAGTATAGGCAAATTACCGCAGCAATTCTTCGCACACTGCCTCTGGAGGAAGGCATAACTCCCGATTGGTAAATAACACGCCTGCCTGGCCGATAGCCAGACAGGCGTGTAATATTTTAAGCCACGTCCAATTCCGTCAGAATTGCTTTGCTATAGTTGACCACCATGGGCCATTTTGCTTCCGCGTCATCAATCATCTTTGTGGTGCGCTCGGAAAGGAGCATAGTGTTTGCTTCCTGCTTCCAGTGGGGCTTACCACTGACAAAATACATGATGTGGTAGCCAAACTCGGTTTCCACAATATCCGTATCACCGGTTTTACGAGACATATCCACAGACCATTTCAGGAAGTTTTCTACATAGTTGGAGGTAGGGGTAATGCCCTCATAAAGACCGCCGGTTTCTGCAGAGCCGGTATCGTCAGTATTCTCATTAACCAACGCAGCAAAGCTTTCTTCGGTAGCCTCGCCCTTTTTCCACTCCTTCAAAAGCTTTTCCGCTTTCTTCTTGGCAGCCGCCAGCTCCTTGTCGGAGTATGTTGTCTCACCGGTCTCCTCATCTGTCTGTCCGCCTTCAGGGGCAATCAGAATGTGCCGCACACTGGAAACCAAGCCGCTTTCCTTGGTAATACCGCTTTCCGCAAAAGCATCGGCATTTTCTTCAAAATACGCTTCCACTTCCGCGTCTGTCGGTGTCAGGCGCTCATATTCCGTTGTGTAGAACTCATTGGCAATAGTCACAAGATTCACATACTCCAGATAATCCTCCACAGTGCAGCAGGCGCCTAAAATCTGCTCAACCATATCCTGAGAATTTTCATAACCGCCCTCGATTGCCTGCTCCTCCAGCGCCTCCGGAAGCTCCTTCATTTCCGTTTCCCATGCTTCGCTGGCAGTAAAGTCAGCTTCCTCGGCAAGCAAAACTACCGTCTGGTAGTTCTGCCAGGTTTCCAGTGCCGCCTGCAGGAAGTACTGCTCCCAAGTCAATTCCTCGTCAAAATAGCATTTTTGCTCGTTAAGGGGTTGGGTGTAATCCAAGCCAACGCTGGACAAATAACTGCCATAATAGCTTAAGAAATCCTGCACCTGCATTTTGTAATAAATCTGCAGCTGGGCGTTGGTAAGCGCCTTGTCACCAATCTTAGCAACCACTTCGTCCTTCTTATCCAGGGCCTTTTTGTTGGACACCAGGTAGACATCCTTTTTCATAATGTCGTTTTCTCTGAAAAGGGATTTGACACCGGCAGGTATGATATCAACACCCAATGCAACCAAAAGCACCCCGGCAAGCACGCCCAGCGCAACAATCGCGCCGGAAATTGCCAACACCCATTTCCAAACCTTTTTTTTGGGTTTCTGTTCTACCGCGTCCTCGCAAAGTGTTTGGGGCTGCTCATCGACTTCCTGCGTCTGGATTTCTTCAGCGGTCACTTCTTCAGGCATAGCCACTTCTTCAGGCATAGCCGCTTCTTCAGGCATAGCCACTTCTTCCAGCGGCTGCTCCTGGAGAATTTCCTCCTCTATAAGCTTCTCGCCGCAATTGGGGCAAAATTTTTGTTCCGGAGCAATCTCTCCACCGCAAAATTTACAGTTCATATTCTCACGCTTTCTCCCATCCGGGCAAATGATAGGATTAGTTTATCATGATAAAAATTGAATTGCAAGTTAAAGATTTGTTACCCTTGCAAAATACATAAAAAAATGCTATTATTTATAGTTGAGATAGTATAAACTTAGGAGTCCATTTATGGAAAAGAAAACAACAATTATATCAAAAGAAGAATTGGATCAGCAGATCCGTTTTTGTCATACAATTCGAAATTACTGGCAGGAAAGAAACACCGTCCCCCACGCCTACGTAGAAACCTACGGCTGCCAGCAAAATGAAGCAGATTCCGAGCGCATTCGGGGTATTTTGGTTGAAAGTGGCTACAGCATCACCGACACGGCTGAAGGTGCGGATGTGGTGGTTATGAACACCTGCGCCATTCGGGAGCACGCAGAGCAGCGGGTTTTCGGCAACCTGGGCGCGCTGACGCACACCAAGCGCCGCCACGTCGGTCAGAAAATCTTCCTGTGTGGCTGCATGGCCGGGCAAGACCATGTAGTGCAGCGAATCCGCAAAAGCTATCCCCATGTGGATGGCGTGTTCTCCACACACCATCTCTGGCAGTTTCCCCAGATTTTACACCGGGTACTAACCACCGGAAAACGCGCCTTCTTTGTAGAAGATGAAGCAGGCTCCATCATTGAAGGCCTCCCCCAAATGCGCGACCACACTTTAAAGGCCTGGGTTTCCATTATGTATGGCTGCAATAATTTCTGTACCTACTGTATTGTTCCTTATGTCCGTGGCAGAGAAAGAAGCCGCAAGCCGGAAGATATTCTTGCCGAGTGCCGGCAACTGATTGAAGCCGGCGCAAAGGAAATTACCCTTTTAGGCCAAAATGTCAATTCCTATGGCAAGGATCTGGAAGAAACAATCGATTTTTCCGATCTGCTGATGGAAATCGCAGCCCTTCCCGGAGACTTTTTGATTCGTTTTATGACCAGTCACCCCAGAGATGCCGGCAAAAAGCTTTTTGACACCATGGCATCCCAGCCGAAAATTGCCAAGCAGCTGCACCTTCCCTTCCAGTCCGGCTCCTCCCGGGTGCTCAAGGCGATGAACCGCCATTACGACAGGGAGAAATATCTGCAACTGGTGGAATATGCCAAAAGTGTTATGCCGAATCTGGTGCTGACCTCTGATGTAATTGTAGGCTCCCCCGGAGAAACAGCAGAGGAATTTGAGGAAACGATTTCTCTGATTGAAAAGGTCCGCTACGACGCGCTGTTTACTTTTATCTTCTCCCCCAGAGTCGGCACGCCTGCCGCCTCAATGGATGACCCCACTACCAAAGAAGAAAAAAACCGGCGATTTGACAAATTGTGTGCCGTACAAAACACCATTTCAGAACAAATTCACACAGGATATGTAGGAAAAACTATGCGCTGCATTATTGACGGCACAGACGACAATCTGCTCACCGCCAGAACAGAAGGTGGCAGACTGGTACGGCTGCCCGGCAGTCCTTCCCTGGTTGGAAACTTTGCTTATGTTACTATCACCGGCTCCACTACATGGAGCTTGACCGGAAAGCTGGCAGAAAGGGACTAAAATCATGGCTACAGAGAATAACGAACTGACCCCCATGAAGCGACAGTACAACCTCATTAAAGAACGGAACAAGGACAGTATTCTGTTTTTCCGTTTGGGCGATTTTTATGAAATGTTTGACGAGGATGCCAAGCTTGCTGCCCGGGAGCTGGACTTAACCCTGACCACCCGGGACAGAAAAAAGCCGAAAGAGGAACAGACCCCCATGTGTGGCGTTCCCTATCACTCGGTGGATGCCTACATTGCCCGGCTTGTGTCCAAGGGCTATAAGGTGGCCATTTGTGAGCAGGTAGAGGACCCGGCAACGGCAAAAGGCATTGTGCAGCGGGATATCACCCGCATTGTCACCCCCGGCACTGTCACGGAAAGCTGCATGCTGGACGAAAGCAAAAACAACTACATGGGCTGTCTTTACGGTGAAAAGGGCAGCTACGGTCTTGCCTTTTGCGACGTTTCCACCGGTGCATTTTATGTGACCACCTGCGCCGATGCCCAGGCTGCGGCATCTGAACTGGGCCGATTCTCCCCTTCTGAAGTAATTCGCGGTGGCGAAGGCTGTCATGACCCGATTCTGGAAGATGCCCTGTTCCACCGGTTAAGCTGCTGCGTAGACGAAGGCAAGCCGGAGCAGTTCCATTTGGACAACAGTCAGCATCTTTTGGAGCAGCACTTTGGAACACCATTGGCCGGTCTGTGTCTGACAGGTCTTCCCAGCGCAACCATTGCTGCAGGCACATTGCTGGAAACTTTGCAGTTTGTCCAGAAGAATGAATTAAAGCATATCCGCCAGCTACAGTATTATACTACCGGTCGATTCATGGAGCTGGACCTGGACGCCCGGCGGAATCTGGAACTGACCGAGACCCTTCGCAGCAAAGAGAAAAAAGGAACGCTTCTGTGGGTTCTGGACAAAACCCATACAGCCATGGGCGGTCGTTTGCTTCGTAGTTGGCTGGAAAAGCCACTGCTTGACCCGGCGGAAATCGGACGTCGACAAACAGCGGTGCAGTGGCTGATCGACAGCACTATTTCCCGCGGGGAACTGGTGGAAGCGCTGAAAGATGTAACCGACTTGGAGCGAGTCACCTCCCGGATTGTTACCGGCACAGTCAATTGCCGGGATCTGCTGGGCCTTGCCCGCGGTCTGCGCTCCCTGCCGGTTGTTAAGAAACGCTTACAGGAGGCAAACGCGCCTTTACTGCAAAAGCTGGAGCAGTCTATCGACGCTTTGGCAGATTGCGCCAGTCTGATTGAAAACACCATTGTTGATGAACCGCCTCTGACCGTCCGGGAAGGTGGTATTATCCGCGTCGGCGCCAGTGAAGAGGCAGACCGTCTGCGGGATATTATGAACGGCGGTGAAGGCACTATTGCCGCAATTGAAACATCAGAACGGGAAAAAACCGGCATCCGCACATTGAAAGTTGGCTACAACCGGGTATTTGGTTACTACATTGAGGTGTCCAAATCCTTTGTCGGCCAAGTACCGGAGCACTATATCCGTAAGCAGACACTGACCAACTGTGAGCGCTACATTACCCAAGAACTGAAGGATCTGGAAAACCAGGTGCTTACAGCCAAGGAACGGCTGACCGCTTTGGAATATCAACTCTTTACCAACCTGCGGGAACACTTGGCAAAGCAGGCTGACCGGATCTTGACCTCCGCCTCTGCTGTAGCTGCTACCGATGCGCTTTGCTCCCTTGCCACCGTCGCTGTGCAGCGTGGCTATTGCCGCCCGGAAATCACACAAAGCAACGAGATTTCCATTACAGACGGCCGCCACCCGGTGGTTGAGCAAATGCTCAAGGACACCCTGTTTGTCCCCAATGATACCGATCTGGGCGCGCTGGATAATCAGGTTTCCATTATTACCGGACCAAACATGGCCGGTAAATCTACGTACATGCGACAGGTGGCTCTCATTGTGCTGATGGCGCAGATGGGTTCCTTTGTCCCCGCCCGCAGCGCTAAAATAGGCCTTGTAGACCGGGTGTTCACCCGTATCGGTGCCAGCGACGATCTGGCTTCCGGACAATCTACATTTATGGTAGAAATGGCAGAAGTGGCCTCTATTTTGAAATATGCTACCGCCAGGAGTCTGCTGATTCTGGATGAAATTGGTCGCGGCACATCCACATATGACGGCATGTCCATCGCCCGGGCAGTTTTGGAATACGCAGCCAGCCCCCGGCATTTAGGCGCAAAAACACTGTTTGCTACCCATTATCACGAATTGAGTACCATTGAAGACGAGCTTCCCAATGTAAAAAATTACAACATTGCAGTAAAAAAACAAGGGGATAAAATGATCTTCCTTCGAAAAATCATTCCCGGCGCCACCGATGATAGCTATGGCATTGAGGTCGCGAAACTGGCAGGACTGCCCAACAGTGTTGTAAAACGCGCCCGGGAAATTCTTTCCCAGCTTGAGGAAGATGGCGTGCCTGCGCCTACCCATGTAGTTAAGCAACCGGCAGATGCTCAGATCAGCATGCAGGATCTAACCTCCCAGCAGGTCTGCGCTGCGCTGGAAAAAATCAGCGTGGAAACCCTGACCCCCATTGAAGCCATGAACGAATTATACAAGCTTAAGAAAATGTTACAGTAATTATGAAAAAAATAACAATGCTTCCCAACACTACGGAAACCCTTGCAGGTTTCATCTATCTGGCGATTCAGCTTTTGACATTGCAACCGATTCTGGTGCTTGTTAATTTCTTACTGCCGGTGCCTATGAGTGATGTAATGGTGAACTTTGTGTACTTCTGCATCAATTTTCTATGCGTTGCCATCATTTTTCACCGGTTTTTAATCCGGTCCGGAAAGATCGCCATTACCCAACCCTTCCGCTGCCTGCGCGCTGCTTTTTTAGGCATAATCGCCTATTGGGGTGGAAACATTCTGGTCAGTATGATCATTTTTAAAGTCTATCCGGATTTTATCAATGTAAACGACAGCGCAATCTCCCAAATGACCCAGGAGAACATCTCTTTAATGACCTTCGGCACAGTATTTCTTGCCCCCATTACAGAAGAGGTGCTTTACCGGGGACTCATTTTCGGCAAGCTTTACAATCGCAGCCGTGTAGCAGCCTATCTGGTTTCTACCGTTGCTTTTGCTGCGTTGCATGTAATTGGCTATATAGGACTTTATGCGCCTTTACATCTGGCTTTGTGTCTTTTGCAGTATATTCCCGCAGGACTGTGTCTTGGTTGGGCCTATGCCAAGGCGGATTCCATTTGGGCCCCCATTCTTATTCACATCACGATTAATCAAATTGCAATGCTATCTATGAGGTGATCGACTATGGCTAAAATTCTGCAGCTGCCCTCCCACGTGGCGAATCTGATTGCCGCCGGCGAGGTGGTGGAACGGCCGGCATCTGTAGCAAAAGAGCTGCTGGAAAACGCAGTGGATGCCGGCGCAACCCAAGTCACTGTGGAAATCCGCGACGGCGGTATGACCTTTTTGCGGGTAACCGACAACGGCTGCGGCATGTCTCCTGAGGACGCGCAAACTGCATTTTTGCGACATGCCACCTCCAAACTGCGTACAGCGGAAGATCTGGCCGCCATCCACACAATGGGTTTCCGTGGAGAAGCTTTGGCTGCCATTGCCTCCGTTAGCCGTATTGATCTTTTAACGAAAACACCCGGCGCGCTTTCCGGCACAAGTCTGACTTTGGAAGCCGGCAATATCACAGAAACGGCCGAGGCCGGCTGTCCCGACGGTACAACTATTATCGTCAGGGATCTGTTCTTTAACACCCCCGCCAGAATGAAATTTATGAAATCCGACTCTGTAGAGGGAGGTAAAGTTGCCGGTGCCGTGCAGCTGCAGGCCCTCGCCCATCCGGACGTTGCATTTCGTTTTCTGCGGGACGGCAAGGAAATTCTCAACACCCCCGGCACCGGTCGTCTGGAGGATACGGTTTACTGTATCTTTGGCAAAGATGGGGGCAAAATGGTTCCATTGGACAGCCATTGGGAAAATTATAACCTTTCCGGTTATGTTTCCAAGCCAACCGATGCCCGCCCCAGCCGTAATTTGCAAACTTTTTTTGTAAACGGCAGACCGGTCAAATCCAAGCTTTTAATTGCCGCTTTGGAGGAAGCTTACCGCAACCGGATCATGCAGGGTAAATTCCCCGGCTGCGTTTTGTACTTAAATGTACCTGCCAGCACAGTGGATGTGAATGTCCATCCGGCAAAAACAGAAGTAAAATTTCTCAACGAGAAGGCCGTTTTTGACTGTGTTCACTACGGCGTTTTGGGGGCGCTGAACAAAACTGCAGACAGACCCCAAATGCAGTTTAAGCAGCCTGCGCAAACAGCACCAGTCGCGCCTGCGAAGGCGAATCCTGCCCCCAAGCAAAATTCCTTTTTCCAGACAATGACACCGGCAGAATTTAAAACCTTTTCTGCTGTTATTAAAGATGCTCCAAAACCGGATCAGAAGGCTGTATTTTCTACGGTTGCTGCCATCGAACGCTCTGCCGGACAGGTTTTGCATCAGCCGGTAACCACCCCGGATATCCCGGTTTCCAGACCTGCACCCGCGCCGGCGCAAACGCCCTGCGTTCCCGCAGCAAAAGAACCGGAACAGGTATCCATGCCCATGCCCCAGGAAATTCCCTGGCAGCTCGTGGGTGAGCTTTATAACGCCTATATTCTCGTCCAGCAAGGAGACGATGCATTCTTAATTGACAAGCATGCAGCCCATGAGCGCATTCTTTTTGACAAGCTGAAGGAAAATCAGGAGGCAATTAGTTCCCAGGCGCTGCTCACCCCTATTCCCTGCCGCTTGACACCGGACTGCGCCGCGATTTTACTTGCCAACCGGGAGCTTCTCAACACCCTTGGTTTTGAGATTGACGAATTTGGTGAGAATGCGGTTTTGTTGCGGCAGATTCCTATGGATCTATCCCCGGAGGATGCGTCAGATGCGCTGGATTCTCTGGCTGCAGATCTGGAGTGCGGTCGCAGAGAAAAGAAATCCAATACCCGGGATGACATGCTCCATACGGTAGCCTGCAAGGCAGCCATCAAGGCCGGCTGGCATACGGATGAAAAAGAGCTGCTCGCCTTGGTTAAACAAGTCATGGCAAGAGAAGATCTAAAATACTGCCCCCACGGAAGACCCATTTGTATTTCCCTAAGCAAAAAGCAGCTGGAAAAGCAGTTTAAACGCACTTGATTTTTAAGGAGGTAACGCCTTGGATAACATCATATGTATTGCCGGGCCAACTGCCTCCGGAAAAACCGCTTTGGCAGTTGCGCTTGCCAAAGCCATTGACGCAGAAGTGATTTCCTGCGACTCCATGCAGGTATATAAGCGCATGGACATTGGCACGGCCAAGCCCACAAAAGAAGAAATGCAGGGTATCCCTCACCATATGCTGGATGTGATTGACCCAACGGATGACTTCTCGGTCAGCCGTTACTGTGAAATGGCCACGCCGATTTTAGAAGACATTCTCGCCAGAGGAAAGACCGTCATTATTGCCGGCGGCACCGGTCTTTACATGGATGCCCTGATCACCGGCAACAGCTTCGCTCCTTACCCTTCTACAGGTATGCGGGAAAAGCTGGAAAAGCAGGCAGATGCCGAAGGTATGGAATCCATGCTGCAGCTGCTGCACGCTGTTGACCCGGACAGCGCCGCGCGACTACATCTGAAAGACCGAAAACGTATTTTGCGAGCGCTGGAAGTGTACTACGAAACCGGAGAAACAATCACCGCCCATAATCTGAAAACCCAAGCAATTCCTCCCCGTTTTCGTCCTGTTTGGTTCGCCTTGGAGGATGCAAACAGAGCCACCCTTTATAACCGCATTGACCGCCGCGTAGAACATATGGTTCATGCCGGTTTAATTGATGAAATCCAAAATCTGCTAAATTCCGGTATTCCGGAAAAATGCACCGCCATGCAGGCTATTGGCTATAAAGAGTTTGTAGATGTCCTTGCAGGCCGATGTTCTATGGTGGAAGCTATCCGGCAAGTACAGCAGGCCTCCCGGCATTACGCCAAGCGGCAGCTCACCTGGTTTCGGCGTAATCCCAACATTCATTGGCTTTCCAGGCAGGAAAATGACGACACCGATAAAATTCTTATTTCTCTTCGACAGACTCTTGCGGAATTCGACAAATAGAAAATGATAAGATTTGTGTATCCCACCGGGAATTTCAAAGAAAGAGGGAATACATATGTCTGAACAACAGAATCTACAGGATGCCATTTTAAAGGAAGTGCTCCGGGAAAAAGTTCCGGTAACGCTTTTTTTGATGAATGGCTTTCAGCTCCGGGGCACCATTACCGGCTTTGACAGCTTTGTAGTGGTACTGGTCAGCGACGGCAAGCAACAAATGATCTACAAGCATGCCATCTCTACCTTGGCCCCAATTCGACCCCTGAAAGCAGCCCAGACTGCATAAAACCGGGCGACGGAGCATTGCTTCGTCGCCCTTTTCCATACAGAAAGAAGGAATTACATGTCCATTGCTGAAAATATTGCCCATATCCGCGCACAAATCCATACGGCTGCTATTGAAGCCGGCAGAGACCCTAAAAGCATCCTGCTTTGCGCCGCCACAAAAATGAATGATGCGCAAAATGTGCGCCAAGCCATTGCCGGCGGTGTCGATTGTTGCGGAGAGAACCGGGTGCAGGAATTAACAAAAAAGCTGGCAGAAAACGCATATGAAGGCGCACCGGTGCATTATATCGGTCACCTGCAAACCAACAAGGTCCGTCAGGTTGTAGGCAAGGTGGACCTTATCCAAAGTGTCGACTCTGTGCGGCTTCTGGAGGCCATTCAAAAGGAAGCGGCAAAACAAAATATCGTGCAAAAGGTGCTTTTGGAAATCAACATTGGATGTGAAGAAAGTAAATCCGGATTTGCGCCTGCCCAGATTTTTGAAATTTGTGAAAAAATGACCTATTTTCCCAATATTCAGGTGGAAGGCCTTATGGCAATTCCCCCAATTTGTCAAAATCCGGGAGAAAATCGCAAATTTTTTCAAGAAATGTATCACCTTGCTGTTGACATAACGGCAAAAAAATACGATAATATACGGGTAAGAATTTTGTCCATGGGTATGTCTGACGATTATCGTGATGCCATTGCCTGCGGAAGTACCATGATCCGCATTGGCACCGCAATTTTCGGCGCAAGAGACTACACAAAATAAGGACACAAACATATTAGGAGGATATAGAAATATGAGCTTTTGGGACAACGTCAAAAAATTTACACAGCCCTATTCTGAAGACGAATACGATGATTACGACGAAGAATTGGAGGAACTGGTAGACGATTCCCAGCCTGCTTCCCGCAGTCGTCGCTCCCCCTTCGCGTCTTCTGACGCCGATGATAGCTATGATCCTGCTCCTGCTGCAAGCGCCGGTGGCTTTAGCGGTCAGGTCCTGAACATGGGTTCCGGTAAGCAGGAAGTTGTTTTGTTCCACGCAAAAACCTTTGAAGATGCAGCCAAGGCTTCTGACGAGCTGCGCAGAAAGAAAGCTGTTATCCTGAACATGGAAAATGTAGACAAGTCTTTGACCCGCCGCGTGGTGGACTTCCTGTCCGGCAGCGTATACGCACTGGACGGCAGCGTTAAAAAAATCGCCCAGTCTACTTATCTGTTCTGCCCCCACAACATGGACGTTGTAGGCGACCTGGAAAATGTTCAGGGTGAAATTGAAAGCTACATCTGATATACAGAGAGGATTATCCAATGTTTACACCACAACAGATAGATCAAATCTCCTTTAGCCGCGCAGCTTTCGGTGGTTATGATATGCAGGCCGTGGATGAGTTTCTGGAGCCTCTTACCGAAGACTACATCACCCTTTATAAAGAAAATGCGCTGCTGAAAAGCAAAATGAAGGTTCTGGTCAGCAAGCTGGAGGAGTATCGCAAAAATGAAGCGAGCATGAAAGATGCCATTGTCAACGCTCAGAAGACCTGCGATATGATGGTCAAAGAAGCAGAGGCAAAATGCACCCAGATGCTTGCGGATGCAAATCTGGCCGCAGCGGAAAACGCAAAGAACGCAGATGCCTTGATCGCTGCTGAAAACGAGCGCGTTGAGGATGCAAAAAAAGCTGCTGCTGCGAGAATTACCGAACTTCAAGAGCAGATCCGCAGTTGTATTCAGGCTTTGGATCGTATCAAAGAGGCAAATCGTCCGGTAACCACACCGCCTGAAGGTCAAGTGTTTGACTACGAGCGCGTGGAAGGTAGCGTAAGGCAAAATGCCGAAACCGAAGCTGTTGCAGATGAAATTTCTGCAAATCTCCAGAATCTGGTAGGCACAACAGAGGAATCTGCTCCCAAGGCAGAGCCCAAACATCCCACTGCCGACACTACTACAAGCAAGTTTACCAATCTGCAGTTTGGCAGAAACTACGACCCCACACACCGCTAATTCCATATTATAAGCTAAGAAGAGGCCAAGTAAGCATACTCCATGCTATCAGAGAGCTGCCGGACGGTGCAAGGCAGTAAGCACAGTATCACTTATATCCCCTCGGAGCTGCGCACCGAATTTTTGTAGGCTGCGCCGGGTACGCCCGATATCGCGCACATAAGTGCCGGGAAACCGGAATAAGAGTGGTACCGCAGAGGTTATAACACCTTTGTCTCTTGTAAAAGAGGCAAAGGTGTTTTTTTATTACGAAAAAATATGGAGGTTTTTTCCAATGGATTATAAAAATACCATTATCACCCCGAAGACGGACTTTCCCATGAAAGCCGGTCTTCCTGCCCGGGAACCGGGTATGCTGGAACGTTGGCAGGAGCAGAATCTTTATCAGCTAATGCTGGAAAAGAATAAGGATCTTCCCCCTTTTATTCTCCACGACGGCCCGCCCTTCTCCAACGGCTACATTCACATGGGTCACGCCCTGAATAAGACCTTGAAGGACTTCATTATCCGCAGCCATGCCATGATGGGTTATTATACCCCCTATGTTCCCGGCTGGGATAACCATGGTCTGCCCATTGAGCGTGCTATCGAAAAATCCAAGAGCAAACTCAACAAGGATATGTCCGTTTCCGAGTTCCGCACCGCTTGTGAAGCCTTTGCTGAAGACTTTATTCAAAAGCAAATGGGTGGATTTAAGCGCTTGGGCGTTGTGGGCGACTGGGAAAAACCCTATCGCACCATGGACAAGCACTTTGAAGGTCAGGAGGTTAAGGTCTTTGGTCGCATGTTCGACAAAGGTTACATCTATAAGGGACTGAAGCCCGTTACCTGGTGTCCTGCCTGCGCCACCGCTGTGGCAGAAGCAGATATCGAGTACCAAGACGATCCTTGTACCTCTGTCTACGTAAAATTTGCCATGGCAGACGATCTGGGAAAGCTCTCTGGCTTTGATTTGCACAAGACCTACTTCGTTATCTGGACCACCACCATCTGGACACTGCCCGGTAATATGGCCATCTGCCTGCACCCCAGAGAAACCTATGTGCTGGTGAAGGCTGAAAACGGCGAGACCTATATCATGGCGCAGGCGCTGATGGAAAAGACCATGAAGATTGGCGGTTTTGAAAGCTACGAGGTGCTTGCCACCTACCCCGGCAGCTTCTTTGAAAACATGCTGGCAAAGCACCCCTTCCTGGATAAGACTTCCCGCCTTGTTTATGCGGAGTATGTTACCATGGATTCCGGTACTGGCTGTGTGCATACTGCCCCCGGCTTTGGTGCTGACGACTATCAGACCTGCATGCGCTACGGTATGGAGCTTGTTGTTCCGGTTGACGACTACGGCCGCCACACCGACTACGCCGGTAAATACGCAGGTCTTAAGACAGAAGAATCCAATCCCATTATTCTGGCGGATATGCAAGAAAGCGGCGCGCTGTTCGCTTCCGAACAAATCGTCCACTCCTACCCCCACCATGACCGGTGCAAAAAACCTGTTATCTTCCGGGCGACACCCCAGTGGTTCTGTTCTGTGGAATCCTTTAAGGACAAGGCAATTGAAGCCATTGAAAATGTCCAGTGGTTCCCCGGGTGGGGTGGCGAGCGTATGGTCAGCATGATTCGGGAGCGTGCCGACTGGTGTATCTCCCGTCAGCGTCGTTGGGGTCTGCCGATTCCTGTGTTCTACTGCACAGAATGCGGCAAGCCCGTATCCACCCCCAAATCCATCGAAAAGCTGTCCAAGCTCTTTGACGAATACGGCTCCAACATCTGGTTTGAAAAGGAAGCGATGGAACTGGCTCCGGAAGGCTTCACCTGCCCCCACTGCGGTGGCAAGACCTTCACCAAGGAAACGGATACTCTGGACTGCTGGTTTGACTCCGGTTCTACCCATTTTGCAAGTCTCATGCACGATACCCCCGCGCTGTGGCCTGCAGATGTATATCTGGAAGGCGCTGACCAGTACCGTGGCTGGTTCCAGTCCTCCCTGCTCACCTCCGTTGGTGCGCTGGATCAGGGCGCACCCTTCAAGCAGGTATTGACCCACGGATGGGTGGTAGACGGCCAAGGCCGTGCGATGCACAAGAGTCTTGGCAACGGTGTGGATCCTGCCGATCTGATCAAGGACTTTGGTGCGGACATCGTTCGTCTGTGGTCTGCTTCTTCTGACTACCACGCAGATGTGCGCTGTTCCAAGGAAATCTTCAAGCAGATCGCCCAGAACTATCTGAAATTCCGGAATACTGCCCGTTACTGCCTGGGTAACCTGAATGAATTTGACCCCAATGAGCTTGTCCCTGCTGATCAAATGGAGGAGCTGGACAAGTGGGCGCTGACCAAGCTGAACGATCTGGTAAAGACTTGCCGGAAAGCTTACGAAAACTACGAGTTCCATCTGGTGTCCCACGCCATTAACGATTTCTGTGTTGTGGAGCTTTCCAGCTTCTATCTGGACATTCTGAAGGACAGACTTTACTGCGAAGAAAAAGACGGCCTGCGCCGCCGCTCCGCATTGAGCGCCCTGTTCCTGATCGTGGATGCACTGGCGAAGCTCTTCGCGCCGATCCTGGCATTTACCTGTGACGAGATCTGGCAGGCAATGCCCCACCGCAAGGAAGACGACAGACGGAACGTACTGCTGAATCAGATGCCTGAAAACTTTGATGCTTATGTTCTGGACGACGCCACAATGAACAAGTGGGACAACTATTTGATCCCCATGCGTCAGGATGTGAACGGTGTTCTGGAGAAGGCAAGAGCTGACAAGCGCATCGGCAAGTCTCTGGAAGCCCGTGTGTCCTTGGGTCGCCACGAGGCATTGGAAGCCGCTACAGCTGGCATGAACCTGGCAGAACTGTTCATCGTGTCCGCTGCAGACTGGGCAGAACCCGAGGCCGACGCTCTCACCGGCAGCGGCTCAAACTTCGGTGGTCTCACCATCGGTGTGACAGAAGCCCGGGGCGAGAAATGCCCCCGTTGCTGGATGCACTCCGAAAGCGCCAATGCAGAAGGCCTTTGCCCCCGGTGCGCAAGCGTTATTTCCAAAATGGATATTGATATCTAAAATCTCCCGCCCATCGGCAATGCCGATGGGCGGATACTTTTTATTATACTTTTTCAATCGCCTGTTTCAAATCTGCCAGCAGATCTTCCACATTTTCCAAACCGCAGGAAAGGCGGATCAGATCTGCGCCCACACCTGCTTCGTCCAGTTGCTTGTCGGACATCTGCCGGTGGGTAGAACTGGCAGGATGCAAACAGCAAGTCCGGGAGTCTGCCACATGGGTTTCGATAGAACCCAACTGCAGATGCTGCATAAAGACCTCTGCCGCCTTGCGGCCGCCCTTCAAGCCGAAGGAGATAACGCCGCAGGAGCCGCCCGGCATATACTTTTGGGCGAGGTCATAATACTTATCATTCTTCAGACCGCAGTACTTGACCCAGGCCACCTTTTCGTTATCCTGCAGGAACTGGGCAATGGTTTGCGCATTGCTGCAATGCTGCTTCATACGGAAAGGCAAACTTTCCAGACCTAAATTCAGATAAAATGCGTTTTGGGGTGACTGGACAGAACCAAGGTCACGCATCAGCTGCACAGTACATTTTGTGATAAATGCGCCGGCAAGACCAAAGCGTTCGGTGTAGGTCACGCCGTGATAGCTTTCGTCCGGGGTGCAAAGTCCGGGGAATTTGTCCGGATACTTTGTCCAATCAAACTTGCCGCTGTCAACAATACATCCACCCACAGCCACGCCGTGGCCATCCATGTACTTGGTGGTAGAGTGGGTAACAATATCTGCGCCCCACTCAAAGGGACGGCAGTTAACAGGGGTCGCAAAGGTATTATCCACAATCAGCGGCACGCCGTTGGCGTGGGCAACCTTTGCAAACTTCTCAATATCCAAAACTGTCAACGCCGGATTGGCAATGGTCTCACCAAAAAGGGCCTTGGTATTTGGCTTGAAAGCAGCCTGCAATTCTTCCTCGGAACAATCCGGGTCTACAAATGTCACCTCAATACCCATACGGCGCATGGTCACATCCAAAAGATTGAAGCTTCCGCCGTAAATAGCGGAGCTGGAAACAATGTGGTCACCGCAGGAGGCAATATTAAACAGCGCAAAGAAGTTGGCTGCCTGTCCGGAACTGGTCAGCATAGCCGCCGTACCGCCCTCCAGCGCAGCGATTCTTGCCGCCACCATATCGCATGTAGGATTCTGTAGCCGGGAGTAAAAATAACCCGATGCCTCCAAATCAAACAGCTTTCCCATATCTTCAGAGGTTGCGTACTTAAAGGTTGTACTCTGAATAATCGGAATCTGCCGTGGCTCACCGCTGGCAGGACTATAACCGGCTTGAATGCATAGCGTTTCTGTTTTCAGTTTATTTTCCATAGGATTCACCTCATATTCATTCATAGGGTTATTGTAATGAATATAGGGTCTTTTGTCAAATTAATAATAGAAATATTTATAGAAGGTTGGATAGATATTTAAAAACTGCTGCAAATTTACCCGGGAATTTGATCCGGGGTCAAGAATCGTGAAGTTTGCCGGTGTCAAACTGCCGCCGGTAAAACCGGAGATCACGACCCAATGCTGACCACCGGAAGCTTTCGTTGCGCCGAACAACACCGGTTTTCCCTGCTTGAGCTGCTGATAAATGTTATCCAAATATCCGCTGCTATTGGTAACCGTCACAAAATGAGACGGCCAGTAGACGTCCCCGGAGGGCGTGTACTTTAGCTTTTTTGCCATGGTGTTGGGATAAATGGTCGTACCGGTGCGGTACGATTCCATCATGGCAATGGCTGTAGTGGCGCAGCCAACCTGCGCCATAGTCTTTCCGGATGTTCCGATTTTCACATTTGCCCAGCGGCTGTCACTTTGTTTGAAACTGGACACTTTCAGAGAAACCGCGTTCGTACCGGTTGCAGTGACGGAAAGATATTGGCTGCTGACGTAGCCGGTCTTTGTGCCGTGGTAAAGAATTCTGCTCCAACTGCCACTGTTTGTCAGCACAAGGACCGCTTCCCCCTTCGGCAAGCCGGCAACACGGCTGTAGGATGTACCGGCGCCGCTTCGCACATTCAGCGCGCTGTTTTGGGTTACCACGACGGCAGAGCTGCCCTGCACTACGGTAATATAATCCCCGTGGCAGTATCCGTACTGTTTGTTTCCGTATTCCACTTTCCACCAACCGCCGGATTTGGAAAGCAAGGTAATGTAGCTTCCCTTCCGCAGGGTGGTCAGAATGCCGGATGCTGCGGAAGAATTTGCACGGACATTCAGCGAACCGGATACCGTCGTAACCGCACCGGCTTTGCTTGTGGCCGTTGCGGCATTTGCATGCCGGGGCGCGCACAATGCGCCCAGCAAAAGAATTGTAGATAGCATCAAAGAAACTGTTTTTTTCATAATTCACCTCATTTTTCATTTGTGCGATGAGATTATAACACAGTTTTCTGATTGTCGGTACAGCCAAATTATGTAAGCTCACACTTGTCTTTATAAATAGAACATGGTATAATTAAAAAAACCATTTTTAAGAGGGTCTGTCTATGGAAATTTTAAAACTTTGGGAGCATGATTTCCCTCTGTACGATACAGCCATTACAAACGACGAAAACAAGGACTCCAATCTACTTCGATTTTACGGTGTCAAATCTGAAAATCCAGCTCCGGTTGTTGTAATTTTCCCCGGCGGCGGATACGCATTTCGCAACGACATTGATGAAGGAGACCCAATTGCAAAATTCTTTAACACCAGAGGCTTTCACGCCGCCGTTGTAAATTACCGGGTTGCGCCTTATCACTACCCCGCCCCGCTATTGGATGCCCAGCGGGCCATTAAACTGCTTCGCTTCCATGCCAAAAGATTGGGAATTGATCCCAACCGTGTTTTTACTCTAGGTTTCTCTGCCGGCGGTCATTTGTGCGGTATGACAGCAGCATTTCCAGATATCTGCAATCTTCATGGCGACGATATTGATGCCATGTCTGCAAAGCCTACCGGTGCAATTTTATGTTATCCGGTCATTTCAGCAGATGATGATAAGACGCACCGTAGTTCCTTCCAGTGCTTGTTGGGCGATGATTTTTCCAGAAGGCAGGAATTCTCCATTGAAAAGCGAGTAAACCATAATACCTGCCCCTGCTTTATCTTCCATTGTGCCGGGGACGTATCTGTTTCTCCCCAGAACGCCATAACCCTGACAAGCAGTCTGCTGACAAATAAGATTGACTGCCATTTGCACATCTTTCAAGGCGGCGAGCACGGCGGTGGTCTACGAAAAAATGATATTCATGCAAATCTATGGCCTACCCTTGCAGCCAATTGGATCGACAGCTTTTAAGCAGCAAAACCCAGTCCGTGAGGACTGGGTTTTTTACGTGATCGGAAAAACATATAATTCTTTGCTATCCAAAGCTACATTCTGCAACCTTATGGATTGGATAGTCCTGTTTTGATAGGTGGTGTAGTAATAGGTTTGGGTATCGGTGTTACAACAGGAGGAATAGCGGGTATACTCATATTCTCCACCAGGGGTCAGCACACACCCCTTCGGCATAGCAACAGACTGCAGAATATGAAAAAACTGGTTGACGCTTTCTGCTTCACTGCCGTCACAAAGGGAGTTTTCTTTTACAAATACCGTTTTTACGAATCGGGATACGCTGGAAAAATCCCCGGGCAAGCCCAAAGCTCCCATGCCAAGACTACAATTTCCCAATGGTAAATTAGCAGAAAGTCTATTCTCTGCTGCTCCGGGATGCAGGTGCATATAATTACTCACATTCGCCAAATGAAAATCAAAAGTTGGGTTGTTGGTCAGCACGCCAAAAGGATTGTCCCAAATTTGCACGCCGGATTTCGTGTACTCCAAAACAACAGATTGATCTTTATCGGAAATCAGCCAATGCAGAGGCGTTGTGGGCAATGCATTGCTGAAATCACATTTTACTACATTGACTTTTTCAAGGATTTTGATTGCCTGCTCTACATTGGCGCAAATACCCAAAAGATATGGAATCAGTTCAAAAGGTGCTATATTTGTTTTCCCTTTCGCATAGGGTGGATAGTATGCATTTTCCGGAAAGTTTAATCCTGCCATACTAAGGCCCTTTTCATTTGTGGCATCAAAATACAGCGGGTAGTCATTAACCGTCGCCGCCATGCCGATTATGGCATAATGCGCATCAAGCGCCTTCTCATAGCGAAAGGCAAATGGAAAATTGCGGGGCGTGATCACCACACCTTCGTTATATCCCCTCTCCAAATCCAAATTCCTGCCAAAGTAGTGGTGATTTGTTCTATAAGTCAATGCTGTGCACATAAGCTATCCCCTTACAACTGCTTTTGCCATTATTATACCCGGTTATTCGCAAAGAAAAACAGTGCCGCACAGCGGTGCTGTTTTTGCTTAATCAGTGAATCACTCTACCGGCCAGATACAGCATCGCAACGATCAGTAAAAACAAGCCCAAATAGATCGCTGCGCCAATATACCGTCGCTGCTTCTTAATAAATCGACAGACCACAATCGGCAAGAGGATACTCAAAAGAGAAATGACACAGGTGATTGCCAGATTGCCGCCTGAATAATACTGGTTTTCATAGAGTTCTTCAAACGAAAAGCCGGGGATTTCCCGCAGTATATTTAATTTAATCAGCACGCCCATCATGATAGAAAAGAAGATAAAGAGAAACTGGTGGTAATACACCACATATTTTGTGTTTCTTCCAACTTCCTGCAACAGTCTGCTTCCTTCAAAGCGCGATGCCAAAGAATAGGCGATTCCCAAAAAGAAAATTATAGCTGTAACAGGCGCAACAACCGCTACCAGGAAACCGTGGGATGCAGTTATCGAGCGCAAATCCATATCCCGGGTATTGTATGTAATATCCCACTGGGTAAGGCCAAGAATGACGGCCTGCGCTACAAAAAGCAATGCAGACAATCTGATGCTTAACACGGATTGGAAAATTTTCTCAAAGTATTTGCGGTAACACACGCCCAGCCAGAAGAAGAACATTAAAAAGCCCAGCCGCAATCCGGCATTGAAAAATTCCTCGCGGGTTCCTTCATGATCATAAAATGCCCGGTAGCAGCAGTACAGTGAAACTGCCAGCGTTATGATTAGATACGCAAGATCTGCCTTGTTTCGGGCAATGCGATCCATCAGGCAGGCAATGACCTCAATGACAAACAGGGTAAAGATAAACCACAAGGAAACATTGATGTAGAATTGGTAACCACTTGTAAAAGGCGTCACAAACAACGCTTTCAGCGTGATTTCCTGCCCATACTCCGTAAGACCAAACCGCTTTAAGCATAGGGAAAAGACTCCGCAGGCGGCGTTGACCAGCAGTGCCGGAAGCAAATGGGAACGGAGCTTCTTAATGATGTATTTTCCCGCCGGTAACTGACGGTTAAAAAAGTAGCCGGAAATAAAGATAAAAAACGGCATGTGCCACGAGTAATAAGGAAAAGCTACATTTAAAAAATTGGGGATATCCTTGCCGCCAAAATCTGCATGACCAAAAACCACCGCCATAATCCCGATGCATTGAAGGATCAGCATAACGGTATTCTGCTTTTGCGGCTTTCCGGTTTTAACGCCTGCTTGATTTATCATCTTCTCACCTGTCTAACCCATTAAACTATAATAACCAAGAACATATTCGTCCTCATCCAGCAATTAAAATGACCATTCTATTTTTTCTTCCTGAACAAAACAAGAAGAAAAAGTATCACAGATATTATAAATGCACAGACCGCAAACGGTATATATGGCAAACCTATGATTTTTGACAATATAGTGCCATCGAAGATCCCATAAATAATACAACCAAATATGTTTGCTAACGTTATGCCAACAAATATGATTGAGAAGAAATATAAAAACAACAATGTCTTTTTCATGATAGCACCGCCTTTGATTTATAGTAGCATACATTTACAAGCAAATCAATGCGAAACATTTTTGATACACATCTGTAAGCAACCAGTATTTGCCCTGCTATGGGTTCGAATCCACACCCAAGCAGAAAAGAGACACACCAAACGGTGTGTCTCTTTTCTGGTGGGGGATGGTGGATTCGATATGCATTTCTCATTCCATTACTGGAATGAGAAATATATGTAGCCACCAGTTTGCGAACTGGTGGCAGCAACTGTCCACCGGACAGTTGCATTGAAATGGGTTCGAATCTCACCATCCCCGGCAAAAGCAAAAACACCACCCTATTGGGTGGTGTCTTGCTTTTGGTGGGGGATGGTGGATTCGAACCACCGAAGGCATAGCCAGCAGATTTACAGTCTGTCCCCTTTGGCCACTCGGGAAATCCCCCATATTCAGTTCTGTAGTCAGTTAGAGCCGGTAGACGGACTCTCTAATACAAGGTCCGTTTGGAGCCGGTAGACGGACTCGAACCCCCGACCTGCTGATTACAAATCAGCTGCTCTACCAACTGAGCTATACCGGCGGCTCAAACAGAACATGCTTATTATAGCGGTCTGACAGTAGATTGTCAAGTGTTATTTTCGCTTTTTCAGATAATTAAAGACAGCAATTTCCCTTTGCTTTTGGTTTCGCAAACCCAAAGAAAATCCGGAAGCCGAAGCTTCCGGATTTTGTATGTATGGCAATTAGTAGCCAACCTTCTCCCAGCACTGGAAGGGAGCAGCCAGCTCCTCGCTGATGTAGACCTGAGTCTTCTTGGTCTGCAGCATGGTGGAAGGCAGGTAAGGCGTAATGGGGCCGTGGGTACACAGACGGGAGATCATTCTCTGCCAGGAAGAGAAAGTACCGCAGGTAGCCAGAGCGTGAACTTCGATACGCTCCTTGGCACGCATAACGTCCAGAGGTCCGATGGTAGCAGCCTTGGGAGGTACGTTAGCGATGTCGCCGGACTGACCGAAGGTGCCGTTCAGGGAGTTCTGCATAATGGTCATGGGGTGCAGCTCAACAATCTGTGCCGGCTGATTCAGCCACTCTTCAATGTCGCCGCTGCCGATGAACTCGGGGATAGGATCAACAAAAGCCATGTGGCCCGCCCAACCGGGAGAAGTGGAAGCGATGTCAGCGCCGCCTTCGGAAACATCGTTAATGATCTTGGAGTAATCCTTGATGTTCTCGTTGGTGGGGAAGTGAACATTTTCCATAGGCATTCTCAGCTTCTCGTCAATCTGGAAGTAGAAATACTTGATCAGAGAATGTGCAAAGCCAGCCTCATAGGTGATGGGGGCAATGTTGCCGTCCTGGTCAGCCCACTCGTCCTCGGCAACCAGATGCACCTTGGAGCAGTCAACCTGGAAGTAGTTGATGAGCTGTGCCAGAGGGATGTAGGTGTCGGGTTCGGGGTTGCCAAGAATCATGGTGAAGGTCTTGCCAGCCTCGGAAGCGGCTTTCAGACGGGCAAACAAAGTGGCGATCAGAACCGGATGGGGGTTCATCATAACCTTAACCTGGAATTCTGGATGCCACCAGGGCTCACGCTCTTCCAACTCCTTGCCGCTCATGTTGCGAACGCGCTCGCAAACAGCCTTGTCCTTAAAGGGAACAAATGCAGCAGGCTCAAAGTCAAACTTGGTTGCGGGATCGACGATAAAGTCTTTCATATTGTGCTTCTCCTTTTTCGTTTTCCTATTGGAAAGCCACAACAAATCGTTATAGCTAACCAATTTTATTTACCTGTATATCATACCCTTTTATCCTTCTTTTGTCAATTAAGATTTGGTGATTTTATGCTGCTTTGCGGTTTTTTACCCATCTTAACAAAAGGATGGCTGTTTTCGTTGACTTTTTATGTCCGTTGTTGTATGATTTTGTTGCTGACAAAACCTTGAGAAGGGGTAACTGAATGATGAAGGAATATACCGTTATCCGCCGCCCGGCGCTCTTTGACTGGACAGATATCCCGGCCGTTTCCATAGATTCCCACCTGCACCCCAGCGAAGCGCAGGTAGCCGCCCAGGCCCAAGCTTGTTATGACGACAAGTATCTCTATATCCGCCTGAAAGCCACAGAAGAACACATTCGTGCAGAGCACACCGGTCTTTTGGACGAGGTTTGCGAGGACAGCTGTCTGGAGTTTTTCTTCTGTCCCCTGCCCGGTGACAAACGCTATATCAACTTTGAGTGCAACCCCAACGGTGCAATGTATATTGGCATGGGGACCGGCGTTCACGACCTGATCCGTCTGGTTTTTGCGGAAACAGCGCCCTTTGTACCCCAGATTCAGCGCACAGCAGAAGGTTGGGAGCTGATCCACGCCATTCCCTACACTTTTATCCGGCAATTTTTCCCGGAGTTCTCCCCTGCCCCCGGCTACAGTATCCGAGCCAATTTCTACAAGTGCGGCGACCTGACTCCCAATCCTCATTATCTTATGTGGAATCCCGTCCCTCCCGCGCCCTGTGCTGCGTTCCACCAACCGGACCACTTTGGTGTGCTGCATTTTGCTTAATATAAAGAGGTTATTTTAATGCTTACTGCCTTTCTTTCCACATTTGAGCAAATGATCCGGGTGCTGATTGTGATCACCTTCGGTTATATGCTGAACAAGACCCACGCAGTTCCCAAGTCAGCAGAATCGGTCCTTTCTAAGCTGGTTACACTGCTGTTTGCCCCGGCGCTGTCCTTTTACTCCTTTGCGGTGGAGTGTCAGATCAGTTCTTTGATGGCCTTTGGACATTTGATTCTCATCGGACTTGTTCTTCGGCTTTCCTCTATTGGCATTTCCTACCCGCTGGCAAGGCTGTTCTGCCCCAATGACAAATACCACCGGGGTGTTTACCGGTATGCTTTTTCCTTTCCCAACAGCGGTGCTTTTGGTACGCCACTGATTTTGGCCTTTTTCGGTACATCCGGATTATTCCAGTTCAGTTTGTTCCAGTTCACCGCTACCCTTCTGACCTACACTTGGGGCGCGTCCCAAATGGAGCCGGAGCATAAGAAAGCTACCATCTGGAGACGGTTAGTCAAATGTATCAATCCCAACACCGTTGCGATGTTCAGCGGTATGTTGCTGGGTATTCTTGGTGCGAAGACCTGGATGCCAAGCATTGTGCTGACCACATTTAAGGACTTAAGCACCTGCTATGTGATGGGCGGTTTGCTGGTCATCGGTTTTACCCTTGCAGACTATTCCTTCAAAGAGATTTTCAGCAACTGGAAAGTCTATATTTTCACTGTCTTGCGGCTGTTTGTCATTCCCGGTGTGTTTTTGGCAGTACTGCTGCTATGCGGTGCGCCGGAGATGATCTGCATTATGACTGTTCTGGCATATGCAGTTCCCTGCGGTATGGGCGCGGTGATCTTCCCCGCCTTTTATGGTGTGGAGTGCGAGGACGGCGCCCAAATGGTGCTGATTTCCAGCCTTGCTTCCATTGTTACCATTCCACTTATGTGGGCATTGGTAAAGCTCTTTGTATAACGCAAATAATGACCCCCGCCGTAAAAATGATATAGTCCCCTTAGAGTAGACACTCGAAATAACAAAATTTTCGAGACTACGCTAAGGGGATTATTTTTATGGCAAGGAAATTAAAGAAATATAGCCCAGAATTAAAGCAACAAGCGGTACAGGATTATCTCTCTGG
>JAZOUW010000027.1:0-6049 GCA_045658385.1 Faecousia sp.
CAAGCATTCCACCCCCGGCAAGATCATCGCTGCCATGAAGCAGCTGGGCTTCTTCCGGATCCTGGAGGTGGCGGTTGGTGCCGATATGTGTACCATTGAGGAAGCCAAGGACTTCCTGGAGAAGGTGCCCACCGGCGAGCAGAAGTACATGGCCACGTCCTGCTGCCCTGCTTGGCATTCCATGATCCATAAGCTGTTCCCGGATCAGTCGGGCAACATTTCTATGACCTTGACACCTATGGTCTATACTGCCCGGCTTATGAAGAAGAAGTACCCTGATTGCAAGGTGGTTTTTGTCGGGCCCTGCGCTGCCAAGAAGCTGGAGGCAATTCGGGAGGATATTCGTTCAGACGTGGACTTTGTGCTGACCTTTGAAGAGCTGCAGGGCATGTTCGAGGCAAAGGAAATTGACTTTGCCACCATTGAGGAAATGGACGATTTGAATGAAGGTACGGCAGCAGGCCGCGGCTTTGCTGTATCCGGCGGTGTTGCCGGCGCGGTGAAGGGTATGATTGGTGAACTGAATCCGGATATGGAAGTCAACACCGTCTGCGCCGAGGGCCTGCGGGAATGCCGCAAGCTGATGACTCTTGCCAAAGCGGGTAAGTACAATGGATTTTTGTTGGAAGGCATGGCTTGTCCCGGCGGTTGTGTTGCCGGCGCAGGTACGCTTTTGCCTGTAGAACTGGCTTGTGCTGTTGTGGGACGTTACCAAAAAGAGGCAGACCGGACAAGCTCGATGGAAAGCGCTTACCGGGATCAAGGCAAGCATTTGGAAGAGGAATAAGCCTTATGGAGTTAAATGACGTCTATGATAAGGACCGGCATTTGACCGGTCGTACCCACCGCCGGGGTACGCCCTGGCGAAAAGGGGAGTACGGCTTTGTGGTCTGCGTTTGGGTCTACGATGGAAAAGGAAACGTGCTGCTTACCCGCCGTGCGCCGGAAAAAAGCTTTCCCGGCACATGGGAAAACTCCGGTGGCGCTGTGCAGGCGGGGGAAGACAGTCTGCAGGCTATTACGCGGGAACTGTTCGAGGAAACGGGAATTCAGGCAGACAAAACCGAATTTGAACTTATCAGTTCCACGACAGATAAGTGTATTCACTATGACTTTTACTGTCTGAAAAGAGACATTCCCATTAGTCAAGTGATTTTACAGCCGGGAGAAACGGATGCTGCCCAGTGGGTGAGTTTTCCCCAAGTGCATGATATGATTGCCAAAGGTGAGATTTGCAAAATCATTGCAAAGCAATTCCGCAAACAGGAAGCAGACCTGCTTGCCCGGCAGCTTATATAGTTAACAGGAAATAAAGCGGTAGAGAAATGATTGAAACGAATAAAAACACTGCTTTGCCCAAAACCATTAAAAAACGGATCGCGCTGGTTTCTTTAATGCTTATGATCCCAATTCTTGTCGTCATGGGATATTTTGCCTTGCGCTACATTTGGAACGTTGATTTGCTGGACAGAAGTGGATGGCATTATGGGCAGTCCGGTGAAGTCTACTATCTAGATTATTATGGACAAAAGATTACCGGATGGCAGGAAATAGAAAAAGAAAAGTATTACTTTGATCCTGCGCAAGATGGCAAAATGCAGACCGGTTGGCTTGAAGATGGTGGAAAGAATTATTATCTTGGAGAATCCGGCGCACTGTGCAGCGGATGGATGGAAATCAGCAACGACAGATTCTTTCTGGATTCCAATGGACGGAGCGCTTCCGGATGGGAGACGATCGACGGTTTTCAATACTATCTGGACGAATACGGTAAGGCACATACCGGCTGGCTGGATACTGATACAGGGCGGTATTATCTGGATGATAAAGGCCGCACTGTCAGTCAATGGGTGGAAATTGATAACGAGCAATTTTATTTTCATGATTCCGGGTTGATGGCAACCGGCTGGCTGGAGCTTTCTGACGGGACGTATATTTTGGACGAAGAGGGCCGGATACAGACAGGATGGACGGATTTTGAGGGCGCGCGCTATTATCTTGGAGAGAATGGCTGTGTGCAAACCGGGTGGCTCCATTTGGAAAATGACACCTACTATCTGAAAGAATCCGGACAAATGGCGGTTGGAAAAATCGAAATTGACGAAAAGGCATGTTTTTTTGCATCCAACGGAAAACAATTGCTTTTTGTAAATCGGTGGAATCCGGTTCCCGCGGAATTCGAACCGGAACTGGATACGATAGAAGGCTTCAAAATTGCGGCTTTGTGCAAGGACCGGTTGCAGAAAATGATAAAAGACTGCAAAGCTGCGGGGTATCATTGTGAAATCAATACTGCTTACAGAAGCTATTCCTATCAGAAAAAGCTTTGGGATTATCGCTATAACGATTATCTTTCTAAAGGATATTCCAAAGAAAAAGCGGCGGACTTGTCGGCAAGACGGGTTTTGCCTCCGGGGTGCAGCGAACATCAGTTGGGTCTTGCTGTTGACTTACTGGGACCGGATAGTACATTCCGGTGGCTGGAGGAGCATGCGCCGGAATATGGGTTTGTTTTGCGGTATCCGGAGGGGAAGACAGAGGAAACCGGTGTGATGTACGAACCTTGGCATTTTCGTTATTTGGGTGAGGAACTGGCAAAAGAACTCACATCACTTGACATGACATTGGATGCCTATATAGAAATGCTCACGGAAACTTCCGATTCGCAGATTTGAATTTCCGGAAAATGTAAAGTTGTTCTTGCAATTGTAATGAATTTGGGTTACAATAAAAAAAAGCGTTTTTTCATTGGCTCGGCGAAAAACGCATTTGCCGGGCAGGAAAAACGCTTTCTTTTATCAACGAATGGGGGATAAAAATCATGGTCGAATTAAAAGAATTGCCGGTACGGCACGGTAAAGTGTCTTTGCGCTATGCCAGCGGTCATTTTGCGACGAATCACAGCCATATCAATTATTACATTGACATTACGGCGCAAAAAACCCGATTGAGCGAAGCAGAGAGCAGCGCCCGGCAATTGGTGTCCCACTTTATCAACAATACACCGGTGGATACGATTTTGTGTCTGGATGGCACAGCTGTGCTGGGTACTTGTGTTGCCAAAGAACTGACCCAAAGCGGCTTCCGTACGATTAACGAGCATGACACGATTTATGTGATTGAGCCGGAGTACAACAATAATTCCCAAATGATTTTTAGGGAAAACATTCAGCCTATGATTCAGGGAAAGTATGTGCTGGTCCTCATGGCGTCTGTAACTACCGCCAAAACCGCCAACCGCAGCATTGAAGCAATCAGCTATTACGGCGGTCAGGTGGCAGGCGTTGCTGCGATCTACAGCGCGGTGGAACAGATAGGCCCGTATCCGGTGCGTTCTATTTTCAATCTGCAGGACTTGCCGGATTATGCCAGCTACGATTATCGCAACTGTCCCTACTGCAAACAGGGAAGAAAGCTGGATGCGCTGGTAAACAGCTACGGTTATTCCATTTTGTAATTCCATATAACAAAAACCGCATCCCGATTGGTCGGGATGCGGTTTTCATATCCGTAAAAATACTAAAATTTCCAATATTTATATTGACACGGCTGGTTAGTTGTGGTAAAATTGTACTCTATAGTGTGGGAGTGTGCCGTTTTTGCGACAAACTATCCAACGTAAATATTTTACCATATGCACAAAGCGGTTGTCAATAGGAAAACCCAACAAATTGTCAACTGCCCCGGGCGTATCAGTAAGCAACACATGATTCCGGCGAAAGCCGAAAGAAAGGCTGTGATGATCCATATGGCAATGGTCAGGGACGAATTGTTCGGAAAGACCCTGCGTAAGTCCTACGCAAAGTACAATGAAATCCTGGAAATGCCCAACATGCTGAAAATCCAGAAGGACTCCTATCAGTGGTTCCTGGATGAAGGTCTGCGCGAGGTCTTCAAAGATGTTGGTGTCATTACCGATTTCTCCGGTAAGTTGGAGTTGAGCTTCCTGGATTACACCATGGAAGATAAACCCAAGTATACCATTGAGCAGTGCAAGGAACGGGATGCTACCTATGCAAAGCCTATCAAGGTACGGGTACGCCTGCGCAACACCGAGACCGACGAGATTAAAGAGCAGGAAATCTTTATGGGAGATTTCCCCATTATGACGAATGGCGGCACCTTTGTGATTAACGGTGCGGAGCGTGTTATTGTCTCCCAGATCGTCCGTAGTCCCGGCATGTACTACGGTCACGAGGTGGACAAGTCCGAGCAGCATACCTATAGCGCAACTGTTATTCCTTACCGTGGCGCATGGCTGGAGTATGAAACGGATCTGTCAGACATCTTCTGGGTTCGGATCGACAAGAACCGTAAGCTTCCTATTACCTGTCTGATCCGCGCTTTGGGTGTGGATACTGACGAGAAAATTAAAGAGATGTTTGGCGACGATCCCCGTATCCTGGCAACCTTGGAAAAGGATACTTTCAAGACCCGGGAAGAAGGCCTTCTGGAAATCTATCGCCGTCTGCGTCCCGGTGAGCCTCCCACAGTAGAAACTGCAATCTCACATCTGGAAGGTTTGCTGTTTGATGCCCATCGCTATGATGTGAGCACCGTTGGCCGCTATAAGTTCAATAAGAAGATGGACATTTGGAGCCGTCTGTCCGGACAGGAGCTGGCAGAGCCTATTGCTGACCCCATGACCGGCGAGATTTTGGCAATGCCCGGTGAAATTATCAGCCGTGAACGCGCACACGAGCTGTCTGACAAGGGTGTTAATGAGGCTGTGTTGAAGGTCGGCGACCGGAAGGTCAAAGTGCTGTCGAACAACATGGTTAATATGGCTAATTTTGTGGACTTTGATCCCAAGGCCTACGGCGTTAAGGAGAAGGTCTCCTTTACCGTTTTGAAAGAAATGCTGGAAACCGTTCCTGCTGACGGTTGGGAAGATGCCATTGCCCTGCGTATTGATGAGCTGATTCCCAAGCACATCATTGTGGACGATATCATGGCATCCATCAACTACCTCAACTGCGTGGCGGAGGGTATTGGTTCTGCAGATGATATTGACCATTTGGGCAACCGTCGCCTGCGTTGCGTAGGTGAGCTGCTGCAGAACCAGTTCCGCATCGGATTTAGCCGTTTGGACCGGGTTATCCGCGAGCGTATGACCGTGCAGGATCTGGATGCGGTTACGCCCCAGAGTCTGATCAATATCCGTCCTGTAACGGCTGTTATCAAGGAGTTCTTTGGCTCCAGCCCGCTGTCCCAGTTCATGGACCAGAATAACCCGCTGGCAGAACTGACCCACAAGCGCCGTCTGTCTGCCTTGGGCCCCGGCGGTTTGAGCCGTGAAAGAGCATCTTTCGATGTGCGTGATATTCACTATACCCACTATGGCCGTATGTGTCCCATCGAGACCCCCGAAGGTCCCAACATCGGTCTGATTAACTACTTGGCTACCTTTGCCAAAATCAATGAGTACGGTTTCGTAGAAGCACCCTACCGGAAGGTAGATAAGGCAACCGGCAAGGTTACCGACCAGGTGGACTACATGACCGCTGATGTGGAAGACGATTACTATATCGGCCAGGCTAATGAGCCTCTGGACGAAAATGGCTGTTTGGCAAACGAACGTATTACCTGCCGTCACCGTAATGAAATCATCGAAGTGGACAGAAATGTCATTGATTACATTGACGTTTCTCCCAGAATGATGATCTCCATCGCAACCTCTTTCATTCCCTTCCTGCAGAACGACGACGCAAACCGTGCCTTGATGGGCGCTAACATGCAGCGTCAGGCTGTGCCTCTGCTGACCACCGAGCCTCCTATTGTCGCTACCGGTATCGAGCACGCTGCAGCTGTTGACTCCGAAGTCTGTCTGAAGGCACAGGGTGACGGTGTTGTCACCGCTGTTTCCGCAACTGTTATCACCGTCAAGTATGACGATGGCAGCGTTGTTGACCATAAGCTGACCAAGTTTGCCCGCTCCAACGCAGGTACCTGCATTAACCAGCGTCCTATCGTTACCGTTGGCGAGCGTGTTACAACTCAGCAGATCATTGCGGACGGTCCTTCCTGCTCCGGCGGTGAGATCTCTTTG
>JAZOUW010000028.1:0-39695 GCA_045658385.1 Faecousia sp.
GACGCCGAACTCACCGGACAAACATCGCTTAACGATTGCAAGTTTCTCTTCCTTGCTGATCTTTCTGCTTTTGGACATAGAAATACCCCCATAAGAAACAGTTTTTCTTTTTCACTGTCTCTTATGGGGGTAGCATATCAATCTTTGCAACGCGTCCTTTTATCATCTTTACCGTTCTTCCCGGAAGTAGGAAAGGCCCAGACTCTGGGGCGGCTGATGCTCTCTTTTTTTACGCATGCTGGTAACGATCAAAACCAGCAGCGTTACCACATACGGCAGCAGCTTAAACAGCTCCTGGGTGGCATCCCCCAAACCACGGATGTAGTTATTGGCGTTACACAGTGCGCCAAAGAGGAAAGAGCCGAAAATTGCCATTGTAGGCTTCCACAAGGCAAAGATAACCAGTGCGATGGCCATCCAGCCCCGGTCACCAAAGGCATTGTTGGACCAGACGCCGTTGGCGTATGCCATAACGTACTGCAAGCCACCCAGACCGGCAATGGCGCTGCCGATGCAGGTTGCCAAATACTTGTACTTGGTTACGTTGATACCGGCGGCATCTGCGGTAGAGGGATTCTCACCCACCGCCCGAAGATTCAAGCCCACCCGGGTACGATTCAGCACAAAAGAAACGATCAGCGCCACAATAATAGAGACATAGGTCAGAAAATCGTGGGAAAGGAAGATCTCACCAAACCAACCCAGGTCTTCCGCAAAGGGCAGGCTGGTGCGGAAGAAAGAACTGGTTTTTGTCAGGATAATAGAGGGCATATCACTGTCCACCAGCTTGATCAAAGAACCGCCAAAGAAGTTGCCCAAGCCGATACCAAAGGTGGTAAGGGCCAGACCGGTAACATTTTGGTTTGCCCGGAGGGTAACGGTCAGGAAGCTGTAAATCAGTCCCATGAGCACAGAGCCGGCAACGGCGCACAGCAACGGAATGAGGATCGCCAGAGCAGGGTTCATGTTCTCAATACGATTGCCGCAGGCTAACTCGTACAAGAAGGCGCCGATTACGCCGCCAATACCGCCAACATACATGATGCCGGGGATACCCAGATTCAAATGACCGGATTTTTCTGTTACAATTTCGCCGGTAGAACCAAAAAGCAGCGGCACGCCCAGAGGAATGGCGCTACTGATAAATGCAACTAACATATTCATTAGGCCTGTCCTCCTTTCTTATGTTGGCGAAGCTTGACTCTGTATTGAATAAAGAATTCACAGCCCACAAGGAACAAAATAACAATACCGGAAACGATGTCTGCATAAGAGCTGTTAAGGAAGAAGGTATCTGCCACCTTTGCAGCGCCGGTTTCCAGAAAGGTCACCAAGCCAGCCATGCCCGCCATGATGAAGGGATTGAATTGACCCAGCCAGGAGACCATGATCGCGGTAAAGCCTTGACCGCCCATGGTGTTGGTGTTGATGGAGTGGTCAGTACCGGCAACCATCAGCAAGCCGGCAACGCCACAAACAGCACCGGAAATGATCATCGTGCGGATAATAACCTTCTTTACGTTAATGCCCGCATACCGGGCAGTATTCTGGCTTTCTCCCACAACGGCAATCTCGTAGCCGTGCTTGCTGTACTGCAGGTAGATATACATTGCTACCATCAGCACAACTACCACAAGCACATTGAGCAAATACTTCTCACCCAGCAGCACCGGCAGGTTGCCGGTAGCAACCGGCTGAATAATGCCGGAACCAGAGCCGGTGATGTATACATAGTAGGCAACGATCTGACTTGCCACATAGTTCATCATCAAGGTAAACAAGGTCTCATTGGTTTTGTACTGCGCCTGGAAGATTGCCGGGATCAAACCCCAGATTGCACCCGCCAGCACGCTGCAGACCACAACCAGCAAAACCAGCACGCCGTTAGGAACTGCATCACCGATTTCGATCATACATACCATGGCAGCCAGGCCGCCGATCAACGCCTGACCCTCTGCGCCACAGTTCCAGAAGCGCATCCGGAACGCAGGCGTCACCGCCAAAGAAAGACAGAGCAAAATGGCGGTCTGTTGCAGAAAACGCCACAGAAGGGTTGTTTTGCCTTCAAAAAGGCGGCCAAACACGCCCTTAAACATAATTTGATAAACTTCGCCAAAAGCAGCGCCGGTAATAACCGAGGAAAGAATACCGCTTACCAACAAGCCCAGAAGGATCGCCGCCAGGCGAATCAGCCACGCCTGCCAGCCAGGCAGATCATCCCGCTTTGCAATGTGCAGCAGGGGTTCTTTATGCTTCTTCACTGGATTTGCCATTGTCCGTCTCTCCTTCCTGGATAGTATCTGTTTTGGTCATGAAAATACCGATTTCTTCCTTGGTGGCGGTGCGAGCGTCCACAAGGCCGGTAACCCGACCGGAGGAAATAACCATAATCCGGTCACACAACTCTAAAAGAACGTCCAGGTCTTCGCCGACAAACACGATGGCGACACCCTTTTCCTTTTGCTGATTAAGCAGATTATAGATCAAATACGAAGAGTTGATATCCAGACCACGCACCGGATATGCCACCATCAGCACTGTAGGCGAAGCAGCAATTTCACGGCCAACCAACACCTTCTGCACATTACCGCCGGAAAGGCGACGAACCGGAGTGTCTACGCCGGGGGTAACCACTTCCAGATCTTCAATAATATGCTGGGCCAGGTCCTTGGGCGCTTTGCGCTCCAGGAACATACCCTTGCCACGGCGGTAGCTGCGAAGCATCATGTTGTCAACGATGTCCATATTGCCCACAAGACCCATACCCAGACGGTCTTCCGGAACAAAGGACAAGCGCACACCCAACTCACGAATCTGCAAGGGGGTCTTGTTCCGCAGGTCATCAATCTGACCGGTTTTGGGATTATGGTAATAAATATCACCCTGGGTCAAATACTGCAGACCGGCAATGGCCTCCAGCATTTCTCTCTGACCGGAGCCGGCAATACCTGCTATGCCCAGAATTTCACCGCTGCGGGCAGTGAAGGAAACATCATCCAGCACCGTTGCGCCCTGCCGGTCAAGGCAGGTAATGTGCTGTACTTCCAGCCGATCCTCCACATTCTTCGGCTCACCCCGGTGAATGTTCAATTCCATTTTTTTGCCAACCATCATTTCTGTCAGCTGGCTTACGCTGGTTTGGGCTGTGTTAACAGTGCCTACATACTCACCCTTGCGCAGCACCGATACCTTATCGGAGAGGGACAGCACCTCATGCATCTTATGGGTAATGATAATGATACATTTGCCGTCATCGCGCATACGGCGCAAAATTGCAAACAGCTTTTGGGTTTCCTGGGGAGTAAGCACCGCAGTAGGTTCATCCAGAATCAAAATATCTGCGCCCCGGTACAGTACCTTGATAATTTCCACAGTCTGCTTTTCAGACACAGACATGGTGTAAATTTTCTTTTGGAGGTCCACTTCAAAGCCGTACCTCTCGCAGATCTTGGAAACCCGCTTTTCTGCAGCTTTCAGGTCATACTTGCCCTCCTGCTCCATACCGAGAACAATGTTCTCTGTCGCGGTAAACACGTCCACCAACTTAAAATGCTGATGGATCATGCCAATCTTATAATCAAAAGCATCCTTAGGAGAGGCAATGGTAACCTCCTGCCCGCCAATAAAAATCTGGCCTTCATCGGGAAAATAAATGCCGGAAATCATGTTCATCAATGTCGTTTTGCCACTACCGTTCTCACCTAAAATGGAGAGGATTTCCCCATAGTTAGCAGTAAGGCTCACGTTTTTGTTGGCAATTACCTTCGGGCCAAATGTTTTGGTAATATTCTTTAATTCAATGGCAGTTTTCAAAAGAGTTTCCTCCTCTTTCCAATTCTCAAAAACAGACTGTCCGGCGGACAGTCCATTGTTCAAAATTAGAACCTATAACCGGGTAAGGCGGGGCAGGAATACTCCTGCCTCGCCTTGTTGCAGTTTCAAATATTAGCCGTAGTTACGATCCAGCAGAGTAATGCCGTCGATTTCTACATCCCAGTAAGGACCGGAACGGAACTTGGATTCCATGAAGATACCGTTTTCGATAACTTCGGTGTCCTTGGCGTAGTCAGCATCAAAGTCAACGTCAGCCTTGTAGCTGTCCAGCTTCTTGCCGCCAACAGTGAAGTTAGCGGTGTCGAATACGTTGATCGTGCCGTCCTTCAGACCCTTAACAACTTCTTCCAGCTTCTCCTGGGTGCCTTCCGCAACGTTCTTGCCCATGTCGGTCAAAACAACGGAGCCAGTCTCCAGAGTGCCGGTCCAGTCAACATCAATCGCCTCACCCTTCTTAACCTGGGTGATCATGTACTCGAAGTAGGGAACCCAGTTAATACGGGAGGAGATCAGGAAGGTCTCAGGGCAAGCAGCGGCGGTGGAGCCGTTGTAGGAAACGTTGGGAACGCCTGCATTCTCACAAGCAGTGGGAGCGCCCATGGAGTCAGCGTGCTGGCTGATCAGAACACAGCCGCCGTCGATCAGAGCCTGCGCAGCCTGCTTTTCCTTCTGCTCGTCGTACCAGGAACCGGTGAACTTAACATCCATGGTCACAGAGGGGCAAACGGACTTTGCGCCCAGGTAGAAGGAAGTGTAGCCGGACATAACTTCAGCGAAGGTGAAAGCGCCGACGTAGCCCATCTTGGCTTCTTCTTCCTTAATGTCGCCAGCCTCGATCATTTCGTTCAGCTTCAGGCCAGCAACAACACCGGCAGCGTAACGACCCTGATAGATGGATGCGAAAGCATTGTGGAAGTTCTTCAGTTCGGTAGCGGTGTGCGCCTGGGTACCGGTAGCGTGGCAGAACTGTACCTCGGGGTACTCTGCAGCAGCTTCCATCAGGAAGGACTCGTGGCCGAAGGAGTCAGCGAAAATGATGTCACACTCTTCAACCTCGATCAGCTCAACAGCTGCATCGTAGCAAGCCTTGGACTCAGGGATCTGGGTCTTCTGCACCATCTGAACGCCCATGTTCTTGCAAGCCTCAACAGCTGCGTCGATAAAGTTCTTATCGTAGGTGGAGTTCTCGTCATGCAGGAAGATAAAGCCAACCTTGGGATTTGCGATGCCGGTGGACTGTTCGTTGGCGTCATCCTTGTCGCCAGCAGGAGTTGTGCCGCAAGCTACCAGACCAAAGACCATCATGGCAACCAACAGCAAAGCAAGCAGTTTTTTCATTGTGTTTTCCTCCAAATATAATTTTCCTTTTATTATACCTCTCACCGGCAATCCGTCGGAAAGGGATATTATAAACAATAGAAAAAGACCCGATTATCATCCTTGCGATTATCCGGTCAAAACAAAAGCAGATCGCATAATACAAATCTGCCAGCGCCCCGCAGGGGGGTAAAAACCAATAGTCGTAACTTACGGCGTTACGGTAGAAACATTTTGGCCCAACGGGAATCCGTTACTCAAAAACTATACTGGCATACGTATAAAATTTACGTCCTTATCTTACCACGAATTGACTTCTTTTGTCAATCTTTTTCCCCCTTTTCTCCAGAAAAACAGAATTTCTGCAAAAGCACCAAAGACCTCTGTTTTTTGCTGTCATTTTTTGTTGCAAAACCCAATGCAAACTGCTATAATGAAAAAAACTATTAAAAAGAAAGAAGGGCAACCGGGTGAATTGTTTAGAAGCAAAAATTCTGACTGACGGTGTGGTAAAAGAAGGCAACGTTCTGAAGGTGGACAGTTTTTTGAATCACCAGATGGATATCGCGCTGATTGACGAAATCGGCAAAGAATTTTACCGCCGTTTTCAAGAAAAACCCATCAACAAAGTCCTGACCATCGAAGCCTCCGGCATTGGTATTGCCTATGCAGTAGCACAGCAATTCCATGTCCCACTGCTCTTTGCAAAAAAATCCAAGAGTATCAACATCGCCGGTGACACCTACGTGGCCACCGTGGAGTCCTTTACCCACAAGAACATCAACACCGTAGTCGTTTCCAAGCAGTTTTTGTCCGAAGATGACCACGTTTTGATTGTTGATGATTTTCTTGCCAACGGCTGCGCCCTGCAGGGTCTGATTTCCATTGTGGATCAATCCGGCGCCACAGTAGAGGGCATCGGCATCGCCGTTGAAAAAGGCTTCCAGCATGGCGGACAAGTGATTCGCAATTTGGGTTACCATCTGGAGTCCCTTGCCATTGTGGACGCCATGGATCACGAAACCGGCAGTATTACATTAAGAGGTGTTTAATGTTGAAGATTTTGGTTACAAACGACGATAGTATTAGCGCAGGTCAGCTGCTTCCACTGGTCCGGTGGTGTCAGAAACTGGGCGATGTTACTGTAGTTGTTCCCAAATATGAGCAAAGCGGAAAAAGCCAGGGTGTAGAGCTGCTCAAAGGTTTTGAGATCAAAAAGGTGGATCTTGCTCCGGATATTTGCGCCTATGTGGTAGATTCCACCCCCGCCGATTGTGTTCGCTATGCGGTCCTGGGTTTGGAGCAGACCTATGATCTGGTCGTCTCCGGTGTTAACCGGGGCTACAATATCGGTTGTGATATTCTGTATTCCGGCACTGTCAGCGCTGCCTGCGAAGCCGCTTCCTGGGGCATGAAGGCCCTGGCGCTGTCCACCAGCATTAAGTGCTACGATCAGGCCACCGAGCAGCTGGATAAAGTCTGGGCTTTTTTCCAGGAACATAAGCTTTTCGATGTTTGCGACCACTACAATGTCAATGTCATTCCCGATGACAAGGGCATCCGCATTGTAAAGATGGGCAAACGGTACTATCAGGATAGATTTGTTCCCCTGGGTGATGATCTTTATAAGGCCCAGGGACATCGTGTCTGGCAGGACTCCGGCGAGCTTGTTTTGGATACCGATTGTCTTGCCAACGGATATATCACCGTTATGCCCCTAACCTTCAGCAAAGTAAACATGGAGGCCTACCAAAAACTGCAACATTTATCCCAAGAATAACGAAACAGCACCCTCTGCCGGGTAAGCAGAGGGTGCTTAAATTATAGGCCTAAACCTTTTAAGATTTCCTTCGCGGTGGCGTCCGGGGTGGTGAAATCCACCACATAGTCGCAGATCCGGGCATTTTGTTCCTCTGCGTCCAGCGCCATCAACCGGCTGACCTTTTCGTCCACATTCAGATTCTTTTGAATGAGCGCTGCCAAAAGGGTTGGCTTATCTCTGCGGATGTAAACGGTGGTCACCTTGGGAAAATGGGTCTTCAGCGCCATAGCGCCGCAGATATCCATAACCGTCAGCACATGTTTGCCGGAATCAAGAATTTTCTCCACATCGCTTTTGCACGAGCCATAGTGATGTCCTGCGTAAATAGTGGATTCAAACAGCTCCCCTTTTTCCTGCATTTGCCGGAAGGCATCCACCGTAATGTAGTGATACCACTCCCCGCCCTGCAAGCCCACGGACGCGTCCGTGGTGTAGCTGGTCAGCTTTTCGAAGGCTTTCTTCCGGGAAAGCTTTCTGGCAATTTCGTTTTTACCGCTGCCAGAGGGACCGACCAGCACCACAACCCCCGGGGTATCGTCCTTTTCGGTATTGGGATGGACATTATAGCTATCGGATATAACTTCCACAAGTCTTAAAAACTCGTCATAGGTATTCACTGCCAGTACGCCGGTGGCATCCTGATTCCAGGGGCGGCGCATCAAAATGGGATAGGCCGCATGGGATCGGGACACATTGTGCATGCCATCGTCAAAGAGAATATCCACATCGATCTTATCTTTCCGCGAGCCCATATAAATATGGTCTTGGGGAATCTCCGGGAACTCTTCCATAATCCGTTGTGCCCGAATGCTCATAAATTCCGGATAGACAGACGTGGACACAAACACCTCTGTCATTTTTGACAGCCTTCGCACAAATTCTTTCGCGCCCTTGATTACCGGCTGCGTCCGGAAAAACTCCGGGTCCCGGAAAAACTCAAAAATCACATCTGCCCGGGTACCTAATTTGCCCCAACGGTCCACTTCATAAATGGTCAGCGGCGGGTCAAATTTATACTTCTCGTTAGCCAGACGGATAGCATAGGGAATGCACTCCATCAGCAAATCGTCAATGTCCAGCGCTGTGGACAGGCGAAATTTTCGTTTCATAGGTTCTGCTCTCTTTCTGTATTTCCTTTATTTTAATAGATTCGTCGAATAATAGCAACTGCTATTTTCTTTTGCATATTTTTTACCCGCTTGGCAAACAATACCTCCGAACAACAAATATAGGAGGTAATGTTCATGTTCCGAGTTCGTTTTCTTTGCCTGCTGCTGGCGCTCATCTGTTTGGTGTCTGTTGGCACCGTTGCCAGCGCTGCAGAAGTAGATTGCGACGTCACTTACTGTTTCACCGCAACCGATTTTACCCAAAAGGAAAATCTGACCGGTATCTGTATCACCCAGTTGCCGGATGCCGCTGCCGGTACCGTTATGCTGGGTAACCGGGTCATCCGGCCCGGGGATATTTTAACCGCCGATCAGCTGGCAAAAATGACCTTCTGTCCCCTGCGCACCCAGGAAAATCAAGATGCGGTGGTCACCTATCTGCCCATCTTTGAAAGCCGGGTCGAGCCTTCCGCCACGATGACAATTTCCATTCGCGGCAAGGAAGATAAAGCGCCGGTGGCCCAGGATTCCGCCCTGGAGACTTATAAAAATCTACCCAACCAGGGAAAGCTGAACGTCTCTGATCCGGAGGGTGAGCAGCTGACCTACACCTTGGCGCGCCAGCCCAAGCGGGGTGAGGTCACCATCAGCGAAGACGGCTCTTTCCTCTACACGCCCAAGAAAAACAAGGTTGGCGTTGACTCCTTTACTTTTACCGCGGCTGACCCCAGCGGTAATGTTTCCAGAGAAGCTACTGTAACCATTCAAATTCTAAAGCCCACCGACTCCAAGCAGTATACTGATACTGTGGGTGAGTCTTGCCGCTTTGCCGCAGAATGGATGCGCAACACCGGTCTGTTTGTAGGTGAGAAAATCGGTAACGAATCCTGCTTCCAGCCGGAAAAAGCAGTCAGCCGGGGTGAGTTTCTGGCAATGGTGGTAAAAATGCTGGATATCCCCACGGAAGAAATTACCCACGTGGATATGCCGGAAGATACCCCCAATTGGCTCAAGCCCTATCTTGCCGCCGCCATGCGTGCCGGCATGACCGCAGGTTGGCCGGAAACAGAAAGCGGCAGCTTCCTTGCCGACCAACCCATCACCGGCGCAGAGGCCGCAGTCATGCTTCAAAATATATTAGACCTGTCTATCTCCCAGCAAACAATGGAGTTGGCAACTGAAGAAGTTTCCGCCGAGGAATCTGACGAGCAGATTCCTGCATGGGCCGCTGTTTCTTTGACAACCATGAATGAAAACGGCATTCACTTAAACCCTGTCCAAGCGCTGACAAGAGCAGATGTCGCGCAGGTAATGTACCAGGTTTCCCGACTGGCCATTCATGCCCCGGGCGTAGCCGTTATCCGTATGCAAGAGTAAACAATTCCCCACTTCCCTTTTCAGGAAGTGGGGAATTTATAATTACCATTTTTCAGCGATGGCCTTGTTTTTTCCCAAAACCAATGCGGCAATCGTCGTCAGCACCATTTCCGGAATCATATACATACCGTTATAGACAACAGAGTAGGTGACTCCCAAGATTACCGGATTTAGATTCTCAACCAGCCATGCGCCCCATGCAGGAAAGCCTTCCTGGGTAAAATACCAGGAAGCGTACCCGCTGAAGAGAATATATCCGGACAGAATATGGCACACATATCTTGCCCCCAAGGCAACCAGCGCGCCGCAGGCAATGGCCGCCCCGGAATTTTTGATTCGATTACGGAAAATGCCGCCCAGACCCAAAACGGTATAGGCTGCCACATAGTCAAGCAGGCACATTAACAGCGCATTGACAATCATTGTTCCATCCCCAAAATATCCGGGCAGGAAGGCCGCCGATACCGTTTTTGCACCCAGCGCCATTTCCAAAAGCGCGTAAGTAAAGGATGCAACAAAACCCCATTTCAAACCATGTCGGTACGAGATCAGCACCACCGGCAGCATGCTCACCAACGTGACCTGCCCGCCGAAGGGCATTTCCGGGATAAACATTTTTGCTACCAGCTCCAGCACAATGGCGATAGCCAGAAGCATTGCGCTTTCTGTAATTTTCTTTGTTTTGTTTTTCATATGAGATACCTCCAATAAAAATGTAATCGCATTGCAAACCCGTCAAGGTGCGCAATGCGATAAGATATCCCATATAGCATCTTTTCCTACGACGGTACTGACCGTATCAGGTTCGCGGGTTAAGACTACCAAGTCTAATCTCAGCCGGATGCATCCGGCTCCCCGAAGATAGATTTGTTTTGCGATTTGATATTATTATAGCAAAATTTTCCCGGCTGTCAAGCCATTTCCAAAGCAAGCTGCTTTCCGCCCAAAATATGGAAATGCAAATGATGCACAGTTTGTCCAGCATCGTCACCGCAGTTGGAAACTACCCGGTAGCCGCCGACCAGACCCTCTGCCTGGGCCACCTTTGCAATCACCTGGAAAATGTGAGCAACTATGCTGCTGTTTTCCTCTGTGATTTCTCCAACGGATGCAATGTGGGTTTTGGGAATGACCAGAATATGGGTCGGCACCTGGGGCGCAATGTCCCGGAAAGCCAACACCAGGTCATCCTCATAGACCTTTGTGGATGGAATTTCTCCAGCTGCAATTTTACAAAACAGACAGTTTTCCATATTATTACCCCCCAATTATAATCCAAACACATGTACGCCGGTCAGGCTGATAATGCCCATAATGATACCGGCAATCACTACACCCAAGCTTACTGCTAACGTAGTAGACTTAAAGCCCATATTCAAAAAGCTCGCGCCCAATGTACCGGTCCATGCGCCGGTCCCGGGTAGTGGGATTCCTACAAAAAGCATCAAAGCAATAAACAGTCCTCCGCGACCGGCAGTTTTTACCAGCTTCTGTCCGGCACGCTCGCCTTTTTCCAAACAGAAAGTGAAGAATTTACCAATATGCTTTTTATCTGCGCCCCATTGGAGCACCTTCCGGGCAAAGAAGTAGATAAACGGCACCGGCAGCATGTTGCCGATAACGCATACAATCAGTGCGGTAAAATAGTCCATACCCATACCAACTGCGATAGGAACGCCGCCGCGCAGTTCAATCAACGGAATCATGGATACAAGAAAAATGAGCAAATACTTCACTATTATCACCTCTTGCCAGCTATTATAACACAGAAACACATTCCAGGCAAGCACAAAAGGAGCGACCCTAAAAAGGTCGCTCCCATTATTCAGGACAGCAAAAGCTTGTCGTCTGCCTCGTCAGAGCCACTTGCCTGACTAAACAGATTCAACAGCTGCTCCACCGTCAGATTCTTCTTTTCTTCGCCAGAAACATCAACCACAATATGACCGTCATACATCATAATCAGCCGGTTGCCGTAGGCGATGGCATCGCGCATATTATGGGTAATCATCAAAGTGGTCAGATTGCTCTTTTCCACAATTCGCTGGGTTGCCTCCAAAACCTTGGCCGCAGTCTTGGGGTCAAGGGCAGCGGTATGCTCGTCCAAAAGCAGCAGCTTCGGCTTTTGCAGCGTTGCCATCAGTAATGTCAACGCCTGACGCTGTCCACCGGAAAGCAAACCGACCTTGGCGGTCATCCGGTTCTCCAAGCCCAGCTCCAGAATTTTCAGCTGTTCCCGGTATTCCTCCCGTTCCTTCTTGGTAATGCCGGCGCGCAGTGTCCGGGCTTTGCCCCGGCGGGCAGCCAGCGCCAGATTTTCTTCGATCTGCATGGTAGCCGCCGTACCCATCATCGGGTCCTGGAAAACACGGCCGATATACTTTGCCCGCTTATATTCCGGCAGCTTTGTTACATCCACGCCGTCAATAAACACATGACCGGCATCCACAGAATACACACCTGCTACTGCGTTGAGCATAGTGCTTTTGCCTGCGCCGTTGCCACCGATTACGGTCACAAAATCGCCTTCTTTCAGCTCCAGGTTCAAGCCGTTAAGGGCAACCTTCTCGTTGATGGTACCGGCATTAAAAATCTTCTTAACATTTTCAATTTTAAGCATGGCTGTGCTCCTTTCCTGCTTTTTTGAACACTTTGCCCCGCAAATTCGGTACTGCAAGAAAAATCGCCACAATCAGCGCAGAGATCAATTTCAGATAGTTGGAGTCAATATCCAGCAGGCTGATAACTGCCTGGATAACCACATAGTAAATAATTGCACCCAAGCTTACGGCGATGAGCTTTAAAGCAAAGTTCTTAAACAGTTTGCCGAAAGCAACCTCGCCGATAATGATTGCAGCCAAACCAATCACGATCGCGCCACGACCCATGTTGATGTCTGCAAAGCTCTGATACTGCGCCAGCAATGCGCCGGAAAGCGCCACCAGACCGTTGGACAACATCAAACCGATAACCTTATTGCGGTCAGTATTGATGCCCTGCGCCCGGGCCATATTGGCGTTAGCTCCGGTTGCGCGAATAGACGCGCCCAGTTCTGTACCAAAAAACCAATAAAGCACCGCCACAATTACAGCGGTAAATATGCCGACCGCAATCAGCGGATGCTGCCAGATTCCCCGGATACCTTTCGCAACATCCTGTAAATAGCGCAGAGAAACCAGCAGGTCATAATTCTTCACATTGACAGACTGGTTTGCCTTCATACCCATGATAGCCAGGTTGATAGACCACAAACCAAGTTGTGTCAAAATACCAGCCAAAATTGCAGGGATTTTTAGCTTTGTGTGGAAAAAGCTGGTGACCCAACCGGCAAGCATGCCGACCAGAAATGCACCCAGCATTGCCAGCCACACATTATATCCGGCAAGTAACATCATAACGCAAACTGCGCCGCCGGTGCAAAAAGAGCCGTCAACTGTCAGGTCTGACAAATCCAGCATTTTATAAGTGATATACAAGCCAATGGCCATAATACCCCAAATCATACCCTGGGACAATGCGCCGGGCAACGCATTCAAAAAGCCTTCCATAAGGAACCTCCTAAACCAACAAAGCGGCGGGGTGGATAGCCACCTCGCCCTTTGCTATTCATTCATCACTCACCCAGTGCAACGTAGCCTTCGGGTGCAGTCAAGCCAAACTCATCACAAATCGTTGGGTTGTACTTCTTGGTAGCAGGTGCGTACTCAATTGCCATTTCCTCGATCTTTGCTTCACCCTTCAAGATCTTCGCTGCCATCTTGCCGGTGGTAACACCCAGATCGTAGTAGCTAATGGACAGGGTTGCAACACCGCAACCACCGCAGATACCAGATTCACCGGCAATAACAGGTGTTTCCGCAGCGCTGCAAACATCGTAAACTGTGCCGGTAGCGGCAGCGACTGCGTTATCGGTGGGAACATAAATAACGTCGCATTCCGTTGCCTTCTGGGTGACTGCCTGCAGGTCGTTGGTGTCAGAGAAAGCGTACAGCGTTGCCGTCAGGCCTTGTCCTTCCAGATATTGCTTCACCTTCTCTACCTGATAGATAGAGTTTGCTTCAGCAGAGCAGTAAAGCAGACCAACCGTCTTGGCATCCGGGAACCACTCCTTGATCATATCCGCCTGTTCATCCAAAGGTGCCAGGTCGGAAGTGCCGGAAATGTTAGTGCCAACCGTACCGTCAAAGTTTTCAATGTCCAGTGCGACACCGTATTCGGTAACGGATGTGCCCAAAATGGGAATATCCTCGGTTGCAGCGGCAGCAGCCTGAAGCGCAGGCGTTGCGTTTGCCATAATCAGGTCTACTTCCTTGGAAACAAAGTCATTGATAATGGGGGTACAGGTAGCCATGTCGCCGCCGCCCACTTTTTCAATAATTTCCACATTTTCTTCGCCAAGCTCTTCTTTCAAAGTTTCAACAAAGCCCTTGGTTGCGGCATCCAGTGCATCGTGGGGCACCAGCTGGCAAACACCAACCGTAAACTTGCCGTCACCATTTGCACTCTGGCAAGCAGCCAAGGTGGCCAGCATCATAACGGCCAGCAAAACAGCAATTATCTTTTTCATAAAAAACTCTCCTTTTTAAGCATTCAAAAAATGCTCTTTTAATAGTACTTTTATACCACCCCAAGCTGCCTGTGTCAACCGAAAGTTTTGTTTGTGGTGGACATTTGTACGCCACTCTAATACACCGTCAGTTCTTATACGTGGTTTTTGTGCAATATTACAACGAATAATACAACTATGCACCGTATTATCCAAAAATGTGTAAAGTGACTGCGTAAACCACCGGAACAAGCAAGGAAGGAAGCATATTCACTGTCTTGATTTTGTTATCACCGTTATAAAGGAAGTTCACACCAATACACATGACCAGCGCGTAACCAACCATACAAATATTATTAAGCAGATCGCCCACAAGCACCTTGTCCAGCAGTCCTGCCAGCAGGGTCATGCCCCCTTGGTACAGCAAAATCGGAATTGCCGAGAACAGTACGCCATAGCCTAAAGAGGCAGCCAGCACAACGGAGGTCACTCCGTCGAGAATTCCTTTCGTAATCAATGTGCTGCTGTCGCCCAGCAGGCCATCGTTGATAGACCCCACGATTGCCATCGCCCCTACGCAGTAGATCATTGTAGAGGTGATAAAACCGGCGGCAAAGCCGGACATCTTGAATTTATTTTCAATCCATTTGCAACCACTGTTCAGCCGATCCTCCAATTTAAGCAGTTCACCCATAAAAGTACCAAGCACAAGGCTCACAACCAAGATCAGTTCTCCGGAGCTGGAGATATTACCATCCGGATCTGCTTTCAACATTGCAGACAGCACGCCGCAAATGCCAATAACAACCACCGCAATTCCCGTCGCTTTATGGATAGAGTATTCCATTTGCTTGCTGACCGCTTTCTTAAAAACAAGGCCAAACACACCACCGAGGACAATGAGCGCGGCATTGATAAGCGTTCCCATAGCATTCCTCTTCTTTCTTCGCAATTTCTGTTAACTATAGCACTTTCGCGTATAAAATGCAAGCCAGCGGCAAACTTTCCTCCCCTGAAAAAAAAGGTAGACATATTTAACAACGTGTGTTAGTGTATTAGTATATTAGTATAGTAATACACTGGGAGGTGGCTATTTGAAGTGGCAACTGGATAAAAACCAGCCGATCGTCCCGCAGCTTTATGCGCAGATCTGCGTGAAGATTACATTGGGCGAATATGTTCCCGAAAAGCGTATCCCCTCTATTCGGGAGTTTGCCGTTGGCGTTGGCGTCACCCCAAACACGGTGCAGCGCGCTTATGAAATGCTGGAACAACAGAGCATTATTTACAGTGTTAAAGGCATTGGCTACTTTGTCAGCCGGAACATTGACGCAGCAAAGGCCGAAGTGGAGAAAATCAAGCTGCAGAAAGCCCAGGCGTATTTTTCTGCCATGGCTGCTTTGGGAGTCAGCGTTTTGGATGCCAAAGAATTTATTGGAGGGATCGATGTATGAGTGAAATTTTAAGATGTGAAAATCTTACAAAATCCTATGGCAAGGTACTTGCCCTGAACAACATCAGCTTCACATTGGAAAGTGGAAAGATCGTCGGTCTTTTGGGCCCGAACGGCGCCGGAAAAACCACTTTGATTAAGCTAATCAACGGTCTTTTGACACCGACTTCCGGCAAGGTCACCATTGAAGGAGATTCCCCCTGCGTTATTACAAAAACAAAAGTTGCTTATCTGCCGGATACCAACTACCTGAACGCCTGGATGAATGTGCGGCAAATCGTCGAATACTGCGCCGACTTCTACGCAGATTTTCGCCCGGCGCTGGCGTACAAAATGCTGGAAGAGTTGGGTATTGATGCTAAACGCAAGCTTAAAACCCTTTCCAAAGGCAACAAAGAAAAGGTTTGTCTTATTTTGACCATGAGCAGAAACGCCAGGCTTTATGTTTTGGATGAGCCCATTGCAGGCGTCGACCCTGCCGCCAGAGATTATGTGATTTCCACCATTATCAACAATTACAACCCCGACGCCCTTGTTTTGATTTCCACCCACTTGATTTCTGACATCGAAGAAGTTTTGGACGAAGTTATCTTCATTCAAAACGGCAGCATTCTTCTGCAGAAAAATGTGGACGAAATCCGCCAGGAAAACGGAAAAAGCGTGGACGCACTGTTCCGGGAGGTGTTCAAATGGTAAAGAAATTATTCAAGCACGAGTTTTTATCTTATTTGCGGGTCTTTCTGCCGATCCAGCTTGTGGTGCTTGGCATGTCCGTTATGGTCCGCATCCTTGGTCTTTTTGAAAACGACTCTACGGTATATTTCATTCTTTTGATTGCTTCTGTGATTATTTTTGCCATCACCTTGGAGGCAGGCATTATCGGAACATTTATTGTGGCTATCCGCCGGTTTTATAAAAATCTGTTTACGTCAGAGGGTTATTTATCCCTCACCCTTCCGGTGAGCCAAACGCAGCACATTCTGGTAAAAGCCGTTACCGCAGCGATCATGCAATTTGTCTCCTTTTTAATCCTTATTCTTGCTTTTTGCATTGCAACCTCCGGCGAGCTTTTGACCGAGCTGTTTCTGGCCGCCCGGTACTTATTTGCTCAGGCTTTTGCATACATAGACGCCGTGCATCTGGTGTTCTACCTTATTGAATTTCTGCTTTTGTCGATTGTTGCAACATTTGCAGGATTTTTGCTGGTTTACGCCTGCATTGCATTGGGACAGACTGCAAAAAAGCACCGGGTACTGCTTGCCTTCGGCATTTACTACGCTCACTATGTTGCTTGTCAGATTCTCTTTTCCGTCGGTCAGGCCGTTTTCCTGATGAGCGCAGAAACAAACAAAGCCTGGCTTGATGCAGCCGCAGAATTTGTCGTAGAAAATCCCTACCTATGCGGACATATCGGTTTGCTTTCCTTGCTGGTCATAGAGCTTGCAATGTCTGTTGTCTATTTCTTCATTACCAAATATGTCCTGTGTAAAAAACTGGATTTGGAATAAGGGGGCTTGATCATGAAAAAAACAATCAAACGCCTTACCGCCGCATGTATTTTTTTCAGCCTGCTGCTGTCGCTGACAGGGTGTAAGTACATCCAGGATTTGCGGAAAAAACAAATATTCATTTCCAAAGACGGCGCTGCTACGGTAGAAGGTCGGAAGTATATACCCCTTGACAAAGACGCATTGGAAAATGACTATCTGTATCCCACTTTTAATTATTCCTATGATTATTTCCTCGCCGACGAAACAAAGCCGCTGCTAATTAACAGTCTTTCCAACAACACCTTTGCCATGAGTATAGACCAGGTGTTTTTAGCGGACACTTACGGTGACGCAATGTACTGCCTTGCAGAGGAATACGACTGTGTTATGGATTTACTTGCCAAGGAATTTGTTCCCACTGGATATTACATTTCCTATTATGTTGACGATGCGTTTTCATTCGAAACTTATGACTATGACTTCAGTGAAGATGAAATTGCCGCGTTGCAGGCGCTTTTGACTTCCGAGCCGATGGATATGTCTAACAAGGAGTATGCCGAGCTGGAGTCCCTGACGTATATCACGGTCTATTCCGAAAAGAAGTATTATACCGACTTTGCCTCCCTTTTCATATTAAAAGATGAGGCGCATTATTACCTGGAATACTGCACCGAAGAACAAGAACGTCTGTATTTGATTCCGGACGAACTTTTATCCGATGAATTGATCGAGGTTTTAGAGACATTTTCATACTAAGCAAAAAATCACCGGAAGTAATTCCGGTGATTTTTCCGTTATTTAAAAGCAGTAGCCTTCTACACTGTAGTAAGCCATATTGGTCTGGCGCACATCCAGTCTGCCAAAGCAAGCGATAACAGGCACATTGCTCTTAACCCAAACCGTGTACTGGACAGACTCGCCCAGCTGGATACCCTTCTCACCCAAAGGCTTATCCATACGGATGCAGGTGGTACGCATACCGTCAAGCTCCACCATAACGCCGCCTTCCGGGTCCTTGTCCTCATAGACCAGCACCAGCTCGATGGCGGCCTTTTCCTTGTTCAGGTTTGTCAGCATCAGGGCCTCGTGGCCTTCAAATTCCGGATTGTCGCCCTTGGGGGGCAGATAACCGTCGCAGAATACCCAATTTTTCTTGCCAATTTTCATTTTATATCCTCCTTTATCTATAACGTGCAGGGATTGCCTTATCGTTATAGGTAGTCATTCTTTTGACGCCCTTGTCAGTGATCAGGTAGCAGTCCTCGACTCGGAAAGAGCCCCACTCCATACCCTTGAAGTAAGCGTCAATGCAGATGGCCATGCCCTCCTCAATGACCCGCTTGTTGGCAACAGAGAATACAGGCGCTTCACACTCCAGCATGCCGGTGCTGTGCAGGCTGCCGTAGGGGCAGTAGTCAATGTAGCCGTACTTGGTCAAATAGTCGGTGTAGGCACTAAGCACCACATCGCAGGACGTACCGGGCAGCATCTTCGCAGAAGCTTCGTTCAACGCATCGTAGGCGCACAAAACCGCATCACGCATATACTGGGGAATCTCTCCCAAAACCAGCGGGGTGCAGATAATGCCGTTGTAGCCTTCATAGCAGACGCCGGCGCCAATGCTGATCATCTCGCTGGCCCGAATCTTACGCAAATCATTTCTGCGCATACTGACAAAGGAATTCTGCTGACCGGAAGCGATCATAGGCGCAAAGGCCTGCACATAGCTTTCAGCGCCCAAACGCATCATTTCATACTCAAACATACCCTCAATCTCACGTTCGGTCATCCCCACTTCGATCCTGGGAACTACATTGGTGAACATCTGGGACACGATCTCCCAGTTCTTCTTCAGCAGTGCGATCTCGGCAGGGCTCTTACGGATTCTCTGCTCATAGTGAATATCATCCATATCCACGATCTGGGCATCGGGGAACACTTTTCTGAGCTTGTCCATAATGATGGCAGGGAAAATCAGACGGCCAATAAAGCCGATCCGCTTTGCGTTGGGACGCGTTGCCTTCACCTGCTTGAACAGTTCTTCAAACTCCAGCTGGCCTTCGGTGTCGTACTCAAAGCCACTGACTTCGCCAATTTCCGGCAAAATAGCAATACGGCTATTGGGAAGAGCGTTCTTCAGCAGGCAATCGTCATAGGAAGCCTGACCACTGCAAACAATGACCTCGCCCTCTGCAGGGATGATGATAGCAGAGCTTTCATTGGTAGGCGCAAAGCCACAGTAGTAGCGGACAATGGCAATCTCCAGAAGATTGGAAAAGCCAACCACAAAATCCACGCCCATCTGGGCCATTTTCTGACGAAGCGCATCGATTCTTTGGGCATATTCCTGAGGTGTAATCGTATTCATACACATTCCTCCCTATTGTAATTAGTCAATGTAAAACAGTTCCAGCTTCAGCATATGTGCTACAGCCTTCAACTCTTCGGACATATCGGTAGGACCAACAATGCAGTGGTGGGTCACGCCGCTTTCAAATACCGTTTCCATATAGTCCTTAATGGGGGTCTTTACCTGCACCACAGCATGCAGCTCGTCGTACTTCAGTGTGGGGAAATCCAGACTCTCCACGGGAGAGAGGATCATTTTATAGCCGTTGACGGTTTCGATCACATGGGCAATGGTGGACGGGCCGGGCTTGAGGATCAGCTCGTAGTTCATGCCGCCGCCTTCAAATCCCCACTCCTCGGGCGTGCGGGTTAAAGTAACATCTGCATCGCTCTTGGCAAGGGCAGGAACGCCGATGCCATGGCCCATAATCAGGCAGGCGTTCAGCTCCTCGTCGAACTCACCCCATTCGCCCATCAGTGCGGGAATACCGGAAATGGACTTCATCAACATCATGGTAACCAGACCGCCCAGGTCGCCTTCGCAGGTAACCACCATGTCGTCATACTCCATCAGCAGGGATGCGCCGATTCTGGCGGTGGTGAGGGTCTGCTTCTGAACAAAGTGCTGATCCAAAAAGCACATTGCATCCAAACGGAACCGCTTCGCCAGACGCCTCATAGCAATGGCCAGCTTCACCGCCCGCAGAGCGTCCTGCTCACTGGGACCACGCACCTTGAAACGTGCCAGAAGCTTATCGGTAACCACCTTTACTTCTTCCTCGGTAACCTGTTCCCACTCTGTCAGCAGGTGTCCGCTCTGGATGTAGATAACATTCACATCAAAGGTGGATTTCAGGAAGGTCTTGCTCAGCTCCAGATCGTACATGCCCCGGAACACGTTACCGATCACGCCGATGTTGCATTCCTTGATATCCTTGACCGCCTGCATAGCCTTAACCTGCACATCAATCTTACGATAGGCTCTCTCATCGTCAATGCTGCCGACAATGACCTTGTAATCCCGGTTCATTTTTCGCAGGGTGCCGGTGATTTGCGCCACACCAATAACACCGCTGTTACGCATGCTGTGCTCGTAGTTGCCGTCCTTTTCCAGATGGTTCACACCCTGGATAGAGTAAAACACGATAGGAACATCCCCTACCTGGTTGATCACGTGCAGGGTCATAAAGTCCGGCAGATAGGTACCGTAAACAATGACCAAAAGGTCGATATTTTCCTTCTTAAACAGCTTGCCGGCCTTGTCGGCTGCGTCCAGAGTATCCACGGTTTCGCAGCAAACAACAGACGCATACCGCTTACGGAAGTTCTCTCTTACCCGTTCCAGGTCAGCTTCTACATTCTGCTGCAGCTTTTCCGGAAACATTCTCCAATACTCAAAATAGCCACCGGCAAACAGACCGATTTTCACGTTCTCTTTCTGACGTACCTGGGATAAAATATCGCCAAACACGCCGCCTTCGGCTTCTTCAAAAGACTTTATATCGGACATCTGACTTCTCCTTCTATTATCAATTTAAAACGATTTCGTTTTTACCACCAGTTTTTGACTTGCAGCGGTCTGCGGTCCTCCGGAACACGCTGCCCGGTATGCAACGACTTTATGATCTGGCCGGTACTGTAGGACACCATATCCGCTATTTCATCCCGGCGGACACGAATGCCACCCAAGGGATCAAAAGGCTGACCGCTTGCTTTTTGGATGTGGGCAAGGGTTTGGTCCGCATCCCGGATCAGCGCATCGCATCGGGCAAACAGATCATCATCGACCTGCACACCGGAAGTGAGGATCGCATCCGCCTGAATATAGAGGTCCATATATCTGGTCAGCAGACTGCAAAGCTGCAGGCATACGCTGCTGCCTTCCTGCAGATCTTCCAAATACGCCCGTGTATCTGCACCCAGCTCCGGCTGCAAAAGCAACCGGATAAGCATTTCATTTGCCCTGTCGGTTGCCTGCGCGCTTTCGGAAAACCTCTCATAAAACTGCATCTGCTTTTCTTTTTCCACCGGTGTGTCCCAAAGCATTGGGAAATCTTTCCGATTATAGTTCGTCCAAAGCTCTGCATTGCAGGCTGTGAAAATGGGACACTCGCCGTTTTTGCCGCGGATACGGAAAACATCTGCAATCTCCTTGGCGTGCTTTTCTCCAAACAGATGGGCGCAGGCGGTTTCCAGAAGTCCTTCTTCCCCGTAAATCTCTGCAGGGCGCAGCGTTCCCAAACGCAAGTCGTCAAATTGCACAGCCATTTTTTCATAAGTGTCCGGAAACTCCGGCAGCCAATATGCCGAACCATCGGGATTCCATCCATACTCTGCATTTGTATACTGGGTAGGCTTCTGCAGCGCACTGCCATTTGCATAAATCATTACATCGCTGTGGTGCAAAGCCTTTGTGTATGCAGAAATCGGGGTGTAGATCTGATCTGTGTAAAAGCCGTCGCCACTGGCAAAAAAGATGCAGCCATAGGAAGGAAGCACCTCATCCAGCAAATCAAACCGCAGAGCAGAATTGTTATGTTGCAGCAAAAGCTCCCGGAAAGTAGGAATCAATCCGTCAGCATGCTCCATATAGCGAAGCACAGCAGCCCAAAACTTGCGGCACACAAAAATGTTATCATCATCCGCGCTTTTCCGATCGCCATAGCCGGGACTGACGGCGCAGAGAATCACATCCGGAAATTCCGGCTTCAGCGCAGTCAAAATCCGGTCATAAAAATCGGCAAACGCGCCAGCCATACCGTCTTTGGCAAACAAATCGTCGCTTGGATACTTTTCTCTGCAATGCTTACACCGGGCAAGCCAAAGGGGTGGATAAATCTCTTCCGCATCCATACTGTGGAAATAGATCATACGGCAGCCGGTGTTTTTGATGTATTCATAAATTTCTGATATTTTGTCATCCGTAAGCTGCTGGTTAGAAAGGCAGGTGCCGTAGGAACGGCCTGTCACATCTTCGACACCCTTCATTTTTAACACGAACGGACTAAATGTACCTGTGCAATCGTATAGCTCGCCATCCGGGTAGGAATACCGGTTGCGGAACACACGCCCCTGAAACGCCTTATCGCTGAAAGCGCTCTGCCCATAACCCATGGCATATCCACCGGTCATAAACCGGATGCCCCGAACTAAGGCATACTCTGACAGGGTTTGCATTGTTTCGTTGTAGCCCGGGAATCGCCTATCACCGCATCGAAAGCCAAAGCCGTCCACATACATCATATTGAGCTTGGCGCGGGCGGCCTGGTCGATGGCTTTGCGCAATCTTTCGCAGGCTGCCACCAGTCCATCGCCAAAATCATAGGACCAAACGCCACTTTCCGCCCAAAACGTATTCTTGCAGCCACGGAAACGGATACTCGGTCTGTCCTTGATCTCAATTGTTGCGGGAGCATCTCCGGCCAACTGACGCAAAGTCATCAATCCGTAGAGGAAGCCCACAGAAGATTTCGCATAAATCGTAACATCTGCATTGTTGCGAATAAGAATGTAGCCTTGTTCTGTGGCGTTCTTTTCTGCAAAGAACGCATCTTCCTTTTCTGCAAGGGTCAGCGTGCCGCCATTTGCAAAGGGAATTGTTAATTTCCCTTCCAACTGGGAAATACCCCAGGAAATAGTCTTGTCCTGCGCAACCTCACATTTAACGCAGGAAAAGCCTTGCAGCGGAGCTATATTGTCAGATTGGATATAGCTTTGGGGTGTAGGCAGTAATTTCATAAATTGCACCTTCTTCCGGCCTATTTTAAACCTAACAGACGCAAGGCGTTGCCTCGAAAAATTAATTCCTGCTGCTCCTCTGTAATATCCGCGCCCAAAACTGCGCCTTGAATAAACCGATAACCCTGCATCGGCGCATCGGTAGCATACAGCACCTTTTCTGCACCAGCCGCCGCCACCATACGCTCAATCATACCGTAAAATCTGCCGGTATCGCACAGGTCCAGATAGGCATTTTCGTAGTTTTTAGCAATTTCAATTGCCAGTTCTGTCTGGCCTTGAATGGAGTGGCCCATAATGAAACGGATATTGGGATAGCGATCCAATGTTTTGGTAATTTTGTCTGCCGAGTTACACTGCTCACCGTTCATGGACAGTCCCCAGGTATGGCTGAGCAGCAGCAAGCTACGCTCATTGGCAAAGGCAAGGGCATTTTCATAAGAATGGTCTGTCAAATTTGTCCGGTGATAGTCCGGCAAAAACTTCATACCCACATAACCCTCATTCTCCCGGAAGGCTCTTTCCATATCCGCAACAGTAGTGTCTAAATTGGGATTAAAACCGAAGTAACCCTTGATCCGGTCGGGATAAAGACGCATGGCATTGGTAATGTCTTCCCTTTGGGTGCCTGCAACAAACAGATCCTCACAAGGAGCAGATACAATCATTTCCACATTACACTCGTCCATATAACGAACCATGCTGTCCGCGTCATGCTCCGGATAGTAAATGCAATACTCCGGACCCATATGCGTGTGCATATCGATCAGCTTATAGGAAGGAATCGTTCTCATAACTGCACCTCCCGCAAAATGCGCTCCATATTGCCATGGGCAATATTTTCCTTATCTTGCTGCGAGATGTTCGCTGTAAGCAGACAGTTTAAGCTGCAGCTGGGGTAATTGGAGGGGAAATTGCTTCCGTAAAGCAGTCGATCACTGCCAAAGCTGGCGCAGTAATCTTCATAGCTATGGGTATAACCCAGATCGCCGGTTTCGTAGTATACGTTAGGATAGCGATCAAGCAAGGGGTAAATCAGTCTTGCACTGGGCCAAATACCCACATTACAAAGAATCACCGTCAAATTGGGAAATTCCTTCAAAACGCTGTAGATATACTCATAGCCCGGTTGCGGCTCCAGATACAACGGGATCTGCATCTGCTCAAACGTTGATAGCTGCCGGCCCATTGTTACCTCGTTCAAAAGATATCGGTTTTGCAGCGGAAACGCTTTCAAAAGCTTTACTCCCGCCTTCTTCATATGATCCAAAAACACATCCGGTTCAAACGCCCGGTCAGTAATGGCCGGCAAGATCGTCCAAACCGGCAAAAGCCGATCTTCAAACCCGGGCATACATTTGTTCAAAATTTCATTGCCCTTAACGGGGTCATAATCAAATTGGGCGCGATGCCAGACCGCCGCCTGATCGATGCCAAAGCGGTCCATCACACCAATCAGTTCTTCCGGCGTGTCCGCAGTCTTTACCGGGTCCATTACCACAAAGCTTTCGTGATTGGTAATGGGATGTTTGACAAAGTCAGGTCCCAAACAAATATTTGCATCAATGATCTTCATAAGCTTAATCGTTTCCTTTCAGGAACTCTATGGGATTGTCATCTACAATCATTTTTATTTCCTCTGCCGAGAAGCCCATATAACGCATCATGGGAACAATATTTTCAAATATGTGATCGTACCCCCAGCCGCCGTAATTGTGCAGGCTTGCCTTCAGACATACATCATTGGCAATAATGAGTTGCTTGCCCCAGCCTTCGTTCGTCAGCTTGCGGAGCATTTGCACCCTTTCAACATCCGTAGCAAACGGACCGCCGGCAAAAGCGCCGTCCTGGGCATCAAAGAAAAATTCCTTTCCAAAGTTGTCAAATTCTACATAATAACCGCTTTTAAGCAACTTTTGCAGGTAGTCATAATTAAAGGTGACATCAATGTGGCAAACACAAATAAACTTCGGCGCAACACCGTTTTCCGCCAAAAAATCCGCCGCTTCCAAGCCTGCCTCTGACCATGGATAGGTATGCAAATAAACAGGCAGTCCGGTCTTCTTATGCACCATTGCTGCTGCCAGTAAGGACTCCCTTTCAATGGGGTATATTTTCTCGCTGACGCCCACCTCACCGATCACACCTGCGCGAATATCTGTGCCATCGATCCCTTCTTCGATCTGCTTAAGCATATATTGCGCCATACCTTCGGCAGTTTTGGGACAATTGGAATTGTCCAGCACATCATGCACGAAGAAGCCGGTACCAATCACCAGGTCCTGCTCCATATGCTCACTGATGTATTTCAGTTTCTGAATATCCGGCTTCAGGCCGTAAGTAGTCAGGTCCAGTACCAGACCCACGTTGTGCTTTTTCAGGTATTGCATTTCCTCTGCCGCTGTCTTTTCGTCATCCAGAATCAAGTTCTCCCGGACAATGTAGGGATTGCGGCGCAAAACGCCCAGACGCTCCATCGTGATCTTCCCGAAAAAGACCTCTTTTTCTTCCTCTGTGGACGGTGTTACCGCCTCATGAGACATGTCCAGCAGCAAGTGTTCATGGGCAAGAATTCTGTTATATTGCTTCAGTGGAACAGGTCCTCGAAACGTCATAATATCCTTCATATCGCACACTCCTTGCCGACATTTTGCAATAAATGGTCTAAAATCATGATATAATAAAAAAAATAAAAAATCAACGCAAACGCCCCTTTTGTATATCTTCTATTTTCCTCATTTTTTACTGATATTTTCTTCGGTTCTTTTTTCGTTCTCCCATGGCGCTTTTGGATGCAGAAATGCGCCCCGCATTGCCCCGAACCATCCGCCATCGAATCGGCCTTCAACGGGCAGTCGAAGATGTCTGCGGTCTCCACCTGCGCCAGAACATTCAGCGCGCTTTCAGAGATTTCCGTTGTTCCTGCAAAATACGTCAAAGCACATTTACCAAAAGCATTACCGTCGCAAGTACAAAGAGCAACGCTCTTCTTAAAAGCATTGATCTTTGCTGCATCTATTTTCCTTCTTTTGTAAAGATATGTATATTTGTACTATACTGCAGCAATATAGGCGTATAAATGGCGTTTTCCATTGTTAATTTATACTTTCTTGCAATTTACGCCATCGCGCTGTCCCATTTGCAACAAAAAAGTCGCCTGCAGGCAGCTGTCCATAAGGACAGTTTACCTTCAGGCGGTCTTACTGTAATGTCACTTTTCCAGACTGCTTTTTCCGGTGGCATAGTCGACGGATATCCCCGGCTGGGCATTGTAGGCATACACATTAAAGCAGATGCCCTCCCCTTCGTCTTCCACGGAAAACGCTTCCATTTGCACACCGCTGGCTACCAGATTTTTGCCTTCAAAGATGGGCGTTACCCGATAAATCACATGATTGCCGGTCTCCTTGACATAGTCGGCGATCATATTTTCAAAGGGCAGCATCCCCTCTATGTTCAAAAACCGTGTGCCGGTAATCAGATTCTGCTTGTTGGCATTTTCTCCGGTGAGCTGATAGCCGATCAAGTGGCAACGGTTATACAGGTATTTTCCGTCCACGATGTCATATTTCACCGTCTGCCAACCGCTGGGCTTAACCTGAGCAATGCTGTCCCTTTCTTCCGCGGGCATAATATCCTTGCCAATGCAGGCCATCGCCACACCGCACCTGCCCAAAGAATCCAACGGCGCATATCGTTCATAGGATTGTGTGACCAGCTCCGTTTCTTCAAATTCCGGCTTGTTGTCATTGATGGCAACATAGGCCGTTTCTCCGTCAAAGGCCGGAATATCCGCCAGGGAGACCGTGGGCTGACGGTTTCCCAATATATCGGCTTCCCACAGACCGATCAGCACCGAACAGATGGCCGCCAGTATGATTAGGCCGGATCGAAATCTCTTCTTCATTGGTAGGTCTCCTCTGTAATCTTTTCGTGGGAACTGCCTGCAAAATCACATTTTTGAACAAGGCTTTTTTTATCAAAAAACGAACTATCAACCATCATATCCGCAGGATATGTCCTATTCCACCGGTAAATCACAACTTTTTCAACTTTATCACTGCATCTCAAAAACCTATCGTCTTCCACGAAGCAATATTCCCCCGGACCGGCCTTTTGCAAAAAGTCCGCGTCAACTTTTACCTGCCCGGTGTCAAACAGTTTTGCAGAATACTTGTCCATCCAGAGGGTGCTGCCCTTTGTCAGTTCCAGTATTCGGTGGCAGACCACCTGATCTCTGCTTTGCCGTCGGTGATTAAATTGAATTCCGTTTTTGTCGTCAAGACAGAGGATGATGTTCATAATTACTTGACCTCGATTTGTACTGCTGCCATAGCTGCCAGCGCAGTATTGTGACTTTCCTCCGTAACACCTGCGCAGCAAGTGCTATCCACGCAAATACACACCTCCGGGAAGGTGGCCTTCAAAATCATCGCATTGGAAATGACGCAGATATCCGTACATAAGCCGCACAGTTCAATTTCATCAATGACCTGTCCGTCGTCGCCGACCATTTGGGGCAGATCCACACTGCCGAAGGTATCCTTATCCACCACCGTGGTCACAAAGGGGCGCAGCTGCTCACAGATCTGCCAGCCGGGGGTGTCCTTCACGCAATGGACAACAGGAAGCTTTCTGCCCTCCTGGGTCTGCAGATAATCGTCATAGTGGGTGTCCCGGGTAAAAATCACCTTGCCTTCAAAGTTTTTCACCTTTTCCACCACATTGGGAACGATCGCCACTGCAAGGTCGCTGCCCAGACTGCCGGTAATAAAGTCCACCTGCATATCCACAACAATTAAGTATTTCATCGATCTTCGCACCCTTTCTTTTTCTTAAACTGCTTCCCCAGACACACAACACCGTGCTTGGCGCCAAACAAGATACCGTAGAAAACAATATAAACGCCCAACTCAAGCCACAGATTTCTGGACTTGAAAACATCCAGCATAAAATAGTCTGTGATTGCAAACACCGCTGCAATCAATAGTATATCTACAAGAATATGGATAACTTTTCTTTTCATCGACTCGTTTCTATTTTTAAGTTTTATTTATAAGGATCTTTCTTTTCTGCTTCTTGAAAATCACCGCAAACATAATCGTGTGCAAAGTCAGCGTTCCGATCCAGGAAACCGGATAACACAGCACCAGCATTTCAAATGTACCCACAGCCCGGAACACCGTTAAAATCCAGACGATGCGAATACCGCAAACACCCACAATGGACATCACCATATTCACAACAGACTCGCCCATGCCGCGAAGCATACCACTCATCACATTCATCATTCCCAACAGCCCGAACACATAGCCAATGGTGCAGAGTTTACGCCAGGCCCATTGGGCAGCCAGGGGGTCATCCGGGGTATACAGTCCAATGAGGAACTGGCCGCCGAAATAGGTGATCACAGCCTGGATCGCCCAAAGCCCGGCAACATATACCATACAAATCAGCAGTGTCTTTTTGATCCGGTCAAACTTGGCCGCGCCAAAATTCTGGCTTGTAAAGACGATGGAGGACTGGTACAAACTGTTCAGAGTCACATTGTAAAAATCAGTAATGCTGGAAGTCACGGAGCTGCCGGCAATGGCCGCCGCGCCAAAGCTGTTGATGCTGGACTGTACCAATATGTTGGAAGCGGAAAACACCGAGCTTTGAATGCCAGAGGGCAAGCCGTATTTGAGGATCCGTAAAAAGGGTTCTTTATAAAAGCGGATTTTCCGCAGGGTAATTTTCGTTGCATCCGTCTCCCGGAAAAGGATATACAAAATGGCGCTTGCGGTTAAGATCTGGGAAATGACCGTCGCGGTAGCGACACCGCTCGCTTTCATCCCCAACACGCGCACAAAGAACAAGTTCAGCAGCACATTCACGACACCGGAGATCATCACGATATACAGGGCCCGCTTTGTGTCTCCCTTTGCCCGGAGGATAGACGCGCCGAAATTGTATAGCAGCGACGGAATATAGCCGATGGAAATGATCCGCAAATAGTCAGAGGCTTCCGGCATAACCGCTTCCGGAACAGCAACCAGGTTCAGCAGCTGCTCTGTAAACAAAAGGCAGATCAGCGATACCAGCAGGCCGCCAGCTACAGCTGCCGCTATGCAGGTGTGGGCAGCCTTGCTCACCGCTTCATCATTTCTCGCGCCCAACGCGTGACCAAGCACAATGGTTCCGCCGGCAGTCAAACCCAAAATAAAGTTAAGAAACAAATTCACAATAACGGTACAAGTACCCACACCTGCCAAAGCATCCTGCCCGGCAAATCTGCCCACCACGATTACATCTGCCGCACTGTATAAATGCTGCAAAAGGGCGGTCAGTAAGTACAGTACCGAAAATTTCAGTATCTTGCCCCACAAAGGGCCGTTTACCATATCTATCGAATTGGTTTTCCCTGCCATACGCTCACCTCATTCAGTGCCATTATATCACGCGCAAAATAATTTGCAACTGCCAACAGTCAAGACCACCGGCTTAGCCGGTGGCTTGCACTGGCCCTATAAGGGCCTGATACAGCCGCGTCTTAAGACGCATGAACGGTTCGCCAACCGCAAATGATTACTGGCTGCCCCCTTCCGGGGGCGGCTTTTATTTGCCCTTGGTTACCGGCTCACCCGTAAACGGGTCTGTAAATTCCTTTATACTTATTTGATCTGCTGCTATGTCCTCTTGTAACTGATTCCGTACATATTCCTTTATAGCTTTTTCGTTTCTTCCCACTGTATCCACATAGTACCCTCTGCACCAAAAATGTCTGTTTCCATACTTGTACTTTAGATTCGCATGGCGGTCGAATATCATTAGGCTACTCTTTCCCTTTAAGTAACCCATTATCTCTGCCACACTGTACTTTGGTGGTATCGATACATATAAGTGAATATGATCTGGCATTGCTGCTGCTTCGATAATCTCTACTCCCTTGCGGGCGCATAGTCTTCGTATTATCGAACCTATATCCGTTGATATTTGCTTGTAGATTACTTGACGGCGGTATTTGGGTGCAAAAACTATATGGTATTTGCAATTCCATTTGGTATGTGCTAAACTATTGTTGTCCATTGGGCTAACCTCCATTGATGTTGTTTGTAGCGGTTGGCGAACCTGCTACAACTCTATCATTGGAGGTTTTCTTTTTCTACCCATAAGTAGAACTCTTTTTAGTCCACCCGCATAGCGGGTGGTTGCCTTTCTAACGAACGCACAAAAGACCACCTATATAGGTGGTCTTTTCGTATCAGTTAAAACATTTCGTTGTTTTCTGTGACCGTTCTTTTGGCAAGCATATCGCCGCCTTTGATGATATACACGCTAACACATGGCGATATACCATTGCTTTCGCAATGGATAAAAAACGAACACAACAATTCCAAATGAACGTCGTTAGTTCGAGCCTGGGTGGTATGAACGCAGTTTCTCTCCCATAATAAAATATTATTTTTAAAGTAAAGACATATAAATGTTTTCTAAAATGTCATTAATTTGTCTAACTCAAAAGCATGGTTACGACAATGGGAGCTAAAAGTTTTTCATTCCAAACCTCTTGATTATTTTAATTTTTGCAGCTTGGAGGTGTTTGCGATAACGATAAGTTCCATTCCTTTTTCTAAAGGAACAGCAGGATCTACAGTGGTAGTGATTATATCACCGTGACGAATAGCGACCACGTTAATCGAATATTTTTTGCGCAAACTCAGTTCAATTAAGGTTTTTCCAACCCATTCGTCTTTTACTTCTATTTCCACCATAGAAATATCATCCGATAATTCTATCATTTCGGCAAAACCTGATGTAAGCAGATTTTTAGCAAGACGTGTTCCTGATTCTTTTTCGGGAAAAATCACTTTATCTGCTCCTACACGGCTTAAAATCTTTTGATGCACCTCATTACCGCATTTTACAATAACGGTTTGAACACCAGCTTCTTTGCAGAGTGTTACTGCCATAACAGAGGCTTCGAGATTACTTGCCACCGCAATAATTACAACATCAATATTCGCAATGCCTAGTCTTTTAATCGTTTCCGGATCAGTTATATCGGCACATTTACAAACAGGTATGGTTTCTATGGCATTATTGACATCGTTTTGGTTGATGTCAACTGCCAACACTTCTGCGCCGTTTGCTACAAGTTCTTCTGCAACAGCTCTTCCGTATCTTCCAAGACCTAACACGGCATAGGTTTTATGAATACTCATAATACATTATCCCTTCTTATCCGACACTAATTTCTTCAACAGGGTTTCTAACAATATTTTGATTATCTTTACCTTTCTTAAATGCAACAGCCAACGATATGGGGCCAACTCTACCGAGATACATTGTAATAATAATGATTATTCTACCGATGCTATTAAGGGAAGGTGTAAGATTTCTTGTGAGACCAACAGTTGCGGTTGCACTGACTGTTTCATAAACAATATCAAGTGCATTTGCTTCTGTTACTGCCGAAAGCAAAACTGTTGAAACAAACATAATGATAAAAGACATACAAGTAACGGCAACTGCCTTGCTGACGGCTTGTTTGGTAAGACGTCTGCCAAACACCTCGGTATCTGCCTTGTTGCGAACAGAGGCAATGGCAGCCACAATAATAACGGCAAAAGTAACTGTTTTGATACCGCCGGCCGTTCCAACAGGAGAACCGCCGATAAACATAAGCAGCAAACAAACAATAGAGCTTGCATTTGTAAGATTTTCTTGGGGAATCGTTGCAAAACCTGCTGTTCTTGTTGTAACCGATTGGAAAATAGATACTTCTATTTTCTGAAACAACGTATATTCGTTCATTGTTTGTGGGTTATTGTACTCGAAAGCAAAAACCAAAATAGCACCCACAAAAATTAATATAAAGGTTGCCGTAATAGCAATTTTACTGTGCAGAGTAAGATCCCTAAAGAATTTCACTTTCATTGTTCGTGCTTTTTTCAGAACTCTAATCACATCCCACCAAACAATATAGCCAATACCGCCCAATACAATTAAGGCACACGTGACAATATTGATAATAGGATTAAGCGCATAATTACAAAGACTGTTTTCTGCAATAATATCAATACCTGCATTACAAAATGCAGAAATGGAAGTAAACACCGAAATCCAGATTCCTTTTGCACCAAATTCAGGTATAAAAACCGTCATATAAAGCAGAGCACCGATGCCTTCTATAACGAGAGTTCCAGCCACGACTCTTTTAACAAAACGAACAAGTCCCGACAAAGAATTTAAGTTAAAGGCATCTTGCAAAAGCAATCTGTCGCCAATACCCATTTTCTTGTGAAGTAGTATCATCAGGCCGGACATAATAGTTATCACACCAAGACCGCCGATTTGAATGAGTATCAATATAACGATCTGCCCGAAAACACTCCACGAGGAAACTGTGGGTACTACAACTAATCCCGTAACGCAAGTGGAAGTTGTCGCTGTAAAAAGTGCATCCAAAAACGGAGTTGTCTTTCCTTCTGCCGAACTAATTGGTAATGTAAGCAATGCGGAACCTATTAGTATAACAACAAGAAAACTTAGCAATATTATATGTGTTGTCGATATAGAAAGTCGTTGTTTTTTCATAACTAAATCATGCACCCTTTTGAAAAGAAATAATCACATCAAACTTTTCAAAATCAAATTCATCGCCTTCAATTTTACCAAAAATGCTATCATAACCTTCGTGAGAAATTAAGGAATCGCTGTTGTTTTCCCATTCCCAAAAAAATTTTCTTCAGCACAATAATAATCAATACAAAAGTTATTTAAAAACTCAAAAAGTTCCTTATTCCTATTGTTTGCGAAGCCATTTCCTCATCGTTTTGGGTATATTATAGCATAAAAGCGGCGGAAGGGCAAGGTGTTAGTGATATTCTGTGCTGTGCACAGAGTGATATTATGCCTTATGGCATAGTGATATTTTTGCTATCGCAAAAGTGATATTATATTCGCCTCCAAAACTCGCGAAGCGAATATCACTTGGACATTAGTCCAAATATCACTGCGAAGCAATACAACTCGCCGCAGGCGAATATAGTTGAAAAAGAAAAGACACGCTTTTCTGCGTGTCTTTCTTTTTCTGGCCCTCGTGTCCAAAAAAGAACCGGTCAAAAAACCTGGTTTTCTTTAATTATTATTTAATTTTGCTTTGATTGTATCGATGTCTTTATCGGCTAAATGATTTCTAAAAGAATTAAATTCAGGATAGTTTTTAAGTTCTTTAATAATATTCTCCCTTGAGGAAAGAACATCAAATATCGGAAGTATCACAGCACTCAGCTTTTCAATAATATCGCTTGCTATTTTTTGGGAATTTTCTTTTAAATTGTAAGGATTATCTCTTTTGTCTATATATTCATCTAAACTACAACGGATGTTGCACTCGTATTCCTTGTAATACTTTTTCAGTTCATTTGGAAAATCTGCACACTCAGGAATGCGTATACCTAGATTTACCCATAGTACACCATACACTCCCTTTTCGGGACATCCGTTTTGAAAATTTATTACTTGCACAATATCCTTATCGACTATACGGTTAAACGTTCGACCGTATTTTTTGAAATCATATTGCTTTGCCCATTCGAATACGGCGTTTTCAATTTCATCTACAATTTTTGTAGCATCAATTTTCTTTTTTCTAAAAAGAGCAAACATATCATCACCGCCTTGGGTATATTATAGCATAAAAGTGGCAAAGGGGCAAGAGTAAGTGAAATATTTGGCTTACGCCGAATGTGAAATAATGACCTGCGGTCATTGTGAAATTTTCTGCTACGCATAAAGTGAAAGGAAATTCGCCTCTTAACATTTGCGAAGCAAATATTTCACAGCGAAGCTATTTCATTTGGCGAAGCCAAATTTCACTCGCCGCAGGCGAATTTCGTTGAAAAAAGAGAGCAACTCTTTTGACTTGCTCTCTTTTTTCTGGGAGTTTTGAACTTAATGGCACGAATAAAATGTGCCTGAAAACTTGATTATCTTATTTTTTATTATGTTTCTTATATTCCGCCGCTATATCCATGCGGTTTGTAAGTAAAGTATCTATACCCATTTCAAAATACTTTTTATAATCGCCTGTATTATCGGCATAAAATAAATTACACCATATTCCCGCACTATGAAGCCTGTCTATAAGGAAATTATCAAACATTCCCAACCAGAATTGAACGCCCGCGCACTGGTATTTTTTTGCCATTTCATAAATCCCGAGGGTATCATCGGGAAGTTGAATCGCCACTCGTCTTATATTGGGCGCAACTGTTTGCATCCACTTCAGCTCATCGGGAGAACCTGCAAAATATACCGAATTAAAAGCATTATGCTTTTCTGTAAGTTTTAAAAGTTCGCTTATAATAAAACCATTTTCACCATGTTGCTTGAGATGAATATTAAATGTGATCTTATTTGCAAACTGTGCAAACACTTCTTCCGGTGTGCAAAATCCGACTTGCCATCCACACTTAACGCCAACGTTGAATTTTTTCAACTCAGCTAATGTATAATCACCAACATCTCCACTGCCGTCAGAAATACGATCTAAAGAAGGATCGTGACAAACAACCAATTGATTATCTTTGGATAGTCTGACATCAAATTCAATTTCATCAGCACCAAGCGCCAAAGCTGCTGCAAATGCAGGCAAAGTATTTTCAGGCATTAAGGCTGATACGCCTCGATGCGCGCAGAATTTCTTCATTAGCATACAATCATCTCCTTTTGTGTATTATAGCATAAACGTGGCGGAGCCGCAAGATATTCGTGATACCCCATACTTCTTGGATTTCTCCAAAACAAAACGACCTGTCGAAACGGGTCGTTTTGTTTTGGGTAGTTTGAACTTAATGGCACAAATTAAAGGGCACTGAAAACTGAAGATTTTATTCATCAATACGAATAGTTTCATCAGGATTTATTTTATATAATTTGCTGTCAACATCCAGCCAAATTGTAAATAAAGTCGGGTTGTAAACCATTTGACCGTTAGCACTGTATCTTAAACTTTTATAAGCTTGAACGTAATCATATATTTCTATATTAGTTGCATACCAAATCTCATCGTTATTGGCCAACTTTTTACAAATTTCTTCAATATGCTCCCAATTATTGTCGTTATCAAATTCATAACTGTGTCCCCAAATATAAAGAAGCCGCGGCACTCGTCTTGCGTGATATGCCTTATCAGAAATATCAACCTTTAGGAATTTATCAATATATTCCATAATTTTAGGATTATTATGGTGAGCAGACGGCATCCAGGCGTGAAAATCTTTTGGTAGATAGAATCCGTCATTGTCGCCGCCCAACGTTCTCGAATAAGCGATGTCAAGCTCGATTAGATAATTTTTGATCTGCTCATAATTCACAAAGCCGCCAATAAAGGATATTCCTGTGTCGGGATATGCCATTCCTCGAATTATGCAGCCGCACCTTTCCTCAAGTTCAAGTCGACAATCCAGCACGTCTCTTATTCCTTCTATGGGTCTCGTATTGCCGTTTGCTCTGTGATTTGCACCATGCACTGCAATTTCGTGACCTTTGGAAAGGAAAATTTCCTGTATATCTTTCTTTGAATAGCTTGTGCTTCTTATTCTTGCACAGTTGAAATTAAATGTTGCTTTGATACCGTACTTATTAAAAATTTCGGCAAGTCGTTTATCTTGCGCAACGCCGTCATCATAACTAAATGTGACAGCCTTTGCTTTTCCACCAGGATATCTCATAAAAACTGATCTCATAAAATCAACTCCTTGGGTATATTATAGCATAAAAGTGGCAAAGGGGCAAGTATAAGTGAAATCGTGCTATCGCACGGTGAAATCAAAGGCTTTCGCCTTTGGTGAAATATTTTGCTAACGCAAAATGTAAAATTAAATCCACCCACCGCCACAGCGATTTCACTCGAGCGAAGCGAGAATTTCACATTGCGAAGCAATATTTCACCCACCCGATAGGGTGGATTTAGATGAAAAAAGATGTGTTCTTTCGGACAGGACTTTTTTCTGTCTTTTCGTCCATAAAATACGAACACTACTTTTCCAAATTCAAGTCGTTAGTTCGAGTCTGGGAGGTTGTTTTCAACAATTATATCTGGTGCTATTTCCTTAAATCGTTCTGCATTTTCGGTATGTATCGGAATCAGCACTTTTGGATTGACGGTGTCTATCAGTTGCTTTATGGCAGTTTCATCTGCGTGGCCACTTGTGTGTAGCGTTACAATTTTAAGTCCTATTTTCTCGCACTCCGACAAAAACTCTTTCATACTTTCGGTTTCACGATAGCCACTCCAAAACGAGTAAACCAACAAGCCGTTTTCAAACGACATTTTGCCCGCTAACGATTTTAAATAGCGAAGCATTGAATTACGTACGCACATAACAAAGGTTTGTTTTGCAATAAAACCTTTTCCTACTTTTCGCTTATGTTTTGAAAGCAAACTGAATTTTGATGGAGAAGTAATAAAAGCGTATACATCACTAAACTTAGGGTTTGGTATGCTTTCTCCTGCCGCTGTTGCAATATCAGCCATATAAACCTCTTCCAAAAAGATTCGTCCGCTTCTTTTGGCCGCACGATACATTGTTACAATACGGTCAATATTCATCGACGATTGCAAAACAAAAATTGGACCCGTAGTTTCTCTAAATAATGCCGTAGCCTCTTCTTCAAGCTCAGCCTCTGTTACTGCTTTGTGATTAACGCGAGAAAGAGTGGTTCCTTCACAAAGCAGTTTGTCCACATTTTTAGGAAGAGATTTTAAAAGGCGGTCGAAGGATTTCCGCCCGTTCGAACGGAAATCTCCAGTATAAAGAATGGATTCACCTTCTGCTTCACAAAAAAGCATATAGCTATCAAATGCTGAGTGGTCGCACAAATAAGGTGTAATCGTAATATCTCCAACAACAATGGGAATGTTATGTTTAAAAAAACCATAAGGCGTAATAGTCTTTTGCTTCTTATAGTGATCAGATGCCTTGATGATATTATAACTTGACTCACCCATATAAATTGGAATGTCCTTATGGGTATAATATGCAAGACCTAAATGATCTCCGTGATAATGTGAAATAAAGATAGCATCATATTTTGCCGAATCAAACAATCCTTCAATTTTGGGTAGATCTCTATTATTATCATCGTCCAAATCAAGACCTACGTCGAGCAATATTTTGGTTTTGTCAGTGGCAATTTCAATTATATTACCGCCTATTTGATTTTGACCTCTGTGAATATATATCTTCATCATTTTTTGTTTTCCACAACATACAAAAAGATAATTTTATCAATCACTTCTGCAACTTTTACAGCATCGTCAGTAGTAAGAAGTTCCCTTGAAAAGGTGAGTTTGAACCCATTTGTAATAGGTTTGTATTTTTCATTAAGAATGTCATATTCTCGCGTTACCTTATTAGTAATAGAATTGATAATGTTTATCTGTTGCTGTGTAAAGTCTTCTTTTGATTTGCCCATAAATAAGGTTTTACTAACGAAAAAGAGAAACAGTATTTCGGTTTTTGTTTTATCTATATGTTTAATTGGTGCTTTAATCAACCCTAAATCATATTTCACCTGGGCTATATTCTCAACCGATTGCACCAACTCATCGTAAACATCTGACGTATTAAGCAGATTACAAATATCTTCGTAATGCTTTCTTACGCCCGCATTCCCTGCGATAGCTCCAACACCAAATTTATTTTCTACGATAACAAGAAATGATGATTGAAATATTACAAAATGCTCCTTGCACGGTATCTTCCCCTTTGCGAGAACGCTATGCCTATATTCAATCCATATCTGACAAATACAGCATTAACCTGCTTTGCAAAACAATGAACGTTGCTAAAGGTAGTTATTACAACCATGTTCTTCGTAACAAAAACGAAAACACCTTATTTGCACAAAAGAAAGCTGAGCTTACACCAATCATCGAAAAGATTTTCCATGATAACAATCAAATCTTTGGTGCAGGAAAAATCCACGCAATATTAAAAGATCGTGGCTATAAGGTTGCGGCAAAAACCGTTGCTGCTATAATGCACGAAAACGGTTGGTTTGCTGTTGGGACAAGTGCTAAAAAGATTTACTTAATGACTCAAGAAAGAAAACAAAACATTCTAAATCAACAATTCACAGTTAGCCGACCTAATGAAGTTTGGGTTAGCGACGTTACATATTTCAGATACAATGATTTTTCATACTATATTTGCGTGATTATTGACTTATATGCGAGAAGGGTTGTTGCACACAAAATTTCATTAAAGAACAGCACACAGCTTACAAAGTCAACCTTCAAGCTTGCTTATGAGTACCGGCAACCAACCGAATTATTGTTTCACAGTGATAGAGGTACTAACTACACCTCAAATACTTTTCGCGATTATCTAAAAGCTCTTGGCGTAAAACAATCCTTTTCAAATACGGCTACTCCATACAACAATTCTGTTATGGAGTCATTCTTCAAATCGATGAAAACCGAAAGACTGTACCGCACAGATTATCGTTCGGAAAGAGAACTTCGTGAATCCGTTAGAGAGTATATAAACTACTACAATAATGACCGACCACACTCTGTGCTCCGTTATCAAACACCTGAATACTTTGAATCGAAATATTACCGTAATATAGGCGTTTATGAGGAAACCGAATCGAACACCGATGGTTCGAATTTGGCAAAATAAAATAATTGCCATCGTAATTTGACATGTTTTCAAAAAAGTGTTCGATAAGAGAAAAATAAAAAAGCGACCGTAAAGTCGCTTGAATAAAGGGTTAATAAAAAAAATCACCTTCTAATCGAACACGAATGGTTCAGATTTGGAAGGTGATTATGATGGCTCCCCTTGTTGGACTCGAACCAACGACCTGCGGATTAACAGAGCGAATTTTTCCATTTAGTTATATGTTTTTTGATTAAATTATATTGCAAAAGCACACGAAATGCACCAATTTTTAGAACTTTTTATTATGCTTCCTTTTGGTGCATTACGGTATCTTTGACCCAAAATTGACCCAAAATTCCGGGGTCTTTCCTCTGTGGACACATCTGCCTTTTGTGGTGCAATTTAGCTCCCTTCCGGTGGCGATCCTCTCCGATGAAACGCTATATATCCGTCTGCAATAGAATTTATCAACTGGTATTGTGTGCCAACAAAGAACAACCGGGAGCTGCCGTAATGGTAACTCCCGGTTATCTTCTTTTGTGGCGGCTACAGACCCCTCTCAGTTAAGCTGTTTTAATCGTTTATGCTGTAGACAGGGGTGTGTACCCTAAAAATATTCGCCGCTTAAATCGCACTCAGCAACCTAGCCTAAACTTCACCAGAGGAATGGTTTATTAAAAGCCATATTGTCGTAGCAGCCGATCCCTTTCCTCTGAGGACATTCTGCTGACTCTTTCCTCAGCCACCCGGCTAATGCGTTCCATAGTGTCCTGTATTTCCTCTTTCTGCCGTCTGCTTTCTCTCTCCAGGCGCCGCTGCTGCGCTCGTTCCAGGCGTTCTTCCTCCAAGATCAAATACCGTTCCTGGATACTCATGCCGGTATTACGAAAAGCACCCACGCCGACGCTGTGGTAAAAATCGAAGTCATAGAAGGGACGAAGGTTACAGGCTATTTTCGATTGCCTCAGCAAGCGGATACCCTTGTCCTCCATTGCCCTAGC
>JAZOUW010000029.1:0-21828 GCA_045658385.1 Faecousia sp.
CAGTATGACGGCTTCTGCATCAACATTCTGGACACCCCCGGCCACCAGGACTTTTCCGAGGATACCTACCGTACTTTGATGGCTGCCGATGCTGCGGTTATGGTCATTGACGGTGCGAAGGGTGTCGAGCCCCAGACCAGAAAGCTTTTCAAGGTCTGCGCCATGCGCCACATTCCCATTTTCACCTTTATCAATAAGATGGACCGGGAGACCCAGGACCCCTTCGACCTTCTGGACGAAGTAGAGCGGGAACTGGGCATCGAAACCTATGCGATGAACTGGCCCATCGGCTGCGGCAAGGATTTTCAGGGTGTATATGACCGGGAAAACAGCCGGCTGCTGTTCTTCTCCGGTCTCAACGGCAAAGCGAAAGCGGACAAATTGGAGGTCGATCTCTACGACAGCCAGGTGGCAACCTTGCTGGACAGCGAGACAAAACACCAACAGCTGATCGACGATGTGGAGCTGCTTTCTGCCGGTCGGGAAATGGACGTTGAAGCAGTGCGAAACGGCACATTGAGTCCGGTATTTTTCGGCTCTGCCCTGACAAACTTCGGCATTGAGCCTTTCCTGGAAGCTTTTTTGAAGCTGACACCGCCGCCTATGTCCCGGGTTGCTGATTGCGGTCTTGTGGACGCCTTTTCCCCGGACTTTTCCGCTTTCGTGTTCAAAATCCAAGCCAACATGAACAAAGCGCACCGGGATCGGCTGGCCTTTATGCGCATTTGCTCCGGCAAGTTCCAGCGGGACGCAGAATATTACCATATGCAAGGCGGCAAGAAGATGCGTCTTTCCCAGCCCCAGCAGCTGATGGCTGCGGAGCGGGAAATTGTGGAGGAAGCCTATGCAGGCGACGTGATCGGTGTGTTCGACCCGGGTATTTTTGCCATTGGTGATACCATCACCGTCCCCAGTAAGAAATTTCTGTATTCCGGCATTCCTACCTTTGCTCCTGAGCATTTCTCCCGGGTGTCCGCCAAGGACTCTATGAAGCGCAAGCAATTCGTTAAGGGTACAGAGCAGATCGCCCAGGAAGGCGCGATTCAGATCTTCAAGGTGCCCAACTCCGGTATGGAAGAAGTGATCGTGGGCGTTGTAGGTACGCTGCAGTTTGATGTGTTCCAGTACCGTATGAAGAACGAGTACGGCGTGGACCTGCGGATGGAGGGTCTTCCCTATGAGGAGATCCGGCTCATTGACAGCTATCCCGGAGACCTCTCCGATTTGAATCTGGGCAGCGACGCCGAGCTTTTGGAAGACTACCGGGGCAGAAGCCTTTTGGTATTCTCCAGCTTCTGGGCGATTGACTTTACGGTCAAGCGCAACCCTGGTCTTGTGCTGAAAGAAATCGTCGTGGAAGAAGGCTAATATCAAACCCCCAACTTCTCAAGAAGTTGGGGGTTTTTATTAGAACTGGGTAGGCTCGATATGCCAGATCTCCTGGGCGTACTGACGAATGGTACGGTCAGAGGAGAACTTGGCGCCGCTGGCCACATTGATCAGGCACTTTCTGCCGAATGCCAGACGGTCTGCATAGTCCCGGTTTGCCCGGAGCTTTGCTTCCAGATAGGACTCATAGTCCATCAGCAGGAAGTAGTGGTCTGCCTTGTGCCAATGGGTGCCGTCCAGCAGGGCGTGGTACAGCTCTCTCTGGTCATCGTCGGTAGGCACAGTTCCGTCCACCAGGGTGTCGATGGCCCGACGCAGACGAGGATTGCTGTCATAAATGCCCCGTGCGTAGTAGTCATCTCGCCGGTCATTGATCTCCTGCACCGTTGCGCCGAAGATGTAGTTATTCTCCAAACCTGCTTCCTTAACAATTTCCACATTGGCGCCGTCCAAAGTACCCAGCGTAACTGCGCCGTTAAGCATCAGCTTCATGTTGCCGGTACCGGAGGCCTCGGTGCCTGCGGGAGAAATCTGCTCGGAAATATCCGCTGCCGGAATAATATGCTCGGCGTAAGAGCAGTTGTAGTTCTGCACGAAGACCACCTTCAGCTTATCCTGCATATCCGGGTCGTTGTTGATCATCCGGGCAAGGCGGTTGATATAGCGAATGATGGCTTTTGCCCGGGCGTAGCCGGGAGCAGACTTTGCGCCAAATAGATACACCGTCGGCTGGAAGTCGGTCAGGCTGCCGTCCTTCAGGCGGAAGTAAATATCTGCAATGCTCAGCGCATTTAATAGCTGCCGCTTATACTCATGCAGACGCTTGACCTGCACATCGAAAATAAAGTCCGGATTCAGCTTCACGCCCTCTTTTTCGTAGATGACCTTGCAAAGCTGCTCCTTCTTCTGCCGCTTGACGGCGTTAAATTGGCGCACCATATCGTCATCAATCATAGGCTTAAGCTTATTCAGCCGGTCCAGATCCCCCAGGAAATCGCCACCAATGCGGTACTTGATCAGCTGGGTCAGCTCCGGGTTACACAGACCCATCCATCTTCGGGGGGTAACGCCGTTCGTCTTGTTCTGGAAACGTTCCGGGAAGGCTTGATACCATTCCTTAAAGCAGTCATCCTTCAAAATCTGGGAATGGATCTCCGCCACGCCGTTGACATAGGTGCCTACATAGACACTCAGGTTGGCCATGTGGCCGGTATTGTCCCGGATAATAAACAGATTGGGATGCTCCTGCTTCAGTTTCCAGTCAATGCGTTCAATGATGTCCACGATTTCCGGCACAACACTGCGCAGCAGGTCCAGAGGCCACTTCTCCAAAGCCTCGCTCATGACTGTATGGTTGGTGTAAGAGAAGGTCTTTTGGGCAATGGCAAAGCTCTGGTCAAAGTCCATACCGTCTGCCATCAAAAGGCGAATCAGTTCTGGAATGGACATTGCCGGGTGGGTATCGTTCAGCTGCACCGCATAATACTCCGCAAAATGGCTCAAATCATTGCCATGGATGGACTTATACACCCGGAGCATATCCTGTAAGGATGCGGAAGACAGCACATACTGCTGCTTAATACGCAAGCGCTTACCCTCCCATGTGGAGTCATTGGGGTAAAGAACGCGGGTAATGTCCTCCGCCTTGTTCTTCTGGGTCAAGGCGCGCAGATAATCCTGATCATTAAAAGCGTTGAAGTCCAGTTCTTCCTCTGCCTCACACTGCCATAAACGGAGGGTGCCGATATTTTTTGTACCATAGCCGATTACCGGCACATCGTAAGGCACAGCCAAAACTGTATGGTCAGGGAACTGCACCTTTACTGTATGATTATAACGGCGATAGGACCAAGGGTCACCATACTTTGCCCAATCGTCTGCCTTTTCCTTCTGGCTGCCATTGGCGTCAAACTTCTGCTTGAACAGACCGAACCGATACCGCAGACCGTAGCCGGACAAGGGAATGTCGGTACTGGCAGCGCTGTCTAAAAAGCATGCGGCCAATCTTCCCAGACCACCGTTACCCAGGGCAGCATCTTCCACATCCTCCAAAATCGCCAAATCCACGCCGTGTTCTGCAAACAGTTGCTTCATTTCGTCCAGGATACCCAGATTGTAGAGGTTGGAATATACCAGCCGACCAATCAAATACTCTGCAGAGATGTAGTAAGCCTTTCTCTGGTGCATGCGGGTGTGCTTGCTGTGGTTCCAGTTATCACTAATGGCCATCATAACCGCTGTACCCAACGCCTGATGCAGTTCCTGGGCAGTTGCCTCCCGCAAGGACACATCGTGGGTGTATTTCAGCTGTGCCTCAGTCATTTTTAAGATGTTCAAGCAATTATAATTCATAAATAAACGCTCCTTTAAAAAGGGAAACTATTTTTTAATTTAAGCGCCCATACAGGCGATTTAAGTTGTAAATTTTCTTTACAAGGGCATCTGTGCAGCTACCCTCACAAGCACGCCACGCCCAGTTGCCTTGGGTCGTACCGGGGAAATTCATCCGGGCATCACCGCCCAGATTCAAATAGTCCTGCAACTGAATTATACACAGATCGCTGACACTTTCAAACGCCGTCCGGATTACACCCCATACAAAACCCTCCTGCTCGGTCAGGTGCATGTATTCTGTGGCGTAGCTAACCGCGTCTTCCGATGCCGTTTCCAGCCATTGGCGCATAGTCATGTTATCGTGAGTACCAATATAGCAAACAGTGTTCTGTATATAAGTATGGGGAAGATAGTCAGAAGGTTCTCTGGATTCAAAAGCAAATTCCAGCACCTTCATTCCGGGAAAACCGGATTTATCTCTTAAATCAAGCACTTCCCGGGTTAGCATGCCTAAATCCTCGGCAATAATCTGCAGGTCCGGCAAGGCCGTTTTTACGGCATGGATAAACGCCATGCCGGGGCCTTTTACCCATTTTCCGTTCTTGGCCGTTTCCTCTCCATAGGGCACCGACCAATAAGCTTCAAACCCCCGGAAATGGTCCAACCTGACCACATCATACAGTTTTTTTGCAGCCGTCAAGCGGCGAATCCACCACCGATAGCCGTCCTTTTCCATTGCATCCCATGCATAAAGGGGGTTTCCCCAAAGCTGACCGTCTTCGCTGAAAGCATCCGGCGGGCAACCGGCTACTGCTGTTGGATTTAAGTCCCGGTCCAGCTGGAACAGCTCCGGATTACTCCAAACATCCACGCTGTCAATGGGTACATAAATCGGCACATCACCGATAATAGATACGCCCTTTTCGTGGGCATAAGCATGCAAGGCAGACCACTGTTTGTCAAAAAGGTACTGCACGAAACAGTAAAAGCGAATCTGCTCCTGCAACGCACGACGAACTTTCCACAACGCATCCGGTTGCCGCTGTTTTAGCGGTTCTTCCCATTCTGTCCAAGGCCTGCCGTTTTTTTGCTCTTTCAGCGCCATAAACAGCGCAAAATCCGGCAGCCAATCACCGTTTTCCCGACAAAAAGCATCCAACTCATCCTGCCGGTCAAACCGTGCAAAAGCAAGGCTTAAGACATGCAGCCGGTTTTCATACAGACAGCAAAAATCCACCCGGTCTTCCCTTTCGCACCAACGGACAGCATCCAATTCTTCTTTATAAAGAAGCCCCTCTTGTACCAGGGTTTCCAAATCGATCAAATAAGGGTTGCCTGCGAAGGTCGAGCAGGACTGATAAGGAGAATCCCCATAACCGGTTGGGTTCAGCGGCAGAATCTGCCAATACTGCTGCCCGGACCGATTTAAAAAGTCCACAAACGCGTAAGCATGCTTTCCCAACGTGCCCACGCCATAAGGCCCGGGCAAAGAGGTAATATGCATCAGTGTACCGCTTCCACGCATAAGTCAAGCTCCTTAAAAATATAAAAAAAGCCTTGCCGAAAGAAGCATTTCCGCTTTCGGCAAACGCTCAAATTTTATATATAAAGAGTAATATGTTTTTGCGAATTTGTCAAGACAATCTATCCTTAAAATACGACTTTTTCCCATAATTTCCGGTAGGAAATTTATGGCTGTCTAAAGAAACGGACCTGCCTTTCGGCAGGTCCGCAAAATATGTAATTACGCTTCCAGATTGATGCCGGTTTCCTTGTTGAATACATGGCAGTTGTTACCGGAGAAGTTAATGGTAATGGCATTACCAACATTCAAGCTAGCAATTTCTGCGCCGGTCATATCCATGGTGTTGACGATAACAATGGTATCCTTGCCGGCAATATCCACGTGCAGGTGGACGGAGGAACCCATCAACTCGTTAACTTCAATTTTGGATGTAATACCCTCTTTATCCAAAACAATGTGTTCAGGACGAATGCCCAGAGTGATTTCCTGCTCCTGCATATCGTTAGCAGTCAATCTGGCCTGCTTCTCCTCGGACAGTGCCAAGGTGTGTCCAGCCAGCTCAATTGCGTACTTGTCACCCTGCTTAACCAGCTTTGCATCGAAGAAGTTCATCTGGGGAGAGCCGATGAAGCCTGCTACGAACAGGTTATAGGGATGATGGAACACCTGCTGGGGTGTGCCGATCTGCTGAATGAAGCCGTCCTTCATGATGACGATACGGTCGCCCAATGTCATAGCTTCCGTCTGGTCGTGGGTAACGTAAACAAAGGTAGTATCAATACGCTCACGGAGCTTGATGATCTCAGCACGCATCTGGTTACGCAGTTTTGCGTCCAGGTTGGAAAGGGGTTCGTCCATCAGCATGACCTTGGGTGAACGGACAATAGCGCGGCCGATTGCAACACGCTGACGCTGACCACCGGACAGAGCCTTGGGCTTACGGCCCAGATACTGGGTGATGTCCAAAATTTCAGCAGCTTCCTTAACTCTGCGGTCCATCTCCGCCTTGGGCGTGTGGCGCAGCTTCAAAGCGAAAGCCATGTTATCATAAACAGTCATGTGGGCATACAGCGCATAGTTCTGGAAAACCATGGCGATATCGCGATCCTTGGGAGCAACATCATTGATCAAACGGTCACCGATCCACAGCTCGCCTTCGGAAATTTCTTCCAGACCTGCGATCATACGCAAAGTAGTGGACTTACCGCAGCCGGAAGGACCAACTAGAACGATGAATTCCTTATCCGCAACATCCAGGTTGAATTCCTGAACAGCGATAACGCCCTGTTCTGTAGTCTGCAGCTGGGCCTTTTCCTTCTGCCGTTCCAGGTAGTGGGCATACATCTCGGGATCCTTTTTCTTCATCTTCTCCAGCTGACGCTCTTTTTTCTTGTTGTTCTTGATGTCTTCGCCGCTAAAGGGGTAGATTTTCTTGATGTTCTTCAGGGTTACTGTTGCCATACTTTTACGACTCTAAGTATACCGACTCCTCGCGTATACTCTCACTACAGCCAAGCAAAATAGCTGAAGCATTACGACAGGTCTCCACACTGCCGTACCGTGAGTCAAACGGTGTTTATTTTCCTCCTTTTGTGACACAGGGCGTCTATTTTTCTGTGGAGTAGAACGCCATATGCCCGGATGCTACTATATTACCATAAGAAACGCCTTTTTGCAATGGTGTTTTCTTACAGTTTTTACCTTGCATTTTTAGTGATTTTGACGATAATTTACAGCAACTTTCAAATTGCCTTCTGAATCTGCATCCAGCGTTGCGCCGTAACAACTTTTGACCGCTTCCAGCATATAGGTAACATCCTGCACGCCAGCGGTTTCATAGCACGAATGCATGGCCAATTGAGCAATGCCGATATCTGCAGTAAGCACCGATACGTGAGACAGGGAAACACACCCCAACGTAGAACCGCCCGGCAAGTCTGCCCGGTTGTAATAGGTTTGCACAGGCACATCAGCAGCAGCGCAGATTTTACGGAAAATCGCAGCAGATGCGCCGTCGGTACTATACTTTTGGGACGCGTTGAATTTCAGCACCACGCCCTCGCCCAAAAGAGGCGCATTGTGGGCATCCGCATACTCCGGATGGTTGGGATGGATGCCGTGGGCATTGTCCGCCGATACCATGAAAGACCGGCGCAGAAGCTGCTCCCGGGGCAGGTTCAGACTGCTGCAAATCCTTTGCAGCACATCCTCCAAAAAGGTCGATCCGGCGCCCTGTGCAGAAGCAGAACCTACCTCCTCGCTGTCAAAAACGGCAAGCACAGGGATTGCATCGGTGGACTGCGCCTCCAGGAAGCCCTGGGTACAGCACCAGGCGCACAGCAAATCGTCCAGTGCGGCAGCGGAGACATATTCTCCTTCGACGCCCCACACGCAGGCATTTTGCCGAATATATAAATACAAATCATGACCCAGAATCTTGCCGCCCGCTTCTTTTTCCAAAAGAGCTTGCAGCTTGCCTTCTGCTTTGGCGCTGCCCACCAAAGGCAAGGTGTCTACCGCAGGATTCCATGTATAGCCTTCATTGACTTTTCTGTTCATGTGGATCGCCACATTGGGAATCAACAGCAGATCCCGGTCAATATCCAAAAGGCGGCTTTCGATGCCCTTTTCCGTTTCCACAAGCACTCTACCGGCAATGGATAACGGTCTGTCCAGCCATGGTGCGATCAGCATTCCACCGTATTTTTCAGTAGACAATTGGGTATATTTTCCCACTATTTCCCCATTTTCCTTGACTTTGAAGGTAGGTCTGTCTGAATGACTGGCAGTCATAACAAAGCCGATAGGCGCTGCTTCCGGTACACGGAATGCGACGAGAGCGCTACCACCTCGAAGCACATAGTACTTACCGCCGGGCAGGATGTTCCGCTCCTGACTTTCCGGCAGCGCCAAATAACCGGATTCTTCCAGCATTTTCTTCAGCAAATCCACCCCATGATAGACGCTATGGGCGCTGTCTAAAAAGCTTTTCAATTTCTCAATTCTATTATCCACGCTTCAATCCCCCAAAGAAAAATGTTTTTGTTCATTTTACACCATTTCCTGCTGACCGTCAACCGAGCCTTTCCTTCCGCCCAGCCGCTTTGTTTTTGTATTAAAAGTTTTGTTTTTGTAGTTTTTTGTAGGTTTTATGTATGTTTTTGTCGAACGATTGTTTCTCTTTTTCCTTGCAAATTCGAGAGCATTATGCTAAATTATATTTGTCGCAACAAAAGTGGCGCTGCCACTTCGTACTATAGTAACCGATGATCAGCGGTTGCTATGAGGGGATCGATTTTATTAAAGTCAGGAGAGGAAGCTATGGACAATCGTACAACTGTAATTATCGCAGACAACACAGAGGAATTTTGCAGCAATCTGACGGCTGCGCTGCAACGTGGGGACGGATTTCAGGTTCTGGGAACAGCCAATGACGGACAAACCGCCATCCGGATGGTAACGGAACGCAAACCGGATGTGCTGGTGCTGGATCTGATGCTGGCCAAGCAGGACGGTCTTAGTGTTTTGAAGGCAATTTCCTCTATGGAGAGAAAGCCGGCTATTTTGGCTACATCCCGATTTGTAACCGACTACGTGGCATCTGCGGCTGCAAATCTCGGAGCACGCTATCTCATGCTCAAGCCCTGTGATATGACCGCGCTTGTGGAGCGCTTGGAGGAAATTCGTGGCGGAGAACGGCTGCGGCAGCCCTCAGGTCAACGCAATACCGTCACCAGTATTGAATCTATGGTCACCAGCATTATCCACGAAATCGGTGTGCCTGCCCACATCAAAGGCTATCAGTATCTGCGGGAAGCCATCATCATTGCTGTAAACGATATGGACGTGATCAACGCCATTACAAAAGTATTGTATCCCCAGGTTGCCAAAACATTCCAGACCACCCCTTCCAGAGTGGAACGCGCTATCCGTCACGCCATCGAAGTGGCCTGGGACAGAGGCGATCTGGATACCCTGCAACGCTTTTTTGGCTACACTGTCAGCAACACCAAGGGCAAGCCCACGAACTCGGAGTTTATTGCCTTGATTGCCGACAAATTGCAGCTGCAACTCAAGGGCGCAAACGCAATGCAGATGTAACTGCCTTGACAGAACCTCCTCATATTACTATAATTATAGTGGTCAAAACCAAGTTCGACCCCAATTATAGTAATATGGGGATTCTGTTTGAAAGGACACTATTATGAACGAATTACAAAAGAAAATCAGCCAGATTGGCGTTGTTCCGGTTATTAAGCTAACCAATCCCCAGCAGGATGCCAAACCCTTGGCAGATGCGCTGTGCGCAGGCGGCATACCTATTGCCGAGGTCACCTTCCGCGCCCCCGGCGCTGCCCAAGCCATTAAGATCATGGTGGATTCCCATCCGGAGATGCTGGTGGGCGCAGGCACTGTGTTAACTACCGAGCAGGTAGATGCCGCTGTAGAGGCAGGCGCAGCCTTTATTGTCACCCCCGGTCTGGACATTGAGATTGTGAAGTACTGTCAGGAAAAGGGCGTTACCATTTTCCCCGGCTGCACCACGCCAACTGATTATCATGCCGCCTACAAGCTGGGTCTGGAAGTACTGAAGTTCTTCCCTGCGGAGCAGTCCGGCGGTTTGGATAAAATTAAAGCCATGTCCGCCCCCTTCCCCATGTTCAAGGTCATGCCCACCGGTGGCATCAGCTTGAAAAACCTTGCCACATATGCAGCAAATCCCGTGATTTGCGCCTGCGGCGGCAGCTACATGGTTACTGCTGATTTGATTGAGAATAACAAGTGGGACGAAATCACCGAGCTTTGCAAGAAATCCGTAGAAATTGTCAAGGAGGCGAGAAGGTAATGGAAGATAAGGAACTGTTGCAGGAGGAGGAATCCAACATCATCACCTTTGTGGATGAAGACGGTCAGGAAGCTACCTTCGAGTTTATGGATTGCATTGAATACGAAGGCAAGGAGTATCTGGCATTGCTGCCTACTGACGAGGAAAGCAATGAAGTTGTGATTCTGGAAATCGAGCCGGTGGACGAAGAAAATGAAAATTACCTTTCTGTAGAGGATGAAGAAATCCTGCAGGCGGTATACGCAATTTTCAAAGACCACTACAAAGATATTTTAACCTTTGAAGATTAATAAAATCCGGAACAGCGGCAGCTGTTCCGGATTTTGTTTTATTGTTGAAAATTCTTGCAATCAGCGCAGTTGCCCTGGGGTTTCATCTGCAGCTCCTGGGTCTTCATGCTGACGGTAGTACAAGGGGGAACGGACTTGGTGATAAAGGCGCTGGCGCCAATCACGCATCCCTGCCCGATTACCGTTTCGCCCCCAAGAATGGATGCGTTGGCATAAATAGTAACATTATCCTCAATGGTAGGATGCCGCCGCTTGCCCCGCAGATTCTGACCGCCACGGGTAGAAAGACCACCCAGAGTAACGCCCTGATAGATTTTGACATTCTGGCCAATGATGGTAGTTTCGCCAACAACAATACCGGTACCATGGTCAATAAAGAAAAATTTGCCGATGGTCGCGCCGGGGTGAATGTCGATGCCGGTAACACCGTGGGCATACTCGGTCATAATTCTGGGAATCATAGGCACGTTCAGCGTATACAGCTCGTGGGCCAGGCGGTAGACCGTAATGGCAAACAGACCAGGGTAAGAGAAAATCACCTCTGCCATGCTGGTAGCCGCCGGGTCTCCGTCGTAGGCCGCCTGCAGGTCCGTCTGAACCACAGCGCGAATCTGAGGAATCTTTCCCAAAAATGCAAGACAAATCTGTCGGGCATCCTCTTCTGTCTTACCGGCATCCTGAATGACCAAAGCGATCTGCTTGCTCATATGATACATCACATCTTCAATAAGTGTAGAAAGATTGTGCTTTGCGTTATAGGTACGGTATGTCTTATCCCGGAAGTATCCGGGAAACAAAATTCTGCGCAGCTTTTCGATCATATCGATGATCACATCTTTATCCGGCTGACGAAAAAATTCCATCCGGTCGATCTCCCGGTTTGCCTGATAGTCCTGCAGGATGGTATCTACCACGCCTTCAATCTGTTTTTCGATTGCTGACATAGACATCTCCCCTTTCATAATGTTAGTTTTATACCACAAATGACAAGCAAAGTCAACGGTTGACAAACCCTGCCCGACAGTTATATAATTTTATCAATTCCTTTCCGGAGGTAGTCTTATGGAAATGATTTACACATCCATTGACCAGTTGGTTGGAAACACCCCGTTGCTGGAACTTCAAAATATTGCAAAAGAAGCCGGACTTTCTGCCCGGATTTTGGCAAAGCTGGAATTTTTGAATCCTGCCGGCTCTGTCAAAGACAGAGTCGCCCTTGCCATGATCAACGATGCAGAGGAAAAAGGTCTGCTTGCCCCCGGCGGCACCATTATCGAGCCCACCTCCGGCAATACCGGCATCGGTCTTGCGGCGGTAGCCGCTTCCAGAGGGTATCAGGCCATCATCGTTATGCCCGATTCCATGAGCATGGAGCGCAGGCTCTTAATGGGGGCATACGGCGCGCAGCTGGTGCTCACCGAAGGGGCAAAGGGCATGCAGGGCGCTATTGACAAGGCCAAACAGCTGCAGGAAGAAATCCCCGGCAGTATTATCGCCGGACAATTTGAAAACCCTGCCAACCCCGCCGCCCACGCAGCCTCCACAGGCCCGGAAATCTGGCGTGATACCGACGGCAATGTGGATATTTTTGTGGCAGGTGTGGGCACAGGCGGGACGCTAACCGGCGTTGGCAGCTATTTGAAGAAAAGAAATCCCAACACCACCATTGTCGCCGTTGAGCCAGCCGCTTCCCCCCTGCTTTCCAAGGGAATTGCCGGCAGCCACGGATTGCAGGGAATCGGCGCAAACTTCATCCCTAAGGTTCTGGACACGGATATTTATGATGAAGTATGCACCGTTACCGAGGAACAGGCCTATGCAGCCGGACAACTGCTGGGCAACAAAGAAGGTGTTCTGGCAGGTATTTCCTCCGGCGCAGCGCTCCATGCAGCTATAGAAATTGCAAAGCGCCCGGAAAACGCAGGCAAGACCGTCGTGGTGCTGCTGCCGGACACCGGCGACCGCTATCTCAGCACACCAATGTTTGCATAAATTTAACACCCGAAATCCTGGGATTTCGGGTGTTTTTCTTATTCTTCCAGTCGGGCGATGCTTGCGCCAAGGGCTGTGAATTTTTCCACAACGTGCTCATAGCCGCGCTCCACAAAGTGGACATTGCGCATCAGCGTCGTGCCCTTTGCCGCAAGACCGGCAATAATCAGCGCTGCGCCGGCGCGAAGGTCATGGGCAGAAACTTCTGCGCCGTGGAGACTCTCTCTGCCGGTAACCATAGCGGTTTTTCCGTTGATCAAAATATCCGCGCCCATCTCCTGCAGTTCCGTACAGTAGCCAAAAAACCGGGTCTCATAAACATTCTCTGTCAATCGGCTGACGCCGCTTGCCAAAGCCATGCACACACAAATCTGCGCCTGCATATCCGTAGGAAAACCGGGATAAGGACGGGTCTTAACGGTGGTGCTGTGCAGACGTCCCTCACTGCGAATGCGAATAGAATCGTCGTAATTGGTGATCTTTACACCCATTTCCTGCAGCTTGGAGGTAATGCACTCCATGTGCTTGGGGATTACATTCTTCACCAACACATTGCCACCTGCAGCAGCAACTGCCGCCAGATATGTACCTGCCTCGATTTGGTCCGGGATAATGGCATATGTGCCACCGTGAAGCTGCTCCACGCCCCGAATCTTCACCGTATCTGTGCCGGCACCGGAAATTCTGGCGCCCATGGTGTTAAGGAAGTTTGCCAAATCAACGATATGCGGCTCTTTCGCAGCATTTTCGATTACGGTCTGTCCCGGAGTGAGGGTAGCGGCTAAAATAATATTCACCGTTGCGCCTACACTCACCACGTCCAGACTGATGCGGTTGCCGCAAAGACCTTCCTCGTCAGTATTCAGGTTTACATAATCTTCCGTTTCTTCTACATCTGCGCCCAGCAGACGGAAACCTTTAATATGCTGGTCAATAGGCCGGGACGCAAAATTACAGCCGCCGGGCAACGCCACATTTGCCTTGCCAAACCGGCTAAGGAGCGCGCCCATCAGATAATAGCTGGCACGCATCTGTCGCACCAACTCCGGCTTGGGATGGGTGCTGGTTATGTTCGTGCAATCCAGTATCATTGTACCGGGCGCTTCCTGTGTAATTTCTGCACCTAAATCCCGCAAGATGTCCAGTAGAATCTGCACATCGGAAATATCCGGTACATTTTCCACACGGCATTTGCCGGAAACCAATATGGCGGCTGGCAGGATCGCTACAGCAGCATTTTTTGCGCCGCTGATGGTAACCTCACCTTGTAAAGGCGCGCCGCCTTTTATTTCATATATTGCCAAGGAAGATCCTCCTTGCTAATTTTAATCATTTTACAGCAAAAATTATACCATATTTCACTTGTTATGTAAAGGATAAATTTTACCCCAATTATCGGCGTAAACCCTTTGGATAATGGTTTTTCAGGACATTTCCGTCACCTTTTCCCCAGCCGATACTAAAACCGTCCACCGTTACCAGACACCAGCCTTTTTTGTCTGTAGGGATGGTTTCGCCATGCATATACGCCTTGATTTCCTGGGAATCAGAAGAAATATTATGCACGGTTTTTCCCGCTTTCAGCCACAGTGCAAGGGCGTGGGCAGGTTCAAATCTGCCTTTTTTCAGCTCTCCCAGCTCCAAGCCGGGGCGCAACACCTTAAGACCGTGAATATCCGGCATATGCTTTGGTGCCCAGTACAAACTACTTCCAAACACGACCCCTTTCCCTGCCGGCAAAGAAATGCCGAAGCTTTCGGCAAACTGCGTCCATTCTTTTGGCATTTGTATTTTTTCCCGGGATTGATTTCTTTCCTCCGGCCGACCCGTCTTTCGCAAAACAGCTGCAAAATGACCCTCTCCCAACAGCTTATGTGGCCATAGCCGAAATGACCCATTCTCGCCGGGCGTAAACCAAGGGGCATACACGATTTCCGGAGAAAATTCCGGATGCGCCTGCAAAAACTGCATCACCGTTTCCTCATTTTCCTCCGGCGCAAAGGTGCAGGTGGAATACACCAACCGTCCACCGGGTTTTACAAGACTGGCAGTGCTATGGAGAATCTCCCTCTGTCGCCGCGCGCACATAGAAACGGTTTCCTCGCTCCAATCCGTTACCGCCGCCTCTTCCTTCCGGAACATACCCTCACCGGAACAAGGGGCATCCACCAGCACCCGGTCAAAATAGCTTTCCAGCCGCCCGGAAAGGTTTTGGGGATGTTCGTTGATCACAAGGGCATTGGCTATACCCATCCGCTCAATGTTCCTGCTGAGGATTTTTGCCCGCTTAGGATTGATCTCATTGCACAGCAGAAATCCCTCTCCTGCCATCCGGGCAGCAATCTGGGTGGTTTTTCCGCCAGGCGCAGCGCACAGATCGCAAACCGATTCTCCCGGCTGAGGATCCAGCAGCGCCACCGGTGCCATAGCGCTAGCCTCCTGTAAATAGTATACGCCCGCCTCGTGAAATGGGTGTAAGCCGGGTCTTGCCTCCGGGTCATAATAATAACCGCAAGGCTCCCAAGGCACAGGCTGCCCCACAAAGGGCAGTAAGGGTTTCTCCCCTTTCAGCGGATTATATCGCAGCGCAACTGCCCGGGGACGCTCCAGACTTTCCAAAAATGCAGGATAATCTTCGCCCAGCTGGACTTTCATTCTTTCCATAAACTTTTCAGGAAGCATATCTTCTCTCCCTTTCCTTTTCTGCCTTTTATCATACCACAAAGGGCAGACAGAGTAAAGGGGCTGTAAAATAACAGCCCGAGAAAAACGGAGGATTCCAGGATAGGGATCCTCCGTTGACTTTTACGGTGCATTTAGCTTGTGGAATACTTTTTGTGTACAAAAAGGGTATATCAACCACACCCCCAAGGAATTTTGCAATTTCTTGGGGATCTTTTGCAGACGGAATCAGGCTGCTTTTTGCATGGACATCTTCTTTAGATGGTATTTGTATAGGTTAAAACCGCAGGATATCAGCCCTAACTCCAGAATTACACCTTCTATGCCTCTTCTGCGTAACCGCTTGTACCCTTTATTCCACTTAATGCCGCCAAAGGTTCCTTCCGCCTGGATGCTTCGGTTCATTCTCAGTAGTGCTCCGTGGACACAGTTCAGATTGCTCAGCACCTCACTGTGGAATTTTGTAAGTTCCTCGTTGATGTGAACAATTCGGTTCTTTGCACTTTTGTGGCATTTCTCCCTGTACGGACAACCGGTACAATCCTCACATTGGTAGTGTTCTTCCGTTCTTCCAAATTTATTTCCTTTTACCGGTACTGTCCTGAGAAAATAGAAACGCTTCCCATTGGGACAGACCATATATCCCTCGTGGTCTATGGCAAAGTTGCAGGCTCGGTAAGGATTGTCCCGGTATTTGCTTTCTTTGGTTTCCTTTTCATACATGGTAAACTTCATGTACTTTTCCATGCCGTGCTGCTGGCAGTACAGATAGTTGTTGTAGCTTCCGTAACCGGCATCCGCTACAGGATACTGTGGATAAAATCCGTATCGCTTATGAAAGCTCTCCATGAGCGGCTGGAAGCAGTCCGTGTCTGACGCGTAAGCATAAACACCGTACTGCGCAATGAACTCGTCACAGACCACCATCTGCAGATTATATCCAGGCAGAAGCTGGTCATTTTTCATATGGTCTTTCTTAAAACGCATGAAAGTGGCATCGTTGTCAGTCTTGGAATAACTGTTTCTGTCCTCACCACAAATCTCAATCTTCTGGGCATAGCTTTTCAGCTTCTTAAAGCAGTCGTAGACCTTTTCATACAGCCGCTGGATCGCCGTCTTGTGCTTGCCCTTACCATGGACAAAATCTTCCACAGTCATACCTGCTGCATTCAAAAAGGCGCCTAGAATGTACTCTACATACTCTACGGCATACTCCTGCCGTACTTCAAATACAGCTCTCTGGTAAAGTGCCGTGTAAGCATTGATATCTTCCAATAAAGCAGACAGCTTTCCAAATACGTTGTTCCGGCTCTTGATGCAGCTTTTCTTCCAGACCCAGGTGTATTTGTTGGCATTGGCCTCGATCTTGGTCCCGTCAATGTAGGCATGATTCAGATCCACATTTAGCTGACCAAACATATAATGGTTAATATCATTGAAAATTTCATCCAGACTGGTGGATAATTCGTCCTTGATGAAATCACCTATTTTTGCATGGCTGGGTACCTTGTCCTCATCCAGGATCCAGATAAAACGGATATCCGTGTGGCACAGTTTCTCGATGAACCGCAGAGAGCAGTAGCCAAACTCCATGAAGGCAAACAGTACAATCTTTAACATCTTCTCACGGTCATATCTGGGGCGACCTGTTTCGTGTTCCTTCTCCACGAAATATTTGTTTAGGTCGATATGGGCCATTACCTCGCTGAAAGAATATACTGGATCATTTATTTTGATAATTCTTTCCATATCCACTGGTAATTTCAGTTGGATTGGTGTATAATTCATATCTGTAGTTTTCATTTGTGTGGTAACTATATGATACTACAAAACGGCTGGTTCTTCTACTGGAACCAGCCGTTTCCTTATAATTATTTTGCAGGCTGCACCTTCCGGCGCAGCCTGCTCTTTTTACGGACTTTTTTTACAGCCGCTTTTGTATACTGGAATTATTCGTCGTCCTGCTTGGCTTCGTCAATGATCTTCTGCTGGTTGGCCTTGGGTACTTCCTCATAACGGACAAATTCCATTGTGAAAGAGCCTCTTGCCTGGGTCATGGCACGCAGATCAATGGCGTAGCTGCTCATTTCTGCCATAGGAACTTCCGCCTCAACCACGGTGTTACCGTCGGCATCGGGGGTCATGCCCAGAGGACGGCCACGGCGTTTGCTCAAATCGCCCATAACGTCACCAACGTAGCTTTCCGGCACAGTAACCGCCAATGCGCCAATGGGCTCCAGCAGTGTGGGAGCAGCGTTAGGCATAGCTTCCTTAAATGCCAGGATCGCAGCCAGCTTAAATGCCATTTCGTTGGAGTCGACAGGGTGGTAAGAGCCATCGTACAGGACGGCCTTCAGGTTAACCATGGGATAACCTGCCAGAGGACCTCTCTGGACAGCTTCCTGAATACCCTTTTCAACTGCGGGATAGAAGTTCTTGGGAACGGAGCCACCAAATACTTCTTCGTCGAAGATCAGTTCGTCCTGCTCCTCCTGGGGCTCAAAACGAACCCAAACATCACCGAACTGGCCGGATCCGCCCGTCTGTTTCTTGTGACGGCCGTGGGCCTGCACAGTCTTCTTGATCTTTTCACGGTAGGCAACCTTTGCCGGGCTCAAAATTGCATCAACGCTGAAGCGACTCTTAAGCTTGGATATCAAAACATCCAGCTGCTGATCGCCGGTACCGGAAACCACCATCTGCTTGGTCTCGGCGTTGTTGACCACGCTGAAGGAGGGATCTTCTTCGTTCAGACGGCTCAAGCCTGCAGCTACCTTTTCTTCCTGACCCTTGCTCTTGGGAGAAATGGCCATAGAATAGCAAGCGGGTGCATAGGGCAAACCCTTCAAAGAAACAACCTTACGGGCATCGCACAGGGTATCGCCGGTCTTTACCTTATCCATCTTGCCGATAGCGCCGATGTCGCCACAGGACAGCTCCTTGACTTCGCTGGCCTTCTTACCGCACATGCTATACAGACGGCCCAGCTTCTCGGTCTCGCCGGTGCGGGCGTTGGCCAGAAGTGTGTCGGAGTTGATGGTGCCGGAAAGGACCTTAACGAAGGAGTACTTGCCGTACTGGTCGGAAACGGTCTTCCAAACAAAGGCAGAGGGAACGCCGCCGGGAGATACCACAAATTCCTCGGTAGTACCGTCAGCCAATGTTGCCTTATGGTAGTTACCCTCAATGGGGTTGGGCAGCAGGTCAATAATATGGTCCATGAGCATCAGGCTGCCCAGGCAGTTGTAGCCGCTGCCACACAGAACGGGATACAAGGTGTGGTCAATAACGCCCTTGTGCATACCCTTAATCATTTCTGCGTAGGTGAAGTCCTCGCCGCCAAAGAACTTATCCATAAATTCTTCGCTGGTTTCTGCAACAGACTCTTTCAGCGCGTCATTAAATTCGGTGATGACATCTTCCTTGCCGTCGGGAATCTGGATCTCCACCCGCTTCAGGTTCTGCATTTCGTAAGCGCGCTTGTTGAGTACATCGATAATACCGGTGACCTTCCGGCTGGCGTCCCAAATAGGAACCACCACGGGAGCAATCTTGTTGCCGTACTTTTCACGCAGAGCATTGAAGGTTGCATTGTAATCGGAGTTTTCTTCGTCCACTTTGGAGATATAAACAAAGCGGGGCATATTCCGGTCTTCACAGTATTTCCAAGCCTTCTCAAAGCCGACAGTAATGCCGTCCTTGGCAGAGCAGACCAAAATTGCCGCGTCAGCAGCCCGGAGTGCTTCCACCACAGCACCGGAGAAGTCAAAACCGCCGGGGGTGTCCAGCAGGTTAATCTTGGTGCCCTTGTAGTCCAGCGGCACAACAGAAGTGGCGATGGAAATATTGCGGCGGATTTCTTCCGGATCGTAGTCGCAAACAGTGTTTCCATCTGCATTTTTGCCGATACGGTCAATAACGCCGGTCATATAAAGTAAGCTCTCTGCCAGGGCAGATTTGCCGCTGCCACTGTGACCCAAGAGACATACGTTACGAATAGAATTTGCTGTATACATAAGTAAGAACTCCTTTCGGGCAGGCAATTGCCCACCTTGATTCGGTGCTTTGCACCACAATAAAGTCATTATACACGAAAGGAAATGGAATTTCAATGGTAAATTTGTCAATTCTGCAAATTGGTGTAAATTACACAAAAACACTTGTTCCCCCCTGGGGAACAAGTGTTTTTCGTAAACATGTGTTTTAGATGTTAACCAATGTCCACTGACCGCTTTGCAAGGCACAGCTTTGACTACCGTCATCAAACTGCCAGCCCTCCGGCAGAAGAATGCTGCCCCTTGCCTGGGCAGGCACTTGTACCTGCAGCTGCACCTTGCTGCCCTCTCGTTTCCAAGCTACCTGCACAGCACCGGCCGGCATCTTATAGTCCGCGTGAGCCTGGTTGACCTGCGCTACAAAGCAGGGCGCAACATCCAGCCGATTCATATCTTCCCCGGTGGGATTGGGACGGACACCGCCCAAATACCGGTAGAACCAAGCGGAAATATCGCCCCAGAAATGGTGATTCTGGTCGCCACGGGCCGGGTCTTGCGGGTTGAATTCCTCCCAAAGAGCAGTGGCGCCACGCTTGATAAGATTTCCGTAGGAGGGGGCGTCCTCCCGAATGATCATTTTCAGTGCCAGATCTGCATATCCATGCTCTGCCAACAGCCGGAAGATCACCCGACCGCCCAGAACACCGGTGGCAAAATGATCATCCTTTTCGGCGATCAGCTTCAAAAGGTGCGCCATCGCGCCGTCAAATTCTTCCTCCGTAAAAACGCCGTAATACAGCGCCATAGCCTGGGTGCTTTGGGTGTCACCGTATACATACAGCTGCGCGTGGTCCACCAACTCCCGACGAATATCTGTCATCAGAGAGTCAGACAGTTCCCGGGCAAACTGCTGGAATGTAGGTCTGCCTGCAACCCCAAACAGAAAAGCAGCTTTCCGGGCAATATCCATTGCGATAATGGAGTCCGTTACCACCAGGGGCGTGTTGCAGAACAGTTCCTCGGCATCCACATCACACCAGTCACCAAGACCGAAACAAATCAGGCCGTTTTCCTGGCGTTTTGTAGTCAGATATGTCAAATAGCGCATCAGCGGCACAACCGCTTCTTCTACGATTTGCCGGTCGCCACGGTAGCGATAAGCCTGGTAAGGCAGTTCCACGATCACGCTGTCCCAAGCTGGACCGTTGCCCCAGTCATAACAAGCGCCACCGGTGGGGATAATGCCGGGAAGACCACCCTCCGGTGTCATCGCCCGGTAGATGTTCTGCAACCATTCCTTCCAGCTGTTGGCAGGCTGCATATTGTAAAGCATCTGCTCTGCGGACAAGGACGCATCTGCCGTCCAGCCGTGTTTTTCCCGGTGGGGGCAGTCTGTGGGGAAATAGAAGAAGTTCGCCCAATCAGAATTTTCTGCCGCTGCCTGTAAGGCGTTGACGATTTCATTGTCGCAGTGGAAGCTGCCGATCTTCTCCAGATCTGAATGCATCACCACATAGCGCAGCAGATCCGGCGTGGCCTGTTCCGGTGTCAGACCCTGAATCAACACATAGCGGAAGCCGTGGTAAATAAACCGGGGCATCCAGCTTTCCTCTCCCCCGCGGCAAATATACATATCCTGATTCAGCCACACATCTTTCCGGGGAAACATACAATTAAAGCTGGGTTTTCCGTTATCCATCCATTCGAAATAATCAAAAATCAGCTTCTGACCCGGCTGGCCGTTGATTTGCAAGCGGCAAGCGCCGGCCACATTTTTGCCAAAATCATACACATACCCCTGCTCCACAGGTATCACCGCAATAGGTTTCAGCTCCTCAAAGCAGCCGATAGGCTCTGCCTGACACAGACAAGGAACGCCCCGGGGCGTAGGGGCAGTCAGCGCAGGGCGCCAGGCGCTGTCATCGTAGTCCGGAAGATTCCAGCCGGGAAGCTCCAGACGGGCATCATAATGCTCGCCTGCCAGAAAGTCATTGAAAATCACCGAAGATTCCGCAACCTTGGTCTCCGGGTCGGAATAAATCGTTTCCCTTGCCCCGTCCGCATATTCCAATTCCAAAGAGAACGTCATCTGCACCGCGCCGCGCCAGGGCAAAACGCTCCATCCCCAGCACGGTACGACAGAGCTTTGCAGGCCCACACCCAGCCAAAATGCAAGAACATTTTTACCTTCCTGCAGCTGATCGGTCAGATCGTAACAGTCAAAATAAACTCTGTGATCCGGATTGGCCCGATAGGGTGCAAAGGGGCCTTTTGTAATGTCTGTTCCGTTACAATAGGCATAGTAAATGCCCAAACCGTTAACCAGCAGTTTTGCCTTTACCAGGCCGGGTTTTACCTGCAGGACTCTGCGAAAATATGGTGCAGGAATGTGCTTTTCGGCAGTCGTATATTCTTCCGTTGCCCGGATGAAATGTTCCATAGGAAATGTGATGGCATCCTGTGCTGTTCTTTGTCGGCTCAACTCTTTGATGTTCAGCGGCTCCATTTTTCGTGGGATCATAATATCACCTCATAAAAGCAGGAATCTTCCTTTTTTTCCATTCTAGCAAGGATATCGCCACATCAGCAAGCCTTATTTTCTTAAATAGCTTTTTTTGTTTGTTTTGCTGAAATAGCGCGACCAAAACTATCAAATATACACAGTCAAGACCACGGGCTTAGCCGGTGGCTTGGACAGGCCCTATAAGGGCCCGATACAGCCGCGTCTTAAGACGCATGAGCGGTTCGCCAACCGCAAAAGATTTCTGGCTGCCC